>NZ_PSVK01000009.1:0-108603 GCF_002931115.1 Rathayibacter sp. AY1E6 | reverse complement strand
CCCGCACCGACCGCCCCCGCCGGTCCCTCCTCCGCACCGCCCTCATCTGGACGACGACCGCTCTGCTGGCCGTCCTGGTCGCGGCGGCGCTCCTGTTCCACGCGTCCGGCGGACGCTGGTTCATCGTGCAGACGCCCTCCATGGGTACGGCCGCCCCCGTCGGCACCCTCGTCCTCACCGAGCCGACGGCCCTCGAGGACGTCCGGGTCGGCGACGCGGTCAGCTTCCACCCCACCACCACGCCCGACGAGACCTACACCCACCGGGTCGTCGAGATCGCGGACGACGGCACGCTCCGCACCCAGGGCGACATCAACGGTGCCGTCGATCCGTGGGCCACCGGCCAGGACCAGCTCATCGGAGTCGTCACCACGGCGCTGCCGGTGCTCGGCTGGCTCGTGCGCGGCCTGCCGCTGCTGATCATCGGCGCCGTCCTCGTGCAGCTGCTCACCCGCTTCATCGCCTCGCCCACCCAGCGGGCGTCGATGCGGATCCTCGGCCTCTCGCTCGTCGCGTCCGTCACCGTCTTCGTGCTCCGCCCGCTGGTCGGCATCGTCGTCCTCGAGGCCACGGCCGACAGCGGCACGACGAACGCCACGCTCGTCTCGACGGGCGTCCTCCCCATCCGCGTGAGCGCCGAGGGCGCCGACCCCGTCGACCTGGTCTCCGGACAGGTCGGCCGCCTGCAGATCCCGGCGCACGACGGAGACGCCTACGCCCTCTCCTCCGCTCTGCACCTGCCGTTCTGGGGCTGGGTCCTCTTCGTCCTGCTCTGCGCGATCCCGGTGCTCTACACGGTCTTCGTCGGCCTCCCCGGCGAGCCGGAGCGGACCGCCGAGCGCGGCCGCCGCGCCGCCCGCGAGGAGGAGACGGCATGAGCCGGCACCGCCTCTCCGCCGCCTCGCCGGCCGCGCGGCTGCGCACCCTCCTCGCCCGCCCGAGGTCTGCCGCCGCCGCCCTCGCCGCCGCCGCCCTGGCCGCCGTGCTGCTCACCGCCCCTGCCACCTCCGGCGCGTACACCGCCTCGATCCTGAACTCGACCAACACGGTCGGCAGCGCCGCCGCGTTCTTCACCTGCGACGGCGCCCTCGCCGCCGACCGCGGGGCCGCGCTCTTCGCCTACACGCTCGCGCAGCCGAGCGGATCGACGACCGCGCCCGACACGGACTCCGGCCAGTACCCGGGCACCTACCGCTCCACCAGCATCTTCCCGACCGCGATGGTCAGCTCCGCCGCGACGCCCAAGGCCTGCCCGCGCGACGCGGGCGGCTCCTGGACGCCGAACGGCACCAACCAGTACCTGAGCACGCCGCTGGAGATCAGGAACCCCGGCACCTTCAGCACCGAGATCTGGTTCAAGACCACGAACGCGGGCGGCAAGCTCTTCAGCTTCAGCGCGGGAGCCACCGCTCCCGGCGGCCAGTACGACCGCCACACCTACATCGGTGCCGACGGCAAGCTCGTCTTCGGCGTCTACAACGGCGCCGCGCAGACCATCACGAGCACCCGAGCCGTCAACGACGGGCTCTGGCACCACGTCGTCTCCACGCTCTCGCCGACGGCGGGCATCGCGCTCTGGGTCGACGGCGTGAAGGTCGCCTCGAACAGCACGTACCGCACGGCCGAGAACACGACGGGCACCTGGAAGATCGGATACGACAGCCTGGGCGGCCAGTGGCCGAACGTCGGCTCCTCGTACTTCGGCGGGAGCCTGCGCTACGCCGCGGTGTACTCGACGGTCCTCACGCCGGAGCAGATCCAGACGCACTACGCGGCAGGACGCTGAGCGAACGGCCCGGTCGGCGGCGCCTCCGCAGCCCTAGGGTGAGCGGATGAGCACCCCCGCCCTCTCGCGCCGCGCCCGCTTCCACCAGCGGTTCCTCGTGGAGGAGCGCGTGATGGCCCCGGAGGCGCGCCGCGGCCTCGACCGGGCCGGCTTCGGCCTCATCGGCGTCGGCGTCGTCCTCTTCGCGGCCTTCACCGCGCAGGTCGCGAGCGGCACCGGCCTCACCGTCCTCGATCCGGTCGTCGCCGAGTGGTTCCGCGAGAAGCGCTCCGCCGAGGGCACGGTCGTGATGGACGCGCTCGCCACCGTCTTCGGGCCGGTCTACCTGCCGGTCATCATCCTGGCGGTGCTCGTGCTCTGGTTCGTCCTCGCGCGGCACCTCTGGCGGCCGATCCTCCTGGCCGGCGGCATGCTCGTCGGGATGCTCAGCGTGCAGCTGGCCGCTCACCTCGTGATGCGGATGCGCCCGCCGGTTGAGTACATGCTGCTCGGGCCCGACGTCACGTTCTCGTTCCCCTCCGGCCACGTCACCGGCGTGAGCGACTTCTTCCTGATCACCACGTTCCTCCTCGCCTCCCGCCGCTCCTCCCGGAGCTGGATGATCGGGGGCTTCGCGCTCTCGCTCGGGATGATCGCCGGCCAGATCGTCGCCCGGCTCTACCTCGGCTACCACTGGCTGACCGACACGCTCGCCTCGGTGTCGCTCGCCCTGATCGTGCTCGGCTCGGTGATCGTCATCGACACCCGCCGGACCGCGGTCGTGCGGGGCGACGCGGGCTGACCGGCGGGGCGGCTCCCTCTGCGGCGAGGAGCCGACCGCGGGAGCAGGCCCTGTCGTCAGCCCCGGTCGGCCGGATCCTCCTCGGTGACGATCGGCACCGGCTCCGTCACGCCGATCGTGCTGACGATCGGGACGATCCCGGTGCGGGTGAACGGCTCCTCGGCGGCCGGCGCCGGCTCGTCGGGCAGCGGTGCGGGGTCGACCGCGGCCGGCGCCGACGGGTCGGACGCCGTGAGGCCGGATCCGCCGCCCGGCGCCGTGACGACCTGCGCGGTGTCCGCCTGCCCGGCCTCGGCGCCGTCGGGGTAGAGGACGTCGGCGGCGAGGGCCTGCTCGATCCCGCGGTCCCGGCGGGTCCGGGCGCGGACCGGCGCCACCGCCCGCACGATCGGGGTGCGCAGGCGGCGGTAGGCGATCCGGCCGAGCGTGACTCCGCCGGCGAGGCCCAGCGCGATCATGCCCGCCTGGAGCAGGAGCTCGATCCCGGCGCTCGGGCCGGCGTTCGAGGTGAGGCCGAGGACGCCGCGGTAGAGGGTGAGGCCGGGCAGGAGGGGGACGATCGCGCACGCGGTCGTCACCACGGTGGGCACCCGCATCCGCTCGGCCAGCATCTCGCCGAGCAGGCCGATCGCCAGCGCCGGGAGGGCGTTGGCCATGAGCGGCGCGAAGCCCGAGGTGGTCAGCGAGTCGGAGACAAGGAACGCGCCGGCTCCGGTGAGGGCGGCGATGAGCGCGGGCCGCGGCGGGGTGTGCGACGAGAGCGCCCAGGCGCCGGCCGCGACCCCGGCGCCGAGCACCTGCACGGCCGCCGGCCAGGGGCGGGCGTAGGAGTCGACCAGCACCAGCTCGACCCCGAGCGAGCGCGCGCCGTCGAGCACCACGGCGATGCCGACGACGATGCCCAGCGTCAGCAGCCCGACCTCGAGCAGCCGGCCGCCCGCGGTGATCGGGAACCCGTTGATCGCGTCGTCCGCCGCTCCCACGAACGAGAGCCCGGCGAGGAGCACGACCACCCCCGACGCGACGACGAGCGCGGGCGGCAGTACCGCCAGCTCCACGGGCAGCCGCGGCACGACCGCGAGCAGCACCACCGCCACTCCGGTCGCCAGCGCGGCGCCCGCGATCTGCTGGAAGAAGGCGGGCAGGCCCCAGCGGGCGAGCAGCTGGTTGACCAGGTCGATCGCGGCGGCCGTCGCGGCGGCGAGGAGCACGACGAGGGGTCCGCCCCCGAGCAGGAGCGCGACGCCCGCGGCCATCAGCGCGAGCGTGAGGGTGACGACTCCGCGGCGGTAGCGGTGCGGCTGGACGAGGATCGCGTCGAGCCGGTCGTGCGCGGCCTCGAACTGGTGCCGGGCCTCCTCGCGGGCCTCGGCGGAATCGACGGCGTCGGCGACCCGCACCTCCGGCGAGCCCTCGGTGATGGCGGTGACGAGCGCCGTCACGCGGGCGAGCCGCTCGTAGTCGGCGCTGCGGGAGGGGACGACGCGCAGCACGCTCACGCTGGGGGAGTCGTCGCCTCCGTCGTGCACGACCAGGATCGACGTGAAGGTGAGGTCGACCTGGCACTCGATGCCGTACGCGCGGCACACCCGCTGGATCGTCTCGGTCACCTCGGCGGCCGCGGACCCCAGCGAGAGCAGCGTCTCGCCCAGCCGCACGGCCAGCTCGAGCACTCCGCGGACCGTCTGCTCGGCGAGGAGCGCGCGCTGCGCCCGACGGCTCACCGGGGCCGCGGGCCGCTGCCCGCCGAGCTTGCCGACGACCTGCTGCAGAAGACGAGGAGAGCGCACCGTCCAGGGTAGGCACGCAGGGGCCGGTCCGGGGACGGGTTGCGCCGGCTTTCCCGCGGATGTCCGAGCAGCAGTCCTCAGAAGCAGGCGAGCACCCGGGTCGTCAGCCAGAGGGCGGCCTCGAGCTCGGTGTGCAACTCCCGGCCGAGGGCGAGCCAGCGCTCCTCCGCCTCGGCGCTCCTCCAGCCCTCGAACACGTCGCATCCGGACGCCCAGAGCTCCTGCCAGCGGAGCAGCGGTCCGTGCAGGGCCTCCGGGACGCCGATCGCACCCGGATCGTCGATCGGGCCGTCGACCGCCCAGAGCGGATACTCCGCGCAGTGGTCCGGGTACAGGCGGAGGTCGGCGAGCCGCCCCTCCCGATCGGCCCGCGCGCGGGCGAGGGTGTCCTCCTCGGTCGCGAACGGCGGGACGATCCACTCGATCTGCGTGACGGGATCGACGACTCGGCGTTCCACGGCTCCTCCTCCGCTCCTCGATGCGCGCACGACGGTAGCAGGGCCGTTCCGCGCCGCATCGGAGGGGGCCTGCCTACACTGGCGAGCGACTGCGTCCGCGAACGGGCGGGCGGGGCGAGGGGTGGGAGCGCATGAGGGTTCACGAGCGCGCGGTGCGGCACGGGCGGCTCCGGCGGCGGTCCGGGGTGCGGACAGTGGTGGTCGGGATCGCGGCGGTGGTCGGCGTCCTCGCTGTCAGCGCCACCTCGCTCGTGGCGATCGCGACGGTGAGCATCAGCCGGAACGTCGCCGACAACGCGGTCGACCTCGGCGTCGCTCCTCCCACCGCCGGGAACGTGCAGATGGGCGCGGTCGAGGGCGGCTTCGACGTCCTGGTGGTCGGCACCGACAACGACGCCACGCAGGGCGACTCCTTCGGCGTCCGCGACGACACGCTCAACGACGTCAACATCCTGCTCCACGTCTCGGCCGACCACCGCAGCGCGACGGTGATCAGCTTCCCGCGCGACCTGATCCTGGACCGTCCCGCGTGCACCGACCCCGAGACGGGCGTCGTCACCGAGGCGGCCGCCGGCGTCCCGCTCAACTCCGCGTTCCAGTACGGCGGGCTCGCCTGCGTCAACGACACCCTGCAGCAGTTCACCGGCCTGACGGTGCCCTACGCCGGCTGGGTGTCCTTCAACGGCGTCATCGAGATGAGCAACGCCGTCGGCGGGGTCCCGATCTGCCTCACCGGTCCGATCCTCGACACCGACTCGGGCCTGGACCTGCCCGCCGGCACCTCCACCGTCTCCGGGTCGATGGCCCTCTCGTTCCTCCGCAGCCGCCACGGCGTCGGCGACCAGAGCGACCTCAGCCGCATCTCGTCGCAGCAGCAGTACCTGGCCTCCCTGATGCGCACCGTCCGCTCGGCCGACACCCTCTCGAACATCCCCGCCCTCTACGGACTCGCGCAGGCGACTTCGTCGAACGTGCACCTGTCGACGTCGCTCACGAGCCCGGCGACGATGATCTCGCTCGCCCTCGCGCTGAAGGACGTCGACCTCTCGAAGATGGTGTTCGTGCAGTACCCGGCGCTCGACGACCCGGACTACCCGGGCAAGGTCGTGCCGAACGCCGAGGTCGGCGCCGAGCTCATGAGCCGCGTCCTCAACGACCAGCCGGTGACCCTCGCGTCCGACGCTCCGGCGGAGGAGGCGCCCGCGGCGGAGACGCCCGCGGAGGGCGGCGCGGCTCCGACGGATCCCGCTCCCGTCGCCGTCGACGCTCCGGGTCAGACCGCGGCGGAGGAGACCTGCGCGGTGCCGTCCGACTGACCCGACAGGTCTCGCGACGACGAAGGCGCCCGGGCGGTGTGCCCGGGCGCCTTCGTCGTGCGCGGTGCGCGGCCGTCTACGCGCGGCGGCGGCGGAGCACCGTCAGGGCGAGACCGCCGAGGATGCCGAAGGCGGCCAGGGCGAGCGGCGCGGTCGTCGAGACGCCGGTCGAGGCGAGGACGGGGCGGTGGCCGCCCGTCTGCGCCGCGGGTCCGGAGCCGGCCGGGTGCACTGCGGGCCCGGCGCCGGCAGGGTGCGCCGTGACGGCGGCGACCGCGGCGGAGCAGTCGGCCTCTCCGGCGATCGGGTCCTCCTCCGTCAGCGTGTAGTCGTAGGAGGTGCTCGCCACGAGACCGCTCGACGTGCCGCGGGCGATGACGCAGTAGATCTCGCTCGCCGGGTCCTGCAGAGGGTACTCGCCGAGGGAGATCAGGCTCCAGCCGAGCCCGTCGACGCCGACCTCGAGGCTCGAGCCGCCGCCCGTGAGCGTCTGGCGCGCACCCGAGGTCGAGAAGACGCCGATCGAGACGGTCTCGTCCGCGCCGAAGCCGAGGAGAGCGCCACCGCTGGTGGGCTGTCCGTCCGCCGGGGCGGGCTCGGGCGAAGCCCCCTGGGGCCAGATCCGGATCGCGGTGCGCGAGGGGACCTGCTCCAGCGACGACGTCACGGAGCGTCCGCTGGTCTCTCCCGTGGCGGTGACGGAGAAGGTGCCCAGCTGGTCCGCCATGGTGTCGGCGTCGAGCAGGACGAAGGCCTCGCCCGAGAGCGGGGTCGGCGCGGGGGGCACGAGGGCGGAGGTGCTGCCGTCGGGCGCGGTGAGCGTGACGGACACGTCCTCGCCGCGGTCGAATCCGCGGAACGAGGCGACGACGCCGTAGATCCGGAACTCTCCGACCTGGATGTCCGCACCGGCCGGGAGCACCCCGCCGTCCTCCCGGTTCTGGAAGACGACGCTCGTGTCGGGCTGCGTCACGGTCAGCTCGACGGCATCGGAGGCGACACGGGCGCCCGAGGCGTCGAGTCCCTCCGCGACGACGGAGATCGTCTCGCCGGGGAGCGGGAGGTGGGGGTCCACCGCGACGCCGTCCGCGTCGGTGGGGAGCCAGTCCTGGAGGCGGAGCTCGCCGGAGGCGGTGATCACGCTGGTGGTGACGGCCTCCTCCGAGGCGCCGTCGCGGAGCACGACGACGGCGACGGTGCCGGGCTGGAAACCGGTCCCGGACACGTCCAGGCCGCCGGCCCAGCCCTCCGCCGAGGGGATCGCGGAGAACGCCGAGCCCGCTTCGTAGGTGGTGCGGTCGAGGGCGATCGCCAGGGGCGACTGCGCGCTCTCGACGGGCGCGGTGGTCGGAGCCGGAGTGGGCGCCGGAGTCGAGGCCGGCTGCGGCGTCGCCGTGGGCTCCGGAGTCGCGGTCGGCTCCGCGGTGGGAGCCGGCTCGGCCGGTGCGGGGCTCGAGGCGGCGTCAGGGACGACCTCGGTGGCCAGGGCGACGGACGGGAACGCGAGCGCCCCCAGCAGTGCCGCAGTGGTGATGATGGTGACGCCGTGGCGTCGTCGCGCAGAACGCACGATTCCTGCTTTCTCCGAGCCGCTGATCGCGGTCGGCTTCCCCATGAGCGGGGGACGATCGCCCCCTGTGGCCGAGTGTGTCCTATGCGGAACCTCAGCCGGTGCCGGATCCTGCAACGATCCGATCACGCCGCGCGGCGCGAGGTGACGGTTCGGTCACGGCCGGGCGCGGCGATTCTGACGGGCCGGTGGTCGTCGCTCTCCGGAGGCTCCTCAGGCCGGCGGCACGACCAGCAGGACCACGCCGATCGCGGCGCTCACCGCGGCGACCACGCACCAGCGCTCCGCCCGGGTTCCCGCGGGTCCGCGCGTCCGCGCCACGGCGCCGAGACCGATCGCGAGCACGGCGATGCCGATCTGCAGGGCCACCGTCGTCCGGATCAGCGCCCACGCCTCGAAGGCGCTCGCTCCGGTCGATCCGGTGGCGAGGAGCGGCACTCCGCCGACGCCCGCCGGGACGAGCAGCAGGCCGGATCCGATCGCCAGCGCCGCGATCAGGTGGGCGAGCACGTCGTCCAGCGCGGTCCGAGGCGGCGCGCCGACCGGCGCGAGGGCGGCGGTGCCGGGCCTGATCGCGACCGTGCGGAGGTGCATGGGGCGAGCGTAGGCCCGGACCGCACCCGAGCGGACCCCCTGCGGAGGCCCCTGTCCGGTGGGCATTCCGGGGGAGGATCGGCGCTGAGCGAGTAGTCGAGGGCCCCGCCCTCCGGTCGCTCGTCGACGCCGTCCGTGCGGCTCGCTTCACGCCCGTCAGTCGCTGCTCCCGGTCCAGGTCCCTTCGATCACCTGGATCAGGTCGTGCCGCTCATCGGGGCCCAGATCCGGTTCGAACTCGACGACGAGCCGGTCCGACCGGTAGACGTCCCTCGTGTTGTACACCGTCGCCTGCCGCGCGAGATCGAGGGAGTGGTAGCGGTGGATCGACGCCCCGGGCCCGTCGACGCCCTCCACGCACCCACGACGATCTCCGCAGGCCTCCCTGCTCGGAGCGGCAGCGCGCTCGAGTCCGTCCAGCTCCGCGCGGGTGACGTCCCGGATCGTGATCCTCGATCTCGAGTCGTCGAGGAGGAGCCCCGCTCCGAAGACGGCGGCTCCGCCGACGACGGCCCCGACGACGAGACCCGCCGCCCCGAAGACGACGGCGGTCCGGCCGACCGTTCCCGTGGCTCTGCTCGTCGCTGTCATGGAGGTCCTCTCTTCGGCCGGCTGCTCGGGCGGACGGCGGAGTGCCACCGCATCCGGAGAACCTCCCAGCGCTCATCGGCGGAGTCAAGAGCGCACACCTCGATGGCAGGAGATGTGGCGCGATCGTCGACGCAGAGGGTGCAGCAGCAGGCTCCGCATCCGCCCGGCGCCTCCGCCTCAGGCGCCGTCTCCGGCAGGATCAGGGGATGCGCCTGCAGACCCTCACCACCGGATCCGGACCACGACACGTCGGGCTGGTGCACGGTCTCGGCGCGTCGGCGACGACCTGGGGGCCGTTCGTCGAGCGGCTCGTCGCGACCGGCCGCTACACGGTCACGGCCGTCGATCTGCGTGGGCACGGCGCGAGCCCGCGGGCGGAGTCGTACCGGATCGACGACATGGCCGCTGATCTGGTCGAGTCGCTGCCGGCGGGGCTCGACAGCGTGGTCGGCCACTCGCTCGGCGGCGCGGTGCTGCAGCGCGCCGTCGCCGCACTCGCGCCCGGCCGGGCCGTCTACCTCGATCCCGGGTTCGCCCTGTCGCTGCCGACGAGCGGCCTCGCCGGACGGCTGTTCTGGGCGGTGCCGCTCCTGTCGCTCGGCCTCGCTCAGCTCGGACAGGCGCGGGCGGGCGCCGCGGTCCGCGCCGCCTACAGCCCCGAGACCCGCGCGCTCCTCGACGACGCGAAGAAGCGGTTCGACGCGCGGATGGCCGTCGGCGTGTTCCGGGACGTCGCCTTCCACCCGGTCCCGGTCGAGGCGCCGACGGTCCCGTCGACGGTCGTGCTCTCCGACCAGTCGCCGGCGGTGCTGCCGGACGCCCTGGCCGCGCGGCTCGAGCAGCGGGGCTGGCAGGTGCGCCGGCTCCCGGGCGTGCACCACGACATGCAGCTCGAGGACCCGGACAGGACGTTCGCCGCGATCGCGGACGTGCTCTAGCCGCCCCCTCCGCGGGTCGGGCGCCGGTGAACGGGGATTCCGGGTGCATCCGTACCTCGCGGATCAAGACGTCGGGCGATCCCGGAGGCCCGCCCGCTGTCCTCCTGCGCCCGCGGTCAGCGGACGGTCGTCGCGGCGTTGTCGGCGTTGCTGCGCATCGACGGGTCCGGTGTCCTGACCGAGAACGCGGCGGCGAAGGCGGTCGCGGTGCCGGTGCGCGTGGCCGTGACGGTGATCCTCTCGGTGACGGTCTGCCCGTTCGCGAGACTCGAGCGCGGGAAGATCACGATGCTCCCGATGCGGCTGTACGAGCCCGTGGCGGACTCGAACTGCACGGTCGGGGGGAGGATCACCTTCGAGTAGACGGACGTCGACGCGGAGGGTCCGGCGTTCTTCGTGATGAGCGTGTACGTGAACGTCCTCCCCTTCACCGCGGTGGTCGGAGCGGAGACGTCGACGCGCAGGTCGGCCCTCGTGGTCGCCTTCTGCGGAGAGACGGTCAGCGTGCTCGCCGCCTCGACGGTGCCCGCCGGGTTCACCGCGCGGAGGGTGAAGCCGTACGTCCCCGCGGTGGTCGGAGTACCGGTGAGGCGCCCCGAGCCGTCGAGGGCGAGCCCAGGAGGCAGAGTGCCCGACGCGACGGTGACGACCGGCGCCGGGGATCCGGTCGCCGTGTACGTGAAGTCGTAGGCGGAGCCGACCACGCCGGCCGCGGCCGTCCCCGAGAGGGTCGGAGCGGTCGCCGCCGGTCCAACGGCGAGGGTGTGGGGCGTGCCGGTGGTGGTGCCGAAGGTGGTGCGGGCGGACACGGTGAAGGAGGACGCTCCCTCGACGGTCGGGGTGCCGGAGAGGACGCCCGCGGAGGTGAGGGTCAGGCCGGCCGGGAGGGACCCGGAGGCGAGCTCGAACGTCGACGCGCCGCCGGTGGCGAAGGTGTAGGAGAAGGGCGCTCCGAGAGGCGCCGTCGCCGGAGGGGCGTCGGCCGTGAAGACGGGCCGAGCGCCGAGGGCGAGGCTGTGGAAGCTGCCGCCGGACACGGCGGTGGCGCCGGTGAGTCCCGTCGGCACGGAGGCCTCGCCGAAGCCGTCGTAGCCCCAGGCGGTGACGGTGCCGTCGCGGCGCACAGCGAGGCTGTGGTACCCGCCGGCGGCGACGGCGGTGACGTCCGCGAGGCCGTCGGGGACATCGGACTGGCCGTCGCTGTCGCTGCCCCAGGCGACGACGGTCCCGTCCGAGCGCAGCGCGAGGCTGTGGGAGGCTCCGGCGGAGACGGCGGTGACGCCGGTGAGTCCCGGGGGCACGTCGGTCTGCCCGAAGGCGTCGTATCCCCAGGCGGTGACGGTGCCATCGCGGTGCAGCGCGAGGTCGTGGAATCGGCCGGCGGCGATGGCGACGACTCCGCTGAGCCCGTCCGGCACGGTCGCCTGGCCGTAGAAGTCGTATCCCCAGGCGGTGACGGTCCCGTCGCCGTGCAGGGCGAGGTTGTGGTAGCCGCCGGCAGCGATGGCGGTGACGTCGGCGAGCCCGTCCGGCACTGTGGCCTGCCCGTCGCCGTCGTCGCCCCAGGCGGTGACGGTCCCGTCTCTCCGCAGGGCGAGGCTGTGGTTCACGCCGGCGTCGACGGCGACGACGTCGTCCAGACCGGTCGGCACGGTGGCCTGCCCGCTGCTGTCCTCGCCCCAGGCGGCGACGGTGCCGTCGCTGCGCAGGGCGAGGCTGTGGGAGCCGCCCGCGGCGATCGCCGTCGCGTCGGTGAGCCCAGCCGGCGCAGTGACCTGCCCGCTGGAGTCGTCACCCCAGCCGACGACACCGGTCGCAGCGGGAGCCGCGGCGACCGCGGACAGGGGAGCCGTGGTCCCGAGGAGGAGCGCGACGGTCGCCGTCAGCGCGAGCAGGCCGAGCGCCGGCCGAGGCCTCGTCCTCCGCTCAGGGGTCGAGCGGGCCGTACCGGCGTCCGGGTCGGTCGGGCGGGAGGCGGAGGGAGAGCGCATGCTGGAGCCTTCGATCGGGTCGACCGTGGGCGGCCGTCTCCGAACAGTGGCACCCGGTCCCACCGCCGACAACAGCCTCTAGCGGACATGTCCGCAACAGGGCAGGGGCCGGTGCGCGGAGGATGCGGTGGCCTCGTCTCGTCCCCCGCGGAGCATCCCCCACCGGTGCCCGGGGCCGGTCCCGACGGATCGCGCGCAGGCGTCTCGCGCGGACCGATCGCGGCGAGACGTTCTCCTCCCGGCCACCCGTGCCGGACGGCCCGGCCCCTACCGTGGCCGCATGACAGCAGCGGAGTCAGGACGTCCCGGAGCCCGAGAGCGGAGCTCGAGCCGGATCCTCGCGGCCGGCGCCCTGATGCTCGCCTCGGCCGGGCTGCAGCAGCTCGCAGCCGCCCAGCGCTGGGCCGTCGCCGGGCCGATCCTGGGCGAGCAGGCGATCGAGGACCACCGGTACGACTACTCGTGGCCCTCCGATCCGTGGGAGAACATCGGATCGGCAGCGCAGCTGCTCGGGATCGGGCACCTCCTCGTCGCTCTCGCCGTCCTCGCCGCGGTCGGTCCGGGACGGCGGCGCCCGGTCGCGGTGATGCGGACCGTGGTCGCCGCGGCGTTCGGCTGCCTCGGCCTGCACGCGGTCCTGTCCGGGATCCTCGGAGCACCGACGATCCTGCAGGCGATGCTCCCGGCGGTCCTGCTGGGACTGGCCGCACCCGCCGGCCTGCTCGTCCTCGCGGTCCTCGTGGCGAGGACGTCGCCCCTCCGCGCCGCGTCCTTCGTCCTCCTGATCGGATCGACGCTGCCCGGCTACCTCGTCGCGACGTTCGCGATCGCTCCCGCGCTCGTCGGCTACCAGTCGTACGACACCACGCCCTGGACGGAGTCGGTCGTCGCCGCCTCGGTGGCGCTCGCCGGGGCGGCGCTCCTGCTCGAAGCGCTGATCCGCTCGATCGTGCATCGCGCGGGGGCCGTGCCGCGTCGCGAGTCGCCGGGAGCCGACGCGTCCTGATCGAACGGCGGGCTCACCCGGCCCGCTCGGTCGTGCCGATCCCCCCGGACGCGAGGAAGGGCCGCCCCGAGGGACGGCCCTTCCTGCGACTCCGCCGGCCCGCGCTCCTCCAGAGGAGCCGGGCCGACGAGTGCTCAGTGCTGGCGGATCCTGTCGATCAGCTTCCCGCCGATGTCCTTGACCTTGTCGGTGATGGGGGTGCTCGACTTCGGGCGCTCGGTGACGGTGAACGGCAGGGTGATCGCCTTGCCGGTCTGGTCGCCGGTCACCGTGACGCTGTAGTCGCCGGGCGTGGTGGGCGCCTTCGCCGTGACGGTGAGGCCGCCGCCGGCGAGGTCGCGGGTCGCGGTGCGGTCCGTGAAGAGGGGCGCGGAGCCGATCAGCTGCGTGTCCCCGTTGAAGCCCTTCGCGGTGAGGGTGACGTCGGCTCCGGGGGCGAACGACGAGCCGGAGAGCTCGGCGGTGGCTTCGAAGCTCATCGAGCGGATGTCGCGGTCCACTCCGAGCGCGTTCGTGATGGTGAAGAACGTGTCGGTCTGGTCGGTGAGCCCGGCGACGTTCGCCGCGCCCGGCCCGTAGGCGGCGATGCGCAGCTGCGTTCCGGTGTGCTGCTGCGATCCGCCCTCGGCGGCGGTGCCGTACGACACCTTCATGGTGCTGCCGTCGGCGGTCTTCAGCGCGGTGCTGAGCGAGGTCGGCGGGGTCGAGTCGACGATCTGGCTGGAGTGGGCGTGGTCGGCGGTGACGATGACGAGGGTGTTCCCGTCCGCCTCGGCGAACGCGAGCGCGGCCTGGACGGCCTCGTCGAGGTCGACGGTCTCGCCGATCTGGCCGCACGCGTTCGCAGCGTGGTCCTGCTTGTCGATGCTCGCGCCCTCGACCTGGAGGAAGAAGCCCTTGTCGCCGGTGTCGAGGAGGTCGATCGCCTTCTCGGTCATGGAGCGGAGCGTCGGCTGCTCGGCCGGACGGTCGGGGTTCGCGACGCAGGTCTGCGGGGCGGCGTCCGCTCCGCCGACCGTCGCCGGGGTGGGCGCGTAGCGGACGGGCAGGTTGCCGGAGTTGAACAGTCCGAGCACGGGCGCGTCCTGGTCGGCGACGGTCAGCGCGTCGAGCTGCGCGGCGGTGGCGGCAGTCGTGGCGTCCCCGAGCACCTGGAAGCCGCGCTCCGCGGCCTGCTGGAACAGCGGCTCGCCGCTCCAGTTGCCGGCGCGGGCGACCTGCGCGAAGCTGGCCGAGCCTCCGCCGAGGGTCAGGTCGGCGCGGGTGTCGAGGATCTGCTCGCTGATCGAGCCGAGTCCGCCGTTCTCCAGCGCGTCGTCGCCGCAGCTCGCGCTGTCGGGTCCGTAGCAGCTGCGGGCGTCGACGTGGGCGGCCTGCACGGCCGGGGTGGCGTCCTGGATCTCGGCGGTGGTGACGTTGCCGGTCTTCAGGCCGTTCGCCTTCGCGATCTCGAGGAGGGTGTCCTTGCGCTGCTGGTCGATGTCGACCGAGATGGCGTTGTCGTAGGTCTTGGTGCCGGTGGCCCAGGCGCTGCCGGTGGCGGCGGAGTCGGGCACGTAGTCCGGGGCGCCCTTGACGGCGCCCGTCGCCGGGTCGTCCGCACGGTAGAGCGAGTAGGTCGTGTACTGGCCGGTGATCGGCAGGGCGTCGATCCCGGGGAAGCGGCCGGCCGCTCCGTACTGGTAGTTGCGGGCGACGGTGATCTCCGAATCGCCCATGCCGTCCCCGATGAGGAGGATGACGTTCTTCGCGTCCTGCTCCTTCACCGCTGCGCGCAGCGAGTCGGAGAGGTCGGCGTCGACCGGGGAGATGCGGGCGGCTCCGCCGGTGGCGGAGAGGTCGGCGGCACCGACGGCAGTGGCGGCGCCGGGTGCGGCCAGGGCGGCGGCGCAGACCAGAGCAGCGGCCGAGAGGGCCAGAGCGGAGCGTCCGCGGTTCGCGGAGCGGAACAGTCGTGTCACGTCGTGGACTCCTTGAGAGGTGAGACCCCGGAAAGGGGCACGCTCATCTCACTCCTCATCGCCGCGTCGGTGGGTGAACGGTGATGCATAGCTGAGTGAACTTTCCGACGAGGGCTCTCGGCCCCGGCGGCCCGCCGGAGCGTCCTGCCGACCGGCGTCCTGCCGACCGGCGCTCACCGGGAGCGTCGGTCGGCAGGGGCGCGGTCGCCGGGAGCCTTTCGGGTCAGCGCTGGACGAGCGGAACGGCGATGTCCGTGACGTTCGCCCCGATGGCGCCGAGCGGAGTCGCCGTGCCGTTCAGCAGTCCGATCTCGTAGAGCGACCCGTTGACGGCGGCGAGGCCGACCGAGCCGATGGAGCTGCCGTTGCGGAGGACGGAGTAGATGTCGAAGCCGGTCGCACCCGCTGCGTCGAGGCCGAGCTTCCCGGTCGGCGCCAGGGTGCCGGCGTTGGCCGGGGACTGGATCGCGATCTGGTCGAGGGCCGTGTCGAGGACGAACAGGGTGGTCGCGCTGTTCGCGTCGAGGTCGTTGTTCGTGTACGCGGCCCCGGCGACACCGGTGGCCACGGCGGGCGCGGCGTAGCTGAGCGTGCCGTCGGCGACCGTCGCGGCGCCCGCGGTGGCGAACGGCTGACGGAGGTTCTGGCCCGTGTCGCTGACCACGCGCAGCGCGTTGGCGGCGGGGTTGAAGTCGACGCCGAAGGAGGTGCCGCTCAGCGCCACGGTGAGACGGGTCACCTGAGTGGCCACGCCGGTGGACGGGTTGATGGAGTAGACGCCGGCGCTCGCCGCGTTGTCGCCGACGCCGTAGAGGGCGCCGTCCTGGACCCGGTAGTCGATGCCGACGAGCGCGGTGTCGCCGCCGGTGAGGCCGGTGACGGCGACGCGGTTCGTGACCTTGCCGGGCTTGGTCGGGTTGAACTGCACGAGCTTCGTGCCGCCGTCGGAGAGTCCGACGACCCGCAGCTTCGCCGCCACGGAGCGGACCGCGTTGATCAGGTTCCTGTCCGACGCGCTGCTGGAGTCGCTGGTCGCCGCGGCGGGAGCGACGCTGCTCGCACCGGCGAGCACGGGTGCCACCGCCATCACGCCCGCGACGGCGACAGCTGCGATACCGACTCTGATGTTCCTGGTCATCGTGCACTCCTCGAGACTTGCGGTCGCCGGAGATCGGCGGCTCGGAGGGGGATACCGTCCGGAGCGCGCGAGCGTTCATCCGATCCGGAGATCCGTGCCCCGTCACTCCAGAGAGCCGTCGGCGAACCGGCGGAGCGCGGCCGCGTAGCGGTCCGGGTCCCGGTGGTCGCTGTCGGTCAGGAGCAGCACCGAGCCGGAGACGGCGCGCGTGTACTCGCCGCGGCAGGGGAGGGTGACCACCGTCGTCAGTCCGGCCTCCCAGGCGGGGACGAGGGAGCCGAGGCAGCGCCGCTCGGGGGCGGCGTCCAGAGGGACGTCCCGTGCGTCCATCCGGGCGGACCGCAGCTCGTCGTGCCAGGCGCGGAAAGGCGCTCCGAGGGAGTCGTCGCCGAAGCGCTCCCGCCAGCCGGGGCCGCGCGCGAGGTCGAGGAGGCGTGCGCGCTCGGGGGATCCGTCGGCGGTGCTGGAGAGCTGCCGGAGGAGCGGGCCGGTCTCGACCGCCAGATGCTCGACGCAGTCCTGCCACAGCTGAGGCCAGGCGCGCTGCTCGTCGGCGCCGGGCTCCGCCGACCCGACCCGCTCCGGGGACCGCTCGAGCGGCGGCGGCCCGTCGCCCGCCGGAGTGAAGCCCCACGCTTCGCGGATCCAGAGGAGCTCGAGCAGCGCCGCGGGGTTGTCCTCGACCGTGATGACCATCTCCGACGGCCAGGGGTCGCCGGGAAGAGGACGGGATGCGCGCATGAGAGGAGCTCCTTCCGAGGGGATGAGGTCGGATCGTGCCGGAGAAGGCTCCAGGGAGGCTGGACTCGCGTCGGCCGACGCGCCACTCCTCCGGGCGCCCAGCGGCGTCGCCGGTGATCCTCCTCGCCGGCGGTCGAGGACGGCGCCGAGCGCCTCCCGAATGTCGGTGCCCCCGACCTACACTCGGACGCGTTCGAACACACGTTCGATGCGATGAGGAGGGAGCCGACCATGAGCGTGACCGTCGTGGAGCGCATCGCGACTCCGGCCTCGGACGCCGTCGCCGTCACCTTCCTCGTCACCAGCGAGGCCGTGGCGGCGGGATTCCCGTCGCCGGCGCAGGACTACTTCGACGGGTCCCTCGACCTCAACGACCACCTGATCCGCGACAAGACGTCGACGTTCATCGTCCGCGTCTCGGGCGAGAGCATGGTCGGCGCGGGCATCAGCGACGGCGACGAGCTCGTGGTCGACCGGTCGATCACGCCGACGCACGGGAGCGTGGTCATCGCGATCCTCGACGGCGAGCTGACCGTCAAGCGCCTCGAGCTGCACCCCGGGGGAGTGGTGCTGCGGGCCGAGAACCCGGAGTACCCGCCGATCCACGTCGCCGAGCTGAGCGACCTCCAGGTGTGGGGCGTCGTCACCGTCTGCCTCCACCGGCTGCACCGTGCGCTCTGAACGGCGCATCGCCCTGGTCGACGTGAACTCGTTCTACGTCTCCTGCGAGCGGCTGTTCGACCCCAAGCTCGCCGGCCGGCCCGTTGTCGTCCTCTCGAACAACGACGGCTGCGTGGTCGCGCGCTCCGACGAGGTGAAGCAGCTCGGGATCGAGAACGGCACGCCCTGGTTCCAGATCGAGCCGCTCATCCGCTCCGGTCGCCTCCCGGAAGTGATCGCCCGATCGAGCAACTACGAGCTGTACGGCGAGCTGTCCGCGCGCGTCATGGAGCTGCTGGGCCGCTACTCCGCCTGGCAGGAGGTGTACTCGATCGACGAGTCCTTCCTCGGCGTCGACGGCGACGTGGCGGAGCGGGCGAAGATCGGCCGGGAGATGCGGGCGGCCGTCGCGAAGAACGTCGGGCTGCCCGTCTGCGTCGGCTTCGGACCGAGCAAGACTCTCGCGAAGTTCGTCAACAAGGGCGGAGCGAAGAAGCACCCGCGCCTGGGGGGCGTCTGCGACACGGACTGGTACACGCCCGAGCAGCTCGACGCGCTCATGGCCTCGCAGCACGTCACCGAGCTGTGGGGAGTCGCCGGCCGCACAGGGAAGCGCCTCGCGGAGCTGTCCATCCACACCGTCCGCGACCTCCGCGACGCGGACCCCGCGCTGATCCGCAAGAAGTTCTCGGTCGTCCTGCAGCGCTCCGTCTACGAGCTGCGCGGCGTCGACTGCATCCCGCTCGAGGCCGCCCGCACCGTCCGCGACCAGCTGATCTTCTCCCGGTCGTTCGCCACTCCCGTGACGACGATCAGCGACATGGAGCAGGTGCTCTCCGTCTACGCGCAGCGCGCCGCCCACCGCCTCCGCGCGCAGGAGTCGGTCACCAGGACGATGAGCGTGTTCGCGTCGACGTCGCCGTTCGCGGACGCGCCCTACGAGTCCGCCGGCGGCCTGGCCGGCTTCCCCGTCCCCACGGACGACCCGGTGGCGATGGTGAGGGCCGCGATCGGCACCCTGCGCCCGCGGCTGCGGGAGGGCGCGCGCTACGTGCGGGCCGGCGTCATCCTCACGAACCTGTCGCCCCGGAACTCCCACGCGCTGCTCGAGATCTTCGACACCGCCTTCGACACGAAGGGCCTCGGCGCCACCATCGACGCCGTGACCAAGCGCCACGGCCGGTCCGCGGTCGGCCTCGGGCTGGCAGGCATCCGCACGGGGCCGGTGTGGACGATGAAGCGCGACGCCCTCTCGCTCCGGGCGACGACGCACTGGGGCGAGCTGGCGACGGCCCACGCGCGGTGAGCCCGCCGGCGGGGAGATCGGGTCATCCGACGCGTAGGCGCCCGGGGCGCTCTCGGGCAGGCTCGTCGCCATCGACGAGTGTCGGTGCGGGGACGGCGGGAGGACCCATGGCCGAGAGCTGGCAGGACGCGTCGGTGCGGGGCATCGCGATGATCGAGAACGAGCTGGTCGTGCGCGACTTCCTCGAGGTGTGGAGCGCTCGCGACAGCCGCCAGCTCATCCCGTTCCTGCATCCGGAGGTCGTCTACAGCGCGTCGAGTTCGCAGGAGATCGCGGGGCGGGCGCGGGTCCTCGAGATGTGCGACGAGGTCCACCGGGCGTTCACCGAGATCCGGATCGCCCTCGTCACGATCGCCGTCGCCGGCAGCGTCGTCCTCACCGAGCACGCCCTGCACCTCCGCTCGGACACGGGGGAGGGCCACTGGCTCCGCTGCTTCGGGAGCTACGAGCTCCGCGGCGAGCAGATCGTCACCTGGCGGCAGCTCCATGGGTGAGGGCCGCGCGTGACGGCGGTGACCGGCCCCGCGCGCCTCAGGCTCGCCCTGGTGCTGCTGGCCATCGCCTCGGGCGCGACCGACGCGTTCGCGTTCCTCCTGCTCGGCGGCATCTTCACCGCGAACATGACGGGCAACCTGGTGCTGCTGGGGCTGTACCCCCGCTCCGCCTGGCTGACGACCGCGGCCGGAGCGGTCACGGCGATCGTCTTCTTCGCCGGAGCGGTCTACGCCGGGTTCCGCACGACCCGGGCGCGCACGCCGTCGACCGGCGACGGGAGACGTCCGCTCCGCGCGATCGCACTCGTGGGGGTCGTCCTGCAGCTCGCCGTCGCGGTCGCCTGGCCGACGGTGCAGGGCGGCACGTCGCTGCTCGTGGACTGCGCGTTCATCGCGACCAGCGCGGCGGCGCTGGGGCTGCAGACCGTGCTCGCGAAGCGGATCTCCGGCGCCGCCGGCCTGACGACCACGTTCGTCACGGGCACGCTCACGAGCCTGATGCAGGAGCTCGCCGAGCGCTCGTCCGGGTCGAGGACCCTCCAGGCGCTCATCGTCGCGAGCCTCGCGGTCGGAGCCGTCGTCGGAGCGGCGACCGTGACGCTCGCTCCGGCCTGGGCCCCGACGCCGGCCCTGGTGCTCTCGGCGGTCGCCGTCGTGCTTCTCTTCGCGCACCGCGCGCGAGCCGTGCCCGCGGGAGCGGAGCCCGGGGCCCCGCGTCCCGCGTGACCGGGATCAGGCGTCGAGCGCCCACTTCGGCCGGACCCAGTGGCAGGTGTAGCCGCCGGGGTGCTTGCGCAGGTAGTCCTGGTGCTCCTCCTCGGCGTCCCAGAACTCGCCGGCGGGCTCGACCTCGGTGACGACCGGTCCGGGCCAGCGGCCCGACGCGTCGATCTCGGTGATCGTCTGGCGCGCGACCCTCTCCTGCTCAGGCGAGAGGAAGAGGATCACGGAGCGGTAGGCCGTGCCGATGTCGTTGCCCTGACGGTTCTTCGTCGTCGGGTCGTGCACCTGGAAGAAGAACTCGAGCAGGTCGCGGTAGGAGAGCTGCTCGGGATCGAACTCGATCTCGACCGCCTCCGCGTGGTCGCCGTGGTGGCGGTAGGTCGCGTTCGGCGTGCTGCCGCCGGCGTACCCGGCGCGGGTGCTGAAGACGCCCGGCATGTCGCGGATGAGCTCCTGGAGCCCCCAGAAGCATCCGCCCGCGAGGATCGCGCGCTCCTCGGCCATCAGACGCCTGCCTTCGTGTCGTGCGCGGACTCGCGCGGAGAGATCATCATGCGGGCAAGTCCATCACGACCGGGGACGTCGCGGCGAGCGTCGGACGACTCTCGGAGCAGACCGTCGGCGGGGGAGCCGAGCGTGTCCCGCCCGAGCGCTCCGTCACTGCGATCGGTACGCCGCCGGAGATGCACCGGTGGGAACGAGTCATCTGACCGGGTCGCTCCGGGTGCCCCCGTTCCTACGCTCGTCGGTACAACCGAGCAGAGAGCGGAGCGGACCATGGAGCAGCCGAACGTCGAGACGCGCAGTGCACGGCGGGTGATCGAGACCCTGACCGCCAACGGCGTGAAGTACGTCTTCGGGATCCCGGGAGCGAAGATCGACGCGGTCTTCGACGTCCTCGCCGACGAGGGGCCGGAGCTGATCGTCTGCCGGCACGAGCAGAACGCCGCCTTCATGGCTGCCGCGGTGGGACGGCTGACGGGCAGCCCGGGCGTCGTCCTCGTGACCTCCGGCCCCGGCACGACCAACCTCGCCACCGGCCTGCTCACGGCCAACACGGAGCAGGACCCGGTCGTCGCGCTCGCCGGGGCCGTGCAGCTCGCCGACCGCCTCAAGCGCACGCACCAGTCGATGGACGCGGCCGCCTTCCTCACCACCGTGACGAAGTACACGGTCGAGTCGACGGATCCGGACGACGTCTCGGAGGCGGTCAGCAACGCCTTCCGCGCCGCGGTCACCGAGCCCCGAGGCGCCGCGGCGGTCGTCCTGTCGGCCAGCGTGATGGCCGCGCCGACCTCGCGGGTCATCACCCGGGCGGCCACGGGGCCGACGAGCGGTCCGGCGAGCGCCGAGGACCTCACGCACGCCGCCGACCTGATCAACACCGCGGAGCGGCCCGTCCTCCTCGTGGGCCTCCGCGCGTCGGAGCCGGAGACCGTCGCGGCCCTGCGGGCCCTGATCAGCGAGACGGAGCTGCCGGTGATCGAGACGTTCCAGGCGGCCGGCCTCGTCTCCCGCGAGCTCGAGGACCACTACCTGGGCCGCGTCGGCCTCTTCAAGAACCAGCCCGCCGACCTCGCCCTCGCCGAGTCCGATCTCGTCGTCGCGATCGGCTACGACGCCGTCGAGTACGACCCGGTGATCTGGAACAGCGACGTCGACCGTCGGATCGTCCACATCGACTCCGTCGACGCCCCGCTGGACAACCACTACCTGCCGGCGCTGGAGCTGAAGGGCGATCTCGCGCAGACGGTCGCGGCCCTCACGCCCCTCGTCTCCGGCCTGCAGCTCGACGAGGACGCGGCCGACCGGGTCGCCCGGCACCGGAGCGAGCTGGAGCGGATCGACGACGCGGCGCGGACGGCCGAGGCGGCTCCCGGGACCGTCGATCCCGCCCGCCTCGTGCTCCTGATGCGCGACCTGCTCTCGGACGACGCCACCGTGGCCTGCGACATCGGCTCGAACTACATCTTCATGGCCCGGCACTTCCGCGTGTACGAGCCCAAGCACCTGCTCTTCTCGAACGGGCAGCAGACCCTCGGCGTCTCCTTCCCGTGGGGCATGGCGGCGAGCCTCCTGCGCCCCGGGACCCCGGTGGTCTCCGTCTCGGGTGACGGAGGGTTCCTGTTCTCCGCGACGGAGATCGAGACGGCGACGCGGCTCGGCCTCTCGTTCACGCACGTGATCATGCGGGACGACACCTACGACATGGTCGGCTTCCAGCAGCTGCTGAAGTACGGCCGCAAGTCCGGGGTCCAGCTCGGCGACTACGACATCGAGAAGTTCGCCGCGGCGTTCGGCGCCACGGGCAGGCGGGTGAGCGGCCTCGCCGAGTTCGAGGAGGCCTTCCGCGCCTCCCTCGCCGAGCCGGGCGTCTCGATCATCGACGTCGCGGTGGACTACAGCCGCAACGTCGACATCGCCGCCCACCTGGTCGAGGACGCCTTCGAATGAGCACGCACACGGTCGACTCGACCGACGACTACGCGATCTACCAGAGCTCGACCATGGCCGCCCTGCTGGCCGGGGTCTACGACGGGGACCTGACGATCGGCGAGCTGCTCACCCACGGCGACCTCGGGCTGGGCACCTTCAACCACCTGGACGGCGAGATGGTGATCGTCGACGGCGTCTGCTACCACCTGCGCAGCGACGGCTCCGTCCAGGTCGCGGACGGCGACGACCGGACGCCCTTCGCCGCCGTGCTGCCCTTCCACGCGACCACGACGTTCACGGTGGAGGAGCCGACCGGTCTCGCCGGCCTCACCCGGCTGATCGACGACGCGGTCGACGGCGGGAACATCCCCGTCGCCCTGCGGATCGACGGCCGGTTCACCGAGGTCCGAACCCGGACCGTGGGCGCGCAGACCGAGCCGTACCCGCCCCTGATCGAGGCGACCGCCCACCAGAGCGTCACCGGCATCGCCGACACCCGCGGCACGATCGCGGGCTTCCGCACTCCGCAGTTCGAGCAGGCCGTGTCGGTCCCCGGGTACCACCTGCACTACGTCGACGACGCCCGCGAGAAGGGCGGGCACGTCCTCGACGTGACCGTGGCCGAGGTGACGGTCTCGCTCACGACCGTCGCCGGACTGCACCTCGCGCTTCCGGAGACGGACCAGTTCCGCCGGGCGGACCTGGCGATGAAGGACATCGCGGCGCAGGAGGCGCGAGCGGAGGGGTGAGGCGGGCGGGACCTCCGGGGAGACGGGCCGGCCGCGACCCGTCTCCCCGGAGGCCGGTCAGGGCGCGAGCTCCTCGCGGACGATCGCTGCTCCCGCGCTCAGCGCACTGAGCTTCCCCCAGGCGAGGTCGCGGGGCAGCGGCGCCATGCCGCAGTTCG
Organism: Rathayibacter sp. AY1E6; assembly: GCF_002931115.1. Classification (NCBI taxonomy): domain Bacteria; kingdom Bacillati; phylum Actinomycetota; class Actinomycetes; order Micrococcales; family Microbacteriaceae; genus Rathayibacter; species Rathayibacter sp. AY1E6. The sequence continues at coordinate 85,416 of NZ_PSVK01000009.1, read as the reverse complement.
TGCTCGGGAGGAGCAGGTCCGCGTCGACGAACCGGAGGGCGCGTCGGAGGGTGTCGGCGACCTCCTCGGGCGTCTCGACGGTCCCGCTCGCCACGTCGATCGCTCCGAGCATGACCTTCTTGCCACGGACGAGCTCGATCAGCTCCATCGGCACGTGGGAGTGGTGGCTCTCCAGCGAGACGATGTCGAGCGAGGACTGCTGGAGGAGCGGCAACGACTCCTCGTACTGCCGCCACTCCGACCCGAGGGTCGCCTTCCAGTCGGTGTTCGCCTTGATCCCGTAGCCGTAGCAGATGTGCACCGCGGTCTCGATGCGGAGTCCCTCCGCCGCCCTCTCCAGCGCGGCCACGCCCCAGTCGTGCACCTCGTCGAAGAAGACGGTGAAGGCGGGCTCGTCGAACTGGACGATGTCGACTCCGGCGTCCTGGAGGGCTCGCGCCTCCTCGTTGAGGATGGTCGCGAACTCCCACGCCAGCTTCTCGCGGCTCCCGTAGTGCCGGTCGGAGAGGGTGTCGATCATCGTCATCGGGCCGGGCAGCGCCCACTTGATCGGCTGATCGGTCTGCTCGCGCAGGAACCGGGCGTCGTCGGCGAACACGGGCCTCTCGAGCCCCACGGCGCCGACGACGGTCGGCACGCTCGCGTCGTACCGGTCGCGGATGCGCACCGTCTCGCGCCGCTCGAAGTCGACGCCCGTGAGGTGCTCGATGAACGTCGTGACGAAGTGCTGCCGGGTCTGCTCCCCGTCACTGACGATGTCCAGGCCCCGGTGGTGCTGCTCGTGGACAGCGGCGCGCAGGGCGTCCTGCTTGCCCTCGGCCAGGGCGTCGCCGGTCAGGCGCCACGGGGACCACAGGGTCTCCGGCTGCGCGAGCCACGACGGCTTCGGCAGGCTGCCGGCGATCGAGGTGGGCAGGAGCGGGAGGGACGTCGAGGATCCGCGGGCGCTCATCGGACCGCTCCCGCGTACCCGGCGGCCCACTGCCGCAGCCGCTCCCCGTGCGGCTTCATGAGGTGCTCCTCCGCGAACCGCCCCTGCTCGACCGCGAGCCGACCGCGCTCCTCGCGGTCGTAGGAGACCGCGGGCCGCACGTAGTCCTGCTGCTCCAGGTCCGGCCGGTAGACGTCGGCGGCGGCCGAGCGCGCGCCGTAGATCTCGGGCCGGTAGATCCTCTGGAACGTCTCCATCGTGCTGATCGTGGCGATGAGCTGGAGGTCCGAGTAGTCCTCCAGCAGGTCGCCGCCGCAGTAGAACGCGAGCGGCGCCGTGCTGCCGGGCGGCATGAAGAAGCGGACCCCGAGGCCCATCTCCGAGAAGTACCGGTCGGTCAGCGAGAGCTCGTCCTGCCGGTACTCGACGCCGAGGATCGGATGGAGGGTCCCGGTGCGCCGGTACGTCCTGCTCGTCGAGACGCTGATGCAGATGACGGGCGGCGTCGACGAGAGCTCCGCGTACTGCGCGGAGTCCCGGAAGTGCTGGAAGAGCGCGCCGTGCAGGACGCCGAAGTCGTCGGGGACGGTGAAGCCGGCCTGCGAGGTGTTGACCGCCGGCAGCCGCACGCTGAAGTCGTGGTCGCGGAGGTAGGAGGAGAAGTTGTTCCCCAGTGTCCCCGGCTGACATCGGCCGGTGCGGCGGTCGAGGATCCGGGTGCGCAGGACCTCCAGCAGGGGGAACTCCCGGTCCTCGCCGTCCGCGGTGAGCCGCAGCCCGACGGAGACGATGTCGAGCCCGACCGTGTAGCGGCCGCGGCTCGGATCGTCGCCCGGCACGAGATCGTTCAACCGGTCGTCGATCATCCGCAGCGCGGTCCGGAGGTTCTCCCGGCGGCGCTCGCCGCGGGCCAGATTCGCGAAGTTGGTGGTGATCCGGGAGCTCTGGGCCGGCGAGTAGTCCTCGTCGAAGGGGGTGAGGGTGATGCTGAAGGCGGGTTCGTTCGTCATGATCGGCCGATCGGTAGGAGGGACAGGGGCGGGGGCACGATCAGTGCGGGTGGTCCTCGGTCAGCTTGAAGCCGAGTCGGCCGTGCGCGAAGGCGGCTCCGGCTCCGATGGCGGCCGCGACCCAGGCTGATTCGGCGAGCTCGGTCTCGGTCGCACCGGCGCGCACGGCGTTCTGGCCGTGGCCGTCGATGCAGTAGACGCACTGCTTGCTGATGCCCACGGCGTAGGCGATGAGCTCGCGGTACTTGAGCGGGATCTCGCGACCCTGCGGAGCGAAGACGGCGGTGTCGAAGGCGGTGAACGCCGCAAGGACGTCGGGGGTCTCCTTCTTGTAGGCGGCGGTGTAGCGGCGGTCGGCTGCGCGGTCGTAGTAGGCGTCGGTCATGGTCTTCCTTCGGAGGTCGGAGAAGGGGCGGAGGGGATGAGGTCACGGCCGGGCGGGGATCTCCAGGCCGAGGTTCTCCCGCAGGGTCGTGCCCTCGTACTCGGTGCGCAGCGAACCGCGCTCCTGCAGCAGCGGCACGACGCGGTCGACGAACTCGTCCAGACCACCCGGGTGCAGGTGCGATCCGAGGACGACCCCGTCGCCGCCTCCGCTCTGCACGAACTCGTCGAGACGGTCGGCGACCTGCTCAGCCGTGCCCACGTACTCCGTGCGGTCGAAGACGGTCTCGGCGAGACCGCGGAGGGTGAGGTCGCGCTCCTGAGCGAGCGCACGCCAGGCGCGCACGGTCCCCGCGCGATCACCGTGGATCAGTGCGCGGCCCTCGATCAGCGGCGGCGCCTCGAGGTCGGGCTCGAGATCGGGTACCGGCCCGTCGACGTCGAAGCCCGACAGGTCCCGGTTCCAGACCTGCTCGAAGAGCACCTGGATCGTGCGCGGTGTGAGTTGCTGATCGCGGATCCACCGCGCTCTCTCCTCCGCCTCCGCAGCGGTGCCGCCGAGGACGACGGCGGCTGACGGGAGGATCCGCACGGAGCCGGCCGGGCGACCCGCCGCCGCGACCCGGGCCGCGATGTCGCGCGCGAACTCGTGCGCCTCAGGTCCCCGGTGGTAGGGGGAGAAGATCACGTCGGCGCTCGACGCCGCGAAGTCGCGACCCTGCGGAGAGACGCCCGCCTGCACGATCACCGGGCGGCCCTGCGGGCTGCGCGGCACGGTGAAACGGCCGGAGACGTCGAACTGGCTGCTCGAGACGGCGAACGACCCCGTCGACGAGTCGGCGAGGAACTCGCCGGAGGGGGCATCGGCTCGCACGGCGTCGGAGGTCCAGGTGTCCCAGAGCGTCGTCACCGCGCGGACGGCCTCCTCGGCACGGGCGTAGCGGTCGGCGCGGTCGAGGAAGCCGCCGCGGCGGAAGTTCGCGCCCGTGAAGGCGTCGAAGGACGTGACCACGTTCCACCCCGCTCGTCCGCCTGAGAGGTGGTCGAGGGTCGCGATCTGACGGGCGAGCTCGAAGGGCTCGTTGAACGTCGCGTTGAGCGTGCCGACCAGGCCGATGTGCTCCGTGACCGCGGCCAGCGCGGCGAGGAGCGGCAGAGTGTCCGGTCGTCCGGCGATGTCATGGTCGAACGGGCGCCCCGCGCGCTCCCGCAGGGCCAGACCCTCGGCGAGGAAGAAGTAGTCGAACCGCCCGCGCTCCGCGGTCTCTGCGACGCGGCGGAACGTCGAGAAGTCGACCTGGCTGCCGGCGTCGGGGTGCTCCCACAGGGTGTGCTCGTTCACCCCGCCCACGTAGGCGGCGAGGACGATCTGCTTCGGTCGCCGCGTCATGACTGCTCCTCGGAGGCGTAGCGGTTCGGGATCGACGTGGGCAGGCCCAGGGCTGAGCGGAGGGTGCGGCCCTCCTCCGTCCCGACGAGCAGACCGCGTCGGCGCAGCTCGGGCACGAGGTCGTCGGCGATCAGCGGCAGATCGGTGGCGAGAACCGCGGGTCGGAGGCGGACGCCGTCGTAGCCGAGCCGTGAGAGCTCGGCGATGCGGTCGGCGACGGACGCGGCCGACCCGGCGGCGACGGCGGCGTCGCCGGTGAGCGGTCGGCCGAGAGCGTCGAGGCGCGAGAGTCTGGCCGCGGCGGACTCCGCCGGGGTGTCGAGGACGACGACGAGGTCGGCGAGGACCCGCAGGCGCTCGCCCGTGCGCCCCGCCCCGCGCTCCGCCTCGGCGATCTCCTGGAGGATCCTCTCGGCGTCCGCCGCGTTCTGAGGCGTCGCGAACACGACGTCGGCCGAGCGCGCGGCGAAACGGTACGGGATGTCGGCGTGTGCGAGCGCGGCGACGACGGGCTGCCCCTGCGGCGGCCGGGGAGTGATCGCGGGGCCGCGCACCGAGAACCAGCGTCCTGCGAAGTCGACGCGGTGCACCTTGTCGGCGTCGAGGAAGCGATCGGTGGCGACATCGCGGATCTCGGCGTCGTCCTCCCAGCTGTCCCAGAGTCTCCGCGCGACCTCGACGGCGTCGGCCGCCTCCTCGAAGAGCTCGTCGACGACGGCGCGGATCGCGGGGTCCTCGAGAAGGGGCGTGCCCGGCTCCGGCGGCACGATCGCCGCGATTCGTCGTCCGACGTGCGAGGCTTCGTCGACGCGTGACGACACCCTGACCTGCCAACCGCCCCGCCCCCGGCTCAGGTGGTCGAGCGTCGCGACGGCCTTCGACACGTGGAAGGGCTCCGTGTGCGTCACGGTGACCGTGGGCACGAGACCGATGCGGCTCGTGAGGGGGGCGACGTAGGAGGCGATCAGCAGCGCGTCGAGCCGGCCGCGGACCTCGTCGGTGCGGTCGTCGGCCAGGAAGGGGTCCGCCGATTGCAGGGCGAAGGAGTCCTCGATCGTCACGAAGTCGATCCCGCCGCGCTCCGCCCGCTGCACGATGTCCGCCCAGTACGCGCCGGTGAAGAGCGCGTCGGGACGGGCGCCAGGCTCGCGCCAGGACGCGGGGTGCCAGCCGGCGCCCTCGAGGGCGACGGCGAGGCTGAGGGGTGGGGCGGCGGTCATCGTGCTCCTCGGATCAGGGTGCCGGCTCGGACGAGCTCCTCGTCGTCGAGTGCGCGGAGGCGGCGCAGCAGCGCGCGCGCGACCTTGTCGTTCTCGCGGAACGACACCGCGTTCGTGCCCGGCCGGGAGAAGGCGCCGACGAACGGCGAGTCGGTGTACGGGCCGATCGCGTACCGGCGGCCGACGCGGCCTCCCGCCGTCGAGCGCAGCAGGGTGTCGTCCTGGTGCACGCGCAGCCTCCCGGTCGACAGGAGAGTGTCGCCGACGTCGACGAGGTCCTCGACCGCCGACCCCGACGCGACGAGCGCTCGCATCAGCGCGTCGTCACTCCTCGCAACGGACGTCCGGGGGAGGCGCGCGTCGACGAGAGCGTCGGCGAGGACGACCTGATCGGTCGCCCCGCCGCTCGCGAGGAAGCGGCCCTCCTCTTCGGAGGTCCCCACACGGATGCCCGGGCCGAGGAAGTCGACGACGCCCGCGTCCGAGAGTGCGAGCAGCTCCTCGAGACGGTGCGCGGGCGGCCCGCTCGCGAGGAAGCTGAACCAGCCCAGCCACCATCCGTGCAGATCCTCGATCCGCGAGCGGGGCGTCCACCTCGCGGACGCGGTGAGATCGGCGACGAGGAAGTGGCTGCGCAGAAGCGCGAGGAAGAGCGCCATCGTGGCGCTGTGCTCCTGCCGGCTGCGCAGAGCCAGGTCGTCCCGGATGTAGGCGCGCACCGCCTCCTGCAGCGCCGAGCCGTCGGCGAACCGCACATCGGCGAACGGGCGGTCGAGATCGGGGAGGAGCAGCCTGTCGAGGCTGTCCGGCACAGTGTCCGCGACGAGCGCGGTCAGGGTCCGCGCATCTCCGAGGACCCGCTCGGCGTCGGCCCCGAGTGCGGGGAGAGCGTACCCCTGTCCCGCTTCGGGTCGCGGGCCGCGGGAGCCGGCGAGGACCGAGGCGCGCGGGTCGAGCCGCGAGAACACCTCCGAGAAGTGCGTCCAGTCGGTGCTCACCCGGTCGGGGTGCCCGGTGAAGAGCTCACGGTAGTAGCCCCAGAGCATCTCCTGGGCGATCAGGGGCCAGACGTCCTCGCTGAAGTCGAGCGGGCGGTGTCGCGAGCGCAGCTCCTCGACGACGGACGCCGAGAACCAGCGGGGCTCGGGCGCGGCTCCCTGGAGCGTCGAGCCGATCTTCGAGTGGTAGGGGACCCCGCGGCGGCTGCCGATCAGGATGCGCGGCTCACGTCCCGACGGGTGGTAGCGCAGTCCGCCGGCGTCGTCCCGTTCGAAGCGGCCGCCCCGGCCCTCGGTGAGCAGCACCAGGAGGTCGACCGCGACGAGGCCGAGGCCGCGCACGATCACGTCGTGTCCGGCGCGGAGGGATCCGAGGTCGGCGTCGGCCGTGAACGACGGCGGCAGGTAGGCGAGGCCGTGGCGCTCGGCGAACCCGGCCAGCCGGGTCTCGTCGACCGTCGGCAGAGCGCCGCTGTGCCCGAGCGAGAACAGGACCAGGTCCGCCTGGATCACGTCGCCGGAGTCGAGGACGACCCGCTGCGCACCGTCGTCGCGGCCGAGCACCTCGACGACGCGCGCCGCGTGCTCGCGGACCTCGACGTCAGGGCGGAGAGCGGCGAGCGCCTCCCGGTGGAACCAGCGCAGATAGAGGCTCTGCAGCCGGCGGGTGGGGAAGCTGTCGGCGCGGAGCCCGTCGAGCTCGCGGCGCACGGCTTCGTCGCCCTCTGCGAGCGCGATCCGGCCGGCCCGCACCGCCTCCGCCCACTCGATCAGCGAGGGTCCGGGGCGCACCGGCCCCTCGATCGTCGCGCTCGCGTCGGTGAACATCGTCACGTCGGCTGCGAGCGAGTTGAGCTTCAGCAGCGGCGACTGCTCGTAGCGCCAGATCCGGCCGGGGCCGACGGGGTACGGGTCGACGACGTGGACGACGAGCGCGGCCGGCCCGAGGGCGTCCTCGGCGGCGTTCGCGGCGAGGCGCTCGAGGACCCCGACCGCGCGGGGACCTCCCCCGACGATCACGAGGGAGCGGGTCCCGTCCGATGGCGCTGACATGCGTCCACGATGACCCTTCCCCCGTGAGGACGCCGCTCTGTGACGACTCGTGACGATGTGAAGAAGTGTGTAGCGGCGGGTTGGAGCCGGGTGGCCGCGGACCCTAGCGTCGGCCCCCACGGCGTGCAGAACGGTGCGCCCCGACAGGCAGGAGCCTCGAGTGCCCATCGAATTCCTCGGCATCGCCGCGCTCAACGACGGCAGCGAGACACGAGCACGCAGCGGCGCGAGCTTCGACCCGGAGTACACGGTGCGTCTGGCCGCGGCTCATGAGGACAGCGGGTGGGACCGCATCCTGTTCGCCTACCACTCCGGAGCCCCCGACCCCGCCGTCGCCGCCGCTTTCATCGCGTCGCGGCTCGAGCGCATCCAGCTGCTGCTGGCGCACCGGCCCAACGTCTCCTACCCCACGGTCGCGGCGAAAGCCTTCGCGACCCTCGATCAGCTGAGTGGAGGCCGCCTGAGCGTCCACGTGATCACGGGCGGGTCGGACGCGGACCAGGCCGCGGAGGGCGACTACCTGAGCAAGGACGAGCGCTACGCGCGCACCGCCGAGTACATCAGGATCGTCAAGCAGGTCTGGACGACCCGTGAGCCGTTCGATCACGTCGGGGAGCACTACCGCTTCTCCCGGTTCGTCAGCGACGTCTGGCCGGTGCAGCAGCCTCGGCCGCAGATCTCGTTCGGAGGCTCCTCTCCCGCCGCTCTGTCCGTCGGTGCCGCCGAGAGCGACGTCTACGCGCTCTGGGGCGAGCCGCTGCGGGACACCGCCGAGCAGATCCGCAGCATCCGGGAGGCGGCGGCGGCGGCCGGCCGCGACGTCGCGCCGCGCATCCAGGTCGCCTTCCGACCCATCCTCGGGGCCACCGAGGAGCAGGCCTGGGAGAAGGCGGAGGGGATCCTCCGCCGCATCGAGGCGCGCACCCGCGAGACCGCCCCCGGAGGCCTCGCCGCGCCGGAGAACACCGGCTCGCAGCGCCTCCTCGCGATCGCCGCCGCAGGCGACCGTTTCGATCGCGCGCTCTGGACCAGGGCGGGAGTCGCCGCGGGAGCGCGCGGCAACTCGAACGCCCTCGTCGGGACGCCGGAGACGGTGGCCGCCGCGCTGCTCGACTACGTCGATCTCGGGGTCGACATCATCTCGGCGCGCGGCTACGACTACGTCGACGACACCCTCGACTTCGGTCGCCACGTGATACCGCTGGTGCGCGAGGAGGTCGCTCGACGCGACGCCGCGGCCGCCCAGGCCGCCGAGGAGGCCGCTCGTGTCCTCGTCTGACACCGTCGCGGCCGACGAGTTCGTCCATGTGCGGGCCGATGACCCGCGGGCCCGGCCCCTGCTCGACGAGCTCGAGCGCGAGTACGACACCCGCTACGGCACCGCCTGGGGCGAGCCGGCATCGGCCGAGCTCGCGCGCTACCCGAGCGAGGTGTTCGCCCCGCCGGAAGGATCCTTCGTCCTGCTTCTGCGCGACGGCACCGCGATCGCCGGAGGCGCGCTGAAGAGATTCGACGACACGACCGCCGAGCTCAAGCGCATCTGGACATCCTCGGCGCACCGTCGGCAGGGACTCGCCCTGCGCGTGGTCGCAGAGCTCGAGGCGGAGGCCCGCCGGCTCGGCTACTCGACCGTCTACCTCACGACCGGGCCGCTCCAGCCGGAGGCGCAGCGGCTCTACCTCACCGCGGGCTACACACCGCTCTACGACGTGACCCAGCCTCCGGAGGTGGTCGTCCTGCACGGCTATGCGCGGACGCTCACCGATCGGCCGCTCGACGTCGCGAGGATCCGGACCGCGCACGACGACTCCTTCGCGCAGCTCACCGCGTCCCTGCCCGACGGCGGAGCACGCCTGCGCGGTGGCGTCACGGGGCGTGCCTCATGAGCGGCACGATCGCGCCGCCTCGACCGCGGGACACGTCCGGCCCCCTTCCCGGAGGCATCGACCTCGCCCGACTCGGCGAGCGGCCGGTGCTGCCGCTGCGCCACCCGGTGCGCTGGGTGGTCGCCGCACTGGTCCTCGTGCTCCTGCTGAACGCCGGACAGACCCTCTTCACGAACCCGTCGTGGGAGTGGCCGAAGGTCGGGACCTGGCTCTTCAGTCCGGCGATCCTGAAGGGGCTGCAGCTGACGCTCCTCGCCACCGCCATCAGCGCCGTGATCAGCTTCGTCGGAGGCATCGTCGTCGCCGTAGCCCGGCTCTCGGGCAATCCGGTGCTGTCGACGCTCAGCTGGGTCTACATCTGGCTGTTCCGCTCGGTGCCGCTGATCCTCGTCCTCATCTTCCTGTTCAATCTCGGCAACCTGTATCCGACCGTCGGCATCGGCATCCCCTTCGGTCCGCAGTGGTCGGTGCCGACGGTGTCGCTGCTGCCTCCGCTCGCCCTCGGCGTGATCGGCCTGAGCCTGTCCGAGATCGCCTACAGCGCCGAGGTCGTCCGTTCCGGGGTGCTCGCGGTCGATCAGGGGCAGCACGAAGCGGCGAAGGCGCTCGGGATCCCGCAGCGCCGCCAGTTCACCCGCATCGTCCTCCCGCAGGCGCTCCGCTCGATCGTGCCCGCCTACGTGAACCAGATCATCGGCCTGCTGAAGGCGAGCTCGCTGCTGTTCTACGTCTCGCTGCTCGACCTGTTCGGGGTCGCTCAGAACCTCGGCAGCACGTACCCGACGGACATCATCCCCCTGCTCGTCGTCGCGACGATCTGGTACCTGGTGCTGACCTCGGCGATCTCGGGCGTGCAGTTCTACATCGAGCGCTTCTACGCCCGCGGCGCGCACCGGGAGCTCGCGCCCACGCCCCTCCAGCGGGTGCGGCGCTCGCTCGCCGGCCTGAGGAGTGCGCGATGACCGCCGCCATCGAGATCCACAACGCGACCAAGTCCTACGGCGACCGGACCGTGCTCCGGGGAGTCGACCTGCGCGTCGAGGCGGGCACCGTCACGGTTATCCTCGGTCCGAGCGGCTCGGGCAAGTCGACCCTGCTGCGGGCGATCAACCATCTCGAGAAGCTCGACGAGGGGTTCGTCTCCGTGAACGGCGAGCTGATCGGGGTGCGGCTGCGCGGCGGTCGGCTCAAGGAGCTGCGCGAGAAGGAGATCCTGCGCCAGAGGGCGAGGATCGGCTTCGTCTTCCAGAGCTTCAACCTCTTCCCGCACCTGACGATCCTCGAGAACGTCACCGAGGCGCCGATCTCGCAGGGGCAGCCGCCCGCGGAGGCCCGCGAGCGGGCACGCGCCCTGCTCGAGCATGTCCGTCTCGCCGACAAGGCGGCGGCCTATCCGAGGCAGCTCTCCGGCGGCCAGCAGCAGCGCGTGGCCATCGCGCGTGCGCTCGCGCTCGACCCCGAGGTGATCCTCTTCGACGAGCCGACCTCGGCTCTCGATCCCGAGCTCGTCGGGGAGGTGCTGCAGGTCATCCGGTCGCTGGCCGAGAGCGGCCGCACCCTCATCGTCGTGACCCACGAGATCGGCTTCGCCCGCGAGGTCGCCGACCGGGTGGTGTTCGTCGACGACGGCCTCGTCGTCGAGCAGGGCAGCCCGAGCGAGGTCCTCGACCGCCCGCAGAATCCGCGGACCCGCGACTTCCTCGGCCGAGTCCTCGGCTGAGCCCCCGCACTCCTCCTCCTCTCCATCCGCACGACAGACACAGGAATCGAATCATGACCAGACCGCACATCACTCGTTGGACCAGAGTCGGGGCGCTTCTCGCTGCCGCCGCGCTGACGACGGGCCTCGCGGCCTGCTCCGGTGCCGCCGCCTCCGACCCGGCCTCCCCGGGAGCCGCCTCCGGCACCACCACCGTCACCGTGGGTGCCCTCTCCAACGGAGCGGCGACCGAGACGGACATCGACGTGCCGGTCGTCGACGAGATCCGCGGCACGCTGCCGCAGGAGATCCTCGACCGCGGGACCCTGACGATCGGCGTCGGCGCTCTCCCCGCAGGCTTCCCTCCGCTCGCGTTCACCGGGACCGACACCGAGACCCTCACCGGCTCGGAGCCCGATCTCGGCCGCCTCGTCGCCGCCGTCCTCGGGCTGCAGCCCGAGGTGGAGAACTCCACCTGGGACAACCTCTTCGTGGGCATCGACACCGGAGGCAGCGACGTCGGCTTCTCGAACATCACCGTCACGGAGAAGCGCAAGGAGAAGTACGACTTCGCCTCCTACCGCGCCGACACCCTCGCGTTCCAGGTCCTCGCCTCGAACGACTGGGAGTTCGACGGCGACTACGAGAACCTCGACGGACTCACCGTCGCGGTCAGCAGCGGCACCAACCAGGAGAAGATCCTGCTCGAGTGGCAGGCCCGTCTGCAGTCCGAGGGCAGGTCCCTGGAGATCACGCGACTGCCCGATGCCAACTCCGTCACTCTCGCTCTCGGCTCCGGCCGGATCGACGCCTACTTCGGGCCCAACCCGACGACGGTCTACCAGAACCGGATCTCGGAGGACGGCGCCGACCCGACCCGCAACGCCGGCACGTTCTCCGGAGCGGGCGAATCGCTCGACGGGCTGATCGCGGCGACTGTGAAGAAGGACTCCGGACTCGCCGAGCCGATCGCCCAGGCCCTCGGCTACCTCATCGGGAACGGTCAGTACCAGGACTGGCTGTCGGCCTACGGCCTGCAGGACGAGGCCGTGGACGAGGCCCTGGTGAACCCGCCCGGGCTCCCGCTCGACAACAGCTGAGCCGCCCCCGCCTCGGGCGCCCCGATCGACCAGCGGGGCGCCCTCCGCCCGCTTCCCCGAGGACTCCCATGCACCTGTTCGACTCGCTCACGCGCGAACGACTCGACCGCCCGACGAGCCGCAAGTGGAGCCTCCGCCCCGGCACCATCGGAGCCTGGGTCGCCGAGATGGACTTCGGCACGGCGCCGGCCGTTCGGAGGGCACTGCACGACGCCGTGGCCGGCGACGTGCTGGGCTATCTGTCCCCCTCGACTGCGGGCGAGCTGGGCGAGGCCGCTGCGGAGTACCTCGCTGAGCAGTACGCGTGGACGGTCGACCCCGCCCGCGTGCACTCCGTCTCGGATGTCATGGCCGCGCTCGGAGTGGCCGTCACCGAGTTCTCCCGCCCCGGCTCACCGGTGATCGTGCCTACCCCCGCTTACATGCCGTTCCTCACCTACCTGTCGGCCATCGGACGCGAGGTGATCGAGGTCCCGGGAACGATCGTCGACGGCCGCTGGGAGCACGACCTCGACGGGATCGATGCGGCCTTCGCGCAGGGAGCGGGCACCCTGGTGCTCTGCAATCCGCACAACCCGACGGGCTCGGTCCTGCCGCGGTCCGAGCTCGAAGGTCTCGCCGCTGTCGTCGAGCGCCACGGCGGGCGGGTCTTCGCCGACGAGATCCACGCGCCGCTGCGGTTCGACGGCGTCCCCCACATCCCTTACGCCTCGGTCTCGGAGGAGGCCGCCCGGCATTCCGTCACCGGAACGAGCGCCTCGAAGGCGTGGAACATCCCCGGCCTGAAGGCCGCGCAGCTGATCACCACGAACGACGCAGACGAGGACGTCTACTCGCGCTTCGGGTTCGCGGTGCAGCACGGCGCTTCGAATCTCGGCGTGATCGCCTCGACGGCCGCCTACCGGGAGGGCGGAGCGTGGCTCGACGAGGTCGTCGACTACCTCGACGGCAACCGGCGCCTCATCGCCGACTTCCTCGCCTCCGAGCTGCCCGGGATCGGGCACCGCACCCCGGAGGCGACGTATCTCGCCTGGTTCGACCTGGGTGCTCTCGGCCTCGCCGATCCCGCGCAGCACCTGCAGCGCGAGGCGGGAGTGACGCTCACCTCCGGACGCCTGTGCGGCGCCGGCTACGCCGACCACGTGCGTCTCGTCTTCGCCATGCCGCGTCCCCTCCTCCTCGAGACGCTCGAAGCCGTGCGGGCCGCCGTGTGAACGGCGGAGCGCCTTCGCGGGGACTCGACGAGGTGGGACGGCGGAGCACCGAGGCGGGCGGCATCGCACGACAGTGGCGAGGAGCCGTCCTTCAGCGCCTCCGCTCCCTCTGCACCCCCGATGAGGCCGGGCCGCCGGCGGTGGACCGGGCGGCCTCGCGTGTCGAGGCTGTGCAGCTCGCCCACGAGATCGAGCACGGATTCTTCCGCCCGGTGCCCGGCCGGGCGCAGGATCCTGAGTGAGACGGGGCGGACTCCCCCTACGTCCCGAAGAGGTTGGCGCGGGTCCCGCCGGGAGCGAGCTCGTCGCGGAGGATCCCGCGGCGGCGTAGCACGGGGACGAGGTCGTCGAGCATCCGGTGCAGGGTGACCGGGTGCAGGTCCCCGGAGAGGAGGAGCCCGTCGCTGCCGCCGTCGTCGCCGAGCTCCTCGACGAAGTCGGCGAACTCCTCCGCGGTGCCGACGAAGCCGGCGCGCTCGGCGACGCGGCCCTTGCGCGCCTTCCTGGTGAGCAGCTCCCGCAGCGGAGCGTCCTCCGTGCCGCCGTACAGGCCGGCGATGGTGCCGTGCGAGACGTGCTCGCCGAACACCGACCGCGGGACGGGGAGGTCCAGGTCCAGCCCGGTGAGGTCGGTCTCCAGGTCGCTCGACCAGCCGAGCGCGATCCGCCGCAGCGCGTCCTCGTCGGGGTGGCGCGACGCCTCGACGACGCGCGCGGCCTCCTCCGGGCTCGACACGATCTCGGGCTTCACGACGAAGAGCACGCGCAGGTCGTCCGCCGTCCGCCCGTGCTGCTCGGCCGCGGCGAGCACGCGCGCCCGGTAGTCGCGCACCGCCCGGGCCTCCAGAGGGGCGAGCGCGAGCTGCACGTCCGACTGCGTGCCGGCGAAGGCCAGGCCGCGGGGGGAGCCGCCTGGGGAGACGACGATCGGGTCGCCGTTCGCGAAGGGGACGGCGTTCAGGGGTCCGTCCACGCGGAAGTGCTCCCCGCGGTGGCGGAACGCGTCGATCCGGGTGCCGTCGGCGTAGCGGCCCGACCCGGGGTCGGCGATCAGCGCGCCCTCGCCCCAGCTGCGCCAGAGCCGGCGGACGACCGCCATCCACTCGTCGGCCCGGTCGTAGGCCGCGTCGTGCGACAGCGGCTCCAGGCCCACGTGGCGGGCGCTGCCGACGTCGGTGACCAGGTTGATCCCGAAGCGGTCGGAGCTGAGGTGCTGCAGCGTCGCCGCCTGCCGGGCGGCGAGGTACGGGGGCGTGATGCCGGCGTTGATCGTCGGCGCCAGCCCGATCCGCTCGGTCGCCGCGAACAGGTACGGCGCCAGGAGGAGCGGATCGTGCTTCGGCCCGCCGTACGCTCCCCGCACCCGCAGGTCGAGCGTCTCCGGGGAGCCGAGCGAGACGGCGTCCTCCATCACGATCAGCTCGAAGCCGGCCTGCTCCAGCTCGCGGGCCGACTGCTGGTAGAGGCCGGGCTTCGTCCAGTCGTGGTTCCACTCCCGGTAGGGGTGCCCCCATCCCTGCGGTCCGAAGCCCCGGGAGAAGAACCAGCCGAAGTGCTGACGGCGCGCCACGCTCACACCTCCGCGAGCGCGGGGAGGGCGCGTGCGCGCACCGCGGCGAGCCCGCGTTCGAGGTCGCGGAGGAGGTCGTCGACGTCCTCGATCCCGATCGACAGCCGGAGGAGCCCGGGGTGGATCCCGGCGGCGGCGCGCTCGGCGGGGGTGCGTCCGGCGTGGGTGGTCGACGCGGGATGCAGCACCAGCGAGCGCACGTCGCCGAGGTGGGTCATGTGGCTGAACAGCTCGACGGCGTCGATGAAGGCGGCCGCGCCCGCCTCCCCTCCGGCCACGGTGAAGGAGAAGACGGAGCCCTGCCCGCGGGGGAGCAGGCGCTGCGCGAGGGCGAACGACGGGCTCGACTCCAGGCCGGAGTAGTCGACCGACACGACCTCGGGCCGCTCCTCGAGGAAGCGGGCGACGGCGAGGGCGTTCGCCGAGTGCCGCTCGACCCGGAGCGACAGCGTCTCGACGCCCTGCCGCAGCAGGAAGGAGTTCAGCGGTGACGGCGTCGGTCCGAGGCGGGAGACCACGATGTCCCGCGTGTACGAGACGAAGGCGCGCCGGCCGTGCTGCTCGGTCCAGCTGCGGCCGCCGAACGACCGCTCCTCCTGGTTGAGGTGCGGGAAGAGCGCGGGGCGCGCCGCCCAGTCGAACGTGCCGGCGTCGACGATCACGCCGCCGAGGGCGGAGCCGTGCCCGGCGAGGAACTTGCTGGTCGAGTGCACGACCACGTCGGCCCCGTGCTCGATCGGGCGGAGGAGGTACGGGGTCGCGAGCGTGTTGTCGACCACGAACGGGAGCCCGTGCCGATGCGCGATCGCGGCCAGCGCCGGGAGGTCCAGCAGATCGTTCTTCGGGTTCGGGATCGGCTCGCCGAAGAGGACCCGGGTGTCGGGCCCGATCCGCCGCTCCCACTCGCCGAGGTCCGACGCGTCGTCGACGAAGTCCACGCCGATCCCGAGCCGACCGAAGTTCTGCACCAGCAGCCCCCGGTTGCCCTCGTACAAGCGGCGCGACGAGAGCACCCGGTCGCCGGCCTGCAGGATCCCCAGGAGAGCGGAGGCGGTGGCCGCCTGGCCGCTCGCCACCAGGATCGCCTCGGCGCCGCCCTCGAGATCGGCGAGCCGACGCTCGACCTCCTCGGTGGTCGGGTTCCCGTTGCGGGTGTAGAGGTAGCCCTCGTCCTCGCCGGCGAACCGCTCGCGGGCGTGCTCGAAGCTGTCGAACACGAAGCCGGCGCTGAGGTGCACGGGCGTGACGCGCGCTCCGTGGGCGCCGTCGGGCGCGGCACCGGCGTGCACCTGGCGCGTGGAGAAGCCGGCCGCCGCGGAGGCGCGGGATGCGGGCGCGGAGGTCATGGTCGCGGTGGTCGCCGCAGCAGTGGTCGCGGTGGTCGCCGGTGCAGTGATCGTCACGGTGTGCTCCTGTCCAGACGCCCGGAAGGCGGATGCCGGGAGCCTGTCAGGCCGAGGGGAGTGCGCGCCGGATCGTGACGGAGTGTGACTGCGAGGGTCGTGGACGTCGACCGCTCGGCGTCCGCGCGTCGCGCCTCAGCTGTGCGTCGTGTTCGCCCGGATCTCCTCGACGGACAGCTCCGGTGCGCCGCCTTCCGCCGCCGCCGGGTCCATCCAGACGAAGTCCCAGTGGTGGCCGTCGAGGTCGTCGAAGCTCTTGGAGTACATGAACCCGTGGTCCTGCTCGCCGGCCGGGGTCGCGCCCGCGGCGAGGGCCCTGCCGTGGAGGGTGTCGACCTCCTCCCTGCTGTCGGCGCTGAGGGCGAGCTGCACCTCGGTCGAGGTGGTGGCGTCGATGATCGGCTTGCTGGTGAACTCGGCGAAGAACTCCCGCGTGAGCAGCATCGCCGTGATCGTGTCGCTGATCACCACGCTGACGGCGTTCTCGTCGCTGAAGCCCTCGTTGATCGAGTAGCCGAGCGACTCGTAGAAGGCCCTCGCCCGGGCGAGATCGGCGACGGCCAGGTTGACGAAGAGCATGGTGGGCATCGGTGCACCGTTCCTGTCGGGACGCCGGTGGCGCGCCGCCGCCGGTCGTGACTGCATGATGATGACCGGCCGGCGGCGGTGTCAAGGAAGCGCTGCCGAGACGGCGGTGGATGCCCGGTGCGGGGCGACCGGAGGAGGATGCGGCGCACGGATGCCGCGGATCTGCTGGACTGGCCTCGAGCACCGCAGCACGAGCAGGAGGGAGCGGAGATGATCCGGACCCTCGTTCCCACCGTCCTCGCGGCCGCCCTCCTCGCGGCCGGCTGGACCGCGATCGGACCCTCGCATCCGGTCTTCGCCGTGGTCGCGCAGATGGTCCTCACCGGCTGGGCGGCACTGACCTTCGGTGCGCGCACCCGTCCGCTCGAGCAGTCCTGGTTCGACGTGGGCCGCCGTGAGCCGACGGTGCTGCGGGCGCTCGGGGTCGGCGTCTTCGGTCGGCTGCTCGACGTCGTCGGGTGGAACCGCCTCGTCACCCGCGAGCGCGGCTTCGACGGCACGCGCGCGGGGCTGGCCGCTCTCGATCAGCACACCCGCCGCTCCGAGGCGGTGCACCTCGCGTGCACGGCCGTCGGAGTCGCGCTCGCCCTCGCCGCGACGGTCACGGGTGCGACGGGCGGCGCGGCCTGGCTGCTCGGGTCGACGATCGCCGTCCAGCTCTACCCCGCGCTGCTGCAGCGGCTGGTGCGGGCGCGCATCCAGCGGGCGGGGCGGGCGGCGCGCGGTGCGCTTCACGACGTCGCGGACTCGGGAGACAGCGCCCCCGGCGGCGGACCGACCACGGCTCCGAAAGGGCGGTGATCACGGGGTCACCGACGCGCCGCGATCGTCACCGGGATCGGCCAGGGGATGGCGGCGCGCGAGGACATCGCGAGCCACGTCGGGCGGATCGCGCCGGTCGTCCTCCGCCGCCGTCAGCAGGAGAGCGAGGGCCGTGTCGGCGGGGACCCGCTGCGCTGCGCTGATGAAGCCGACGGCCTGCAGCACGGCGATCGTCCCCGGCGTGAGCGGGGCGCGGGACGCCGCCCAGCGACGGACCTCGGCGTCGTCCGTGTCCCCGGTCAGAGCGTCGGCCAGGGGGCGTGGAGGGAGGGCATGGGCGGGCCGGTCAGTGTCCGAAGCCGTGCTCGTGCTCGAGCTCGACGTCGAAGGTGATGTCGTCCTCGCTCGGCTGCACGGGGAATACTCCCGTGAGCGTCCTGGTGCGTTCGCGGATGCGGGCGACCTCGGCCGTGTTGTCCGGCTCCGGGAGATCGGAGGGAGTGGTCTCGGCGACCAGGGCGGCGCCGGCGTTGAGCAGGAACACCGCCCGCACGGTGCCGCCGTCGCCGCCGATGCCGGTGTACTCCACGCGGTCCGCCGTGCTGCTCACGGCGAGGGCGACGCCGTACTCGACCAGAGCGTCCGCCGCGTCGTCTCCGACCAGCATCGTCTTGTTCGCGAAGAGGAGATGCTTCATGCCCCCAGCGTGCGCAGCGCCGAGGCCGACGGGGGAGAGACTTGACAGCTCCTGGGGCGGTCGACAGACGCGACCGCGGCACCCGGTGACGCCCGGTCGTCCTCGGCGTCGCCGAGACGGCACCCGTGGCGTCGGCCGTCCTCTGAGCAGGTCCGCGTCACAGGGACGTGGATCGACGGACCCGTGCTGATGTCGGCCGCCGAGACACCCGGCCGAGAGCAGGGCGACGTGACAGGCGGTGTCAGCGGACCATTCGCCGACGCCCGCGCCGCTTCTCCCCTCTGAGGATCAGGGCCGCGAGGAACGCGGCGAGGAGTGCGCCGATGGTGTTCATGAACCAGTCGTTCGTGTCGCAGGAGCGGCCGATCGCCGGAACGCCCGCCTGGACCACCTCGATCAGGGCGGACAGGCCGGAGACGGCGGCGGCGACGAGCAGGGGCCGGCCGACCGCGACCGCGAGCAGCAGGGCCCCGGGGAGCAGGAGCGCGATGTTCGCGAGGGTGTCGATGCCGTCGAACGGCACCGAGAACTGCACGGTGCAGAAGACCCGCGGCGTCCCGTCGGGCGGATACACGGTCAGCGCGAGCCCCACGACGAAGGCGAGCGCGGCGAGGACGAGAAGAGACCTTTCCGCGCCGCGCCGGTGCAGCAGCCAGGCGATCGCCGTGACCACCGCGACCGCGATCCAGAAGGCGATCGGGACGAGCGCGGCGTGGTCGACGAGGAACGTGCTGATCACGGTGCTCCGCTTCGAGGTGTCGGGGTGGCGGGAGAGGAAGAGGTCTTCCGTTGACGGACGGCCCGCTCACTCCAGGTCGGCCTGTGCCGACGGCCGGCAGGCCTTCGGCGCGAGTCAGCTCCGGAGGGGAGAGCCTGCTGCGTCGAAGCGGTAGCCGCCGAAGGCGCCGCTGAGCAGCGGGCGCGCCGTCGCGATCGCGGCCTGGACCCGGGGGAGGGCGAGGGAGGCCCGATGCGCCTCGGCGCTCTCCCACAGCTCGACGACGAAGACGGTGTCGGGCTGCTCGTCGTCGACCCCGA
Organism: Rathayibacter sp. AY1E6; assembly: GCF_002931115.1. NCBI lineage: Bacteria > Bacillati > Actinomycetota > Actinomycetes > Micrococcales > Microbacteriaceae > Rathayibacter > Rathayibacter sp. AY1E6. The sequence goes on along the minus strand of NZ_PSVK01000009.1, from coordinate 66,473 downwards.
CCTCGTAGAGCAGGCAGCCGGCGTCGACGAGGTCGTCGTTGTGCTCGGTGAGGACGGCGACGAGCTCGTCGCGTCTGCCGGGGACGGCCCCGAGGGTGCCGACGTTCACGAAGGTCATGCCGCGAGGGTACCGCCGAGGACACCGGCGGCGGGTGGCCGTCTCGCCGGTCGGAGTGCGGTCGGGACGTCACGCTGGACGGAGTCGCCGTGCTCCCGCCTGCGAACCGCAGACCGGTCGCGCTCGGCCCGACGCCACGCCCGCTCGGGAGGATCGCGTCGCGAGAGAGGATCCCCGGTGGTCTCCGCGATCCCCGTCGGGTCCCACCGGCCAGGCATGGGCGTGCTCGGACCGACGGAGTGCGCCCGATCAGCCGGCGGGCCTGCTGAACAGATTGACGACGTTCCCGTCCGGGTCGCGGACGAGGGTGGAGCGGTTGCCCCACGGCATGGTGCTCGGCGGGAGCACCACGTCCTCGCTCCGGGGTGCGAGCTCGGCGAAGGCGCGGTCGACGTCGGCCACCTCGAACTCGAGCAGGACGGAGCGGTTCGACGCGGGGACGACGGCGCCGTCGAGCATCGCGACCGTCGAGGTGCGGGCGATCGCGAGGGTCGCACCCGCTCCCGTGAACTGCGCGAAGACCGGCGCCGGGCGCTCGGCCGGTCGGCCGACGACCTGCTCGTAGAAGGCGACGAGGCCGTCGAGGTCGTCGGTGACGATGCGGAGGGAGGTGAACGACATGGGGCTCCTTCAGGGCCGGGATGAGGCGATGGCACCAGGCTCGCCGGTCGTCGCGACACCGTCCTGTCGGTGTTTCCGCAGATCGTCCGCGACTCCGCGAGGTCCGCGGCGGCCGTCCCCGGAGCGGGTCAGTCGTCGACGACGGACCGCAGCCGTCCGTACTGGAGCGCGAGGTCCTCGGCCCGGAGGGTGCGCTGCGGAGGCCGCTCGTCGGTCACCTCCACCGACAGCATCCGGTCGCCGCGGAACGCCCGGACCCCCTCCCGCAGCCGGCACCACGCGATCAGGTACCAGTGCTCCTCCTTCCCGATCGAGCCGAGCGGTTCGACGTCTCGGACCGACTCCGCGCCACTGCTGTCGCAGTAGTGCAGCCGGACGACACGATCCGCTCGGAGGGCCGTCGCGAACTCCGCCGGGACGACCGCCTCCTCCTCGCTCTCGAGGAAGTGCACCCGGGAGGCGACCGCGCCGGCGCGGGCGGCCACGTCGTCCGGCAGGACCGCGAGCGTCTTCCGGGCAGCGGTCCTGGCTGCCTGCCGGAACGGACTGCGCTGCAGCGCGCTGAGGCCGATCAGCACGGCGACGGCCTCTTCCACCGTGAATCCGGCCGGCCCGAGGGTCGCGGACGCGTCGATGACGTAGCCGCCCGCGCGGCCGGGCTCCGCCCAGATCGGCAGACCCGCCTGCTGCAGCGCGGACAGGTCCCGCTCGATGGTCCGCACCGACACCTCGAACCGCTCGGCGAGACGGCGCGCGCTCCGCGGCCGGGGCGAGACCGCCCGGAGCTCCTCGACGAGCCCGTACAGACGATCGGTGCGGTTCACCCGACCATCATCCGCCCGAGGCCGCCGCGAGCGCCCGCAGAGCTGGGCTCAGTACTGCGCCTGCTCGTGCACCTCGACCGAGCCGTAGAGGGGGGCGCGTCGGGCGTACCGCACGGCGTCGTCCCGGGTCGGGCAGTCGAGCAGGTAGTAGCCGACGAGGGCTGACCGCTCCTCCGCTCGGGAAGGGGCCGGAGTGCCGCTTCCTCTGCCCGCCACGGTCAGATCCGTCTCGACGGAGACGTCCCCGGAGGCGTCGGCGAAGCGTCCGGAGTCGACGAGGACGCCGTCCGCCTTCAGCGACGCGTCGTAGTCCGCCCAGGCCGCGTAGTCCTCGGGCGCATCGCCCCCGGCGTAGCTGCCGTCCGACCGCATCACGAGCATGATCTTCATCGCGCCTCCTGGTTCATCCGACCACCGTTCCCCCGGCGGCCGCCTCCGCGGTCGGATCGCCCCCGGGAATCGGCACGCCGAGCCTCCGACCATTCTGGGTCGAGGCGACCGTGCAGGGAAGGGATCGCTACGGAGCGGGATCGTCCGCGTCGAGGGCCTGCTGGAGGAGCCGGAGCGCCTTCGGCCCGACTCCGTGGAGGGTTGCGAGACGGTCGAGGCCCACCCGCCTCACGTCGTCCACATCGTGCACGCCCGCGTCCTCGAGCGCACGGGTGGCCGGGGCGCCGACGGCGGGAAGCGGTCGCGGATCCATACGTCCGACACTACGAACCGGACGACCGTGCCGACAGCCGATCATTCGGCGACTTCTGGCGGCGGGTGATTCCGGCGGCTGCCGTCACGACAGCAGCGGCGGCGAAGGCGACCATCGTGCCCGGCCCGTCGAGCAGCGCTCCGAGCCCCACTGCGCCCACGGCCTGTCCGGCGATCAGCACTACGAAGAGCAGGGCCGTGCCGGTCGCCGCGCGGTCCGAGTCGAGAGCGGCGGTCCAGGCGATGAGCGACCCGGTGGCGGCGGTGCATCCCCATCCGAAGAGCAGGCAGGCCGCGAGGGCGGACGGAGTGTCGGCGGCGAGCGCCAGGCCCAGAGTTCCCGCGGTGGCGGTCGCGGTGGTGATGGTCCACGCGGTGCGAGGCGACAGGGTACTGGTCCAGCGGGCGGTGGCGATCGCGACGGCGGGGCGCGAGCCGCTGCGTCAAGCGAGACCTGTCGTCCGCCCGGCCCGTGCTCGTGGTGCCGGAAGGCCGTCGACCGTTCCGCCGATCGGAGGTCGGCACGACGCTCCGGAGGGACTCGAGAACGAGGGACGGACAAGACCACTGTCTCGATAGCCTCTGGATCGAGACGCCCGGTCTCACGCCCTCCTCCTGCCACCGAGGCAGGGCCCTGCAGCCCCGAGAGGACCGCTATGAGCTTCCCGCCTGTCGACTACGCCACGTACCAGGCCCTGCGTGACGAGGACATCAGCCATCCCGATGTCGAGGGAGGGGGCTGGAAGCTCGGGCACGCGACGTCCTGGGCGAGGTGGGGCGAGCGCGGTGACCTGGCCGGCCCCGTCACGGCGAGCAGTCCCGAGGAGTTCGTCGAGCTGCAGCCCATGACGACATCCGTCGTGCTGTTCGCGATCAACTGGGGCGGGAAGAACCCTCCCTCCGACCCGACGTTCTGGCAGACCTTCCATTCGCCCGGTCATCGGGGCGACGGCGCACTCCGGAACAGTGTGCGCGCCGCCTACGACGAGGTCCTCGACTCGAGTGCGCCTGTCGCCTACATGTCGGACGTCTTCAAACTGGTTCCGACCCGTGACGCGGGGGCTCTTCGGACGACTCTGCGCGACGAGCAGCAGGCGGGCAGGGACCACGTCGAACGCTGCGCCGAGCTGCTGACCTGGGAGCTGACCACCTGTCGCGAAGGAGCCGACGGCCGGACGCCGGTGGTGGTCGGCATGGGCGACGCCGCGTTCGAATGGCTGTCGGGCACAGGACCGGACACCCGGATCGCCGAAGCACTGGAGAAGGCCCTCGGACCCGACGCCCGGTCGTTCGTGAGGAGGATGCCCCACTACACGTTCGGATCGGCCACCAACCACGAGAGGACGACAGCGCTGACCCGCATCCTTCGGGAGGTTCTCGACGACCTCTGAATCCGCGGCTGATGCTCTCGCTGGTCGCGACTGCTGCCGGACTCCGGGGTCCCGACGCCCTCCTGCGGTCCGCTGCCGACGCCTCGTGGTCGTGGTCCCGGGTGGATGGAGGGCCCCCGGCCGAGGTCGTCCGCTCAGGCCGCGGGAGCCGGACGCGGAGGCGCCGTGCTGCCACGTTCGACGATCTCAGGGCCGAGGAGGCGCACGACGTACGCCTCCTCGGTGTCGGTCGCGCCTTCGATCCGGCGGACGAGCTGACGCACCGCCATGCTCCCTAGCCGGTCGGGTGCGCTCTCCACGAAGGAGTAGGGGAGCGAGAAGGTGCGCGCGAACTCCTCCGAGAACCGGCCGAGCACGGAGACGTCCTCCGGGCTCCTCGTGCTCCGCGCTCCCAGAACGCTCGGAAGTGCCGCTGCGGCCGCCTCGTTGTTGACGAGCAGGCCCGTCGCCCGAGGGTGCGCGTCGAGCAGGTCTCCGAGCGCCCGGCCGACGTCCGGCTGGGTGGAGGGCGCGAACGACGTGTGCAGTCGGATGCCGTGGGCGTCGGCGGCCTCGAGAGCGGCGTCCTGCAGGCGCCAGACGTAGGCGCCGCCGCGATCGACGACGTGCTGGGGCGGGGACACGAGCACGAGCTCCCGATGCCCGAGGGCGTGGAAGTGCTCGATCATCGCGCGACCGGTCTCCTCGAAGTCGAGGTCGAAGACGTCGACGCCGGAGCAGTCCCTCGGCAGGCCGACGAGGGCGCCCGGCTGCCGGGCGTTGCGCAGGATGTCCAGCCGCGGATCGTCCACGGCGACGTTGAGCAGGACGATCCCGTCGACCATGCGGGAGTCGCTGATGCGTCGCAGGGCGCTCGTGCCGTCGGCGTCGGTGACCAGCAGGATGTCGTATCCGAGCTCGCGGGCCATGTTCGAGACGCCGAGGGTGTACTGCAGCATCGCGGGGGCGAACTCGTCCTCGAGGAACTGCGCCAGCAGGCCGATGACCCGGGTCTGCGAGGTCGCCAGCGATCGCGCGCCCGCGTTGGGCGTGAACTCCAGGCGACGAGCCGCAGCGAGCACTCGTCGGCGCACTTCGGCCGAGATCGGGCGGTTGCCCGAGAACGCGTAGGACGCGGTGCTGCGGGAGACGCCCGCTTCGCGGGCGACGTCTGCGATGGTGGCCACTGTCGTTCTCCTCGGAGGCTGTCGGACGGCGAGGACCGGTCGGACTGCTGCCGGCTCTCCGCTCAGGTGCAGGAGAGCACGCGGCGGTCGCACCTCATGCTCCTGCATCCAGGGGCCGCTGCCGGTCCGGGTGGGGGGCGCCCCAGCTGCGCCCAGCCTGCCGTGGCATGCCCCGCACACGCTCGAGGCGCCCCGTACGGATACGGGGCGCCTCGAGGTCCGGGTCAGTTCAGGGTGAACTGGACGGTGGTGGTGTTCCCGGCGACGTCGTGGACGACCATGGTGTTGGCACCCTTGACCGCGCCGAAGACGCCCGGCTTGATGAAGTTCACGTCGGACCACGCGTTGTCGGTGAGATCCTTCACGCGACCGTTGATGACCGCCCTGTCGATCCTGCCCGCGTCGTACAGCTTGAAGCTCACCTGGTCGTAGACGCCCTTCTCACCGGTGGTGAAGGAGGGCTCGGTCTTGACCGTGGCCGTCGGCGCCGTGCTGTCCAGCGTCACCGCGAAGGTCTTCGTGGGCGCGATGTTGCCCGCGAGATCCTCCGCGTTGTACTTGACGGTGTAGTTCCCGTCGGGCAGCTGCACCGTGGCCGAGTGCGATCCGGTCCTCGCTCCACCGGCGACCGGGGACTGCGTGCTCGTGACGAGCTTGCCGTCCTTGTAGATGTTGGCCACGATGCGCTTCAGTCCGCGGTCGTCCGTCGCGTCGACCTGGACGGCCAGTGCGGAGAAGGGGCCCGCCGTGGTGGGCGACACCAGCGTGACCGCCGGCTTGGTCGTGTCGGCGACGGCGACCGGCGTGAGCGTCCAGAACCGGTCGGCGGTCTGGGCGTCGGTCGCGGTGCTGGTGGTGGCTCCGTCGGTTCCGAGCACGATGGTCCCGTTCCGGTTGTTCCCCGAGGAGTCCTGGAGCGCGACTCCGGACGCCTCGTCGAACGCGTACTGCGCGACGGTGCCCGCCGCCGCCCGGCCGCCGGCCAGAGCGGCCACGTCGGCCGCGGACAGCGCCCGGTCGTAGACGGCGAAGTCGTCGATCGCGCCGTCGTAGGCCGGGTCCCCGTACTGCGACTTGCCCAGGTAGTTCCGGTTGGTGTTCCCGAGAGCCGACGGCTTCACCGTCATGTTCGGGTTCGTGGCGACGACCGTGCCGTTGAGGTACATCGTGCCCTGCGTGCCCGAGACGGTGACGACCACGTTCGACCACTGGTTGAGCGGGAAGTTCTGACCGCCGTAGGTGAGTCGCTGCTCGCCCCCGGCGCCGGTGTTCGTGATGGCGAACCGCGGTCCGGCGCCCCCGGCGTTGAGGGTGAGGAACATGTTGACGTTCTGGCCCGTGCCGAAGTCGAAGACGCGGGAGTAGTTCGTCAGCGACGCCGGCTTGATCCAGGTCGAGACCGACCAGTCGCCGGTGAGTCCGCTGACGATTCCGCTGGGGAGCGACCCGTACGACGCCGTCTTGCAGAAGTCCAGTGCCGTGCCGAACCTGCCCGGCTGGCGGGCTCCGCTGACCTGGCAGTTGGAGGTCGGTGCGCCGTCGGACCACTGGATGACCGCAGCGCCCGCGTCCTTGCTCAGGTTGAGGACCCCGAGCGTCTTGCCCGTCGCGTAGTTCGCGAGGCGGACCTTCCCCTTCCCGTCGGGGATGAGCTGCCAGAGCTGCTCGTCTCCGCCGTTCGCGTCGGCGATCACCGCGGCTGCTCCGTTGGACGTCGCGGCGCCGGCGATGGTCAGGGCGCGTCCGCTGGGCGTGTGGATGACGCGGTAGAGGCCCTGGCCCGCTGCCGTGATCCTCCACGCTTGTCCGGTCGAGGTCGCGGAGTCGGCCTGGACGACCGGCGTCCCGTTCGCGGTCGCGCCGCCCTGCGTGGCGAGCTGCAGACCGGAGTTCGCGTTGCCCACGGTGTAGTCGCCCGCCAGGCTGGTCGGGCTCTTCTCCGGGGTGACGATCACCTGGTAGCCGTAGGTCGGGTTCATCACGATGGGCACCGTGATCGATCCGTCGCTGGCGACCTCGTAGGTCGTGTTCGAGATGGTGACCGGGCCGTCGGTCTTCACCGTGCGGCCGTAGGAGGCGGTGAAGTCCACCTGGACGTCGACCTTCGAGCCGAGCGACAGCTCGTCGAGCCCGTTGACCTTGATGGACGTGGCTCCGGTGTTGCCGCCGGCGATGACGCGCACTTCGTCGCCCTCGTCGCTGACGGAGGCGGCGCCGTCGAGCGGGCTCTCGTTCGACGGCGGCGTGGTGGTCACCATCTGGCCGCTCATCTGGGCGTACCAGGTGTAGAGCCAGTACGCGCCGTTGGGGTCGCCGTTCCGTCCGGTGAGGAGGTCGCCCAGGGCGCCCGACTGGTTCCAGAACGGGAGCTCGGCGCGGGTGATCCCGTAGCGCTCGAGCTTCGCGATGTAGCCGACCAGCGGGCCGGACAGGCCGACCTCGGCGGGTGCCGCGTACTCGGTGATGTCGATGGGCGGCTCGGGGAGGTGGAGGTCGTCGAGGATGGCCCGGACCTTCTCGACGTCGCCCTTGATCTTCGAGGAGCGGATCAGCTCGTGCCACTCGAGGACGTCCGGGAGGGTGTCGGTCGCCTTCGCGTGCTCGTAGAACGCGCGCATGTTCGTGATGTTGTCGGAGTAGGCGGGGCCCTGGATCGGCATCTCGGGGTCGAGGGTGCGGATCAGACGGTAGGTCTCGGTCCAGAGATCGAAGAAGGAGCCGTTCGACGCCTGCCAGGTGATGTCGGGCTCGTTCCAGATGGCATAGGCGACGATGTTCGTCTTGCCGGATGCCTGCGTGTCCTCGACCATCTTCTCGACGGCCGGGAGCCAGGAGGCCTTGTCGTATCGATAGGGCCAGCCGGGCAGGTAGTCCACCAGGCGGACGACGACGCCCGCACCGGCCGACTTCGCGGTGTCGGCGACCGACAGGGCGTCACCGGTCGGCTGCTGGGTGCCCCCCTCGGGCTTCTGCACGAAGGTGTGCGGCTTGATGGGGAGGATCTTGTCGAGGGACGGGACGCCGGCGCTCGCCAGTCCGTACAGGGACCCGCTGGCCATGTGAGTGACGGGGCGGAAGGGCTGGTCGGCCTCCACGACGAGCGTGGCTGCGGCTCCGGGTGCCGCTTCCGCGGGAGCGCCCACGGCGAGGACGCTCCCCGCTGCGACGACCGCCGCTGAGACGACTGCTGCGAGGACACGACGCCCGCGGATCCGACGGCGCTGTCGCCGGTCGGCATCCGTGGGAGGCGTCTCGCGTAGAGCGATGGATCTGTTCATCTGCTGTATCTCCATTGATCGAGCGATTGGTCGAACCTGTCCGTACAGTGCTGCATAGATCATCGAACCGGTTCGATGTGGATTAAAGCACTAACTGGCCGAGGCCTCAATACCTCTGAGCTCTTCGAGGCTTACGCGCCTGATGCGACATGATGCGTTCGTATCTTTCCGACACCTCTGCACCAGAAGTTGCGAAAGCTTATGAGGACCGTCGAGTGACGCAGGAAAGAGCTGTCGACGGCGTCTCGTCCTGGGCGCGTCTCACGGGGAGGACCGTGCGGGAGCGGATCCCGGCTGTGCCGCATCGTCGAAGGTCTCGACCCGGTCCGTTCACCGGGGCGGGGTCGAGGGAGAAGCCCCTCCGCCGCGACGAGCGGCAGAGCAGCGACCCTCAAGCGGTTCGGACCTCTACCGTTGCACCCGTGCCCCTCCTTCTCGCCGACCTGCTGTCGTGAGAGCGCTCGTCGCCTGGCTCGAGCACCGCCAGATCCCGCTCTACCTCGCCGCGATCGCCGCCGGCGCCGCTCTCGGACTGCTGCTGCCCGCCGCGCACCACCTCGAGGTCGCGATCGAACCGGTGCTCGCGCTGCTGCTGTTCGCCACGTTCCTCGGGGTCCCGTTCGCCGCGATCGGACGGTCTCTGCGCGACGGCCGCTTCCTCGCCTCGGTCGGGGTGCTGAACTTAGTCGTCGTGCCGCTCGTCGCCTACGGGCTGTCCCGATTCGTCGCCGACACTCCGGTGCTGCTGTTCGGGGTCCTCCTGGTGCTCCTGACGCCGTGCATCGACTACGTGATCGTGTTCGCCGGGCTCGCCGGAGGGGCGTCCGACAGGCTGCTCGCCGCCGCACCGCTGCTGATGCTCGCGCAGATCCTCCTCCTCCCCGTGTATCTGCTGCTCTTCATCGGTCCTGCGGGGGTGGCGGTGGTCGACGCCGGTCCGTTCGCGCGGGCGTTCCTGCTGCTGATCGTGGTGCCGCTGTCCGCGGCCGGGCTGGTGCAGGCCCTGGCGCGCCGACACGTGTCCGGCCGGATCGTCGAGTCCACGATGCTCGGGCTCATGGTGCCGCTCATGACGGCCACGCTCTTCACCGTCGTCGCCTCCCAGTCCGGCGCCGTGGGCGCCTCGGCCGGCCGGCTTCTCGTCCTCGTCCCGCTCTACGCGGGATTCCTCGTGGTCATGACCGCTCTCGGGCTGGGTGCTGGACGCGTCTTCCGACTCGACGTGCCCGCGACGCGCGCCCTCGTGTTCAGCGGCGCGACCCGCAACTCGCTCGTCGTGCTGCCCCTCGCACTCGCGCTCCCGGCACCGCTGTCGCTCGCGCCCGTCGTCGTCGTCACGCAGACTCTCGTGGAACTCGTCGGCATGGTCGTCCTCGTCCGACTGCTCCCTCGGCTCGCCCGAGACCGAGCAGTGCGGGCCGGCCCGGTCTGACGCGGAGTCACCAGCGCCCGAGACGACTCGGGCCTGCAGAAGGGTCGCCCGGGGAGTCGCCCGGGAGGTGCTCGCCGGTCAGTCCTTCTCCGGTCTGCCCGCAGTCCCCGCGTCAGCGGGCTCATCGGCCGGGGCGACAGGAGCTGCGGACTCGACCGCGGTGGGCTGGACCTCGGCTGATCTCGCATTCCTGGCGGCGAGGCGCTTCTTCTGGGACTTGCCGGTGCTGAACGGGCTCACCCACAGCCAGGAGAAGCGCCGCAGCGACTGGAAGATGAACAGCGACGCCCAGAGGGAGAACACCGTCAGGGCGACCGGGAAGACCGTCGCCGGAAGGGTTGGGACATTCGTCTCGCCGAGCAGGGGGACGAATGCGACGACGACCGCGATCACGAAGAGGTGCAGGAGATAGATCTGGAAGCTCTGCTGCCCCATGGTGACGAAGATCTTCAGTGCGCGGACCTTGACGAGGTACTGGGAGCCGGCGATGCCCGCGATGATCGCGACCGAACTGGCGATCAGGATGACGCCCGGAATGCGGTTGGCGTCGAAGGCGACGATCACCGCGATGATGCCGAGGTAGGCCACCGCGAGCGCGAGCGCCTGCCAGAGCTTCACACGAGCGGCGAAGCGGTAGAACGTGCGGGGGATGAACATCGCCACGAGGAAGAAGATGAAGTTCTGGAGCACCCGGTCCCAGCCGATGTTGTCGGTGTCGAGCAGGCCGGTGGTCGTCGCCGCGACGGCCAGCAGCCCGGCCACCGAGAGCTGGATCCATCGGGGCACCTTGCGGATCAGCCAGGCGAGGATGCTGAAGATCGCGAGAGCCCAGATGAACCAGTAGCTGCTCGACGGCAGGATGGGGAGCACCAGCACGTTGAGCGGGTCCGTCGGCGAGGTCGCCTCCGACCGTGAGAACGGGACGATGAGGTAGAAGACGACCCGGATGAACGACCACAGCAGGTAGAGGTACACCAGCGCGAGCACTCGGCGGCGCCACAGTTCGGCGAACGTCCACGTCAGCATCCGGGCGGCCGTGAGGCCCGCGATGAAGAAGAACACGGGCATGGGGAAGTAGAGGAGCACGGTGCGGAGCTTCGGGACGTACCCCGCGAGGTCGAAGAATCCGAGGAACAACGACGAGTGGTAGAGCACGACGAGGCTGATCGCGACGCCCTTGGCGAAGTCGATCCACTCCCGCGACTCGGGGCGCTTCACCACGGCGCCGGTCGCACTCGACCCGGTCATCCGCCGCTCCTCGCGTGGGCGCACACGGCGCGATCACTGTTCACCGATTGCTGCGGATCCATTGCGCCCCCAAGATGCTGAATACGAATCGGCTGCGAATGAGCCCCGATTCATTCCCCGTACGGGTTTTGAGAGTACGGGAAAGAATCCGATCGCGGACGAATCGCTGGAGCATCGAGGCGGCCGGGGGGGGTCCGGACGCCTCGCAGACACCGGACGACGTCCTGTCCGTGGAGTCGCCCGCTCCACGCCGGAGGGCCTTCGGCTCGATCCGAGCGACGTCGGTCGGTCCGCGACCGCAGACGAATGAACCGTGGAGGGACGCCGTGACGACACTTTCGTCCAGTTCCACAGGTTCGCGACCCGAAGGATGAGACGAAATCGGCCCGCGGCCAGGACACCCCGACCTCTCCGGCATACTCCATGACGTGAACGACGCCACCACTGCCCCCAGTCTCGACGGCCGCGAGTTCGTGATGACCTCCTCGACCAACAGCGCGGTCGACCCGGAGTCGCCGTCGCGGTTCCGCTACTCCGAGCGCGACGGAGTGGTCTGGGGCGACTACGTCGGCGACACCGTGACCTTCGGCCGGTTCGTGGGCACGCGCACCGGCGACGCCCTGCAGGTCTCGTTCGTGCATCAGCTGATCGACGGCGGGACCGTGGTCAGCGGTACCGGCGGCAGCCGTGTCGAACTCGACGGCGAAGGCCTGCTGCGGCTCGTCGAGGAGTTCGAGATCGACGGCGACGACCACGTCAGCATCTGCGTCGAGGTCTGACGCTCAGCGCGCCGCGTCGCGGCCGTTCCCCGCGGTGGTGAACCGCGTCATGCCGAGCCGGTTCGTCGATCCGGAGCGGTCGGGGATGTCGGAGGGCAGCAGGTAGGCCTTGCGCACCACCTCGTCGAGCACGACGACCGAGACCACCGACTTCACCTCGGGCCGGGCCGCGACCACGCCGGTGACGAAGTCGTGCACGCCGCCGATGTCGAGCGAGCGGACCAGGAGCATCGCGTCGTGCTCGCCGGTCGTGATGCAGCAGTACTCCACGTCGGGCATCTGGAGGATGCCCTCGCGGAACCGGTGCCACGACTGCGGATGCACCGTCACGAACACCAGGGCGCAGACGTCGAGCCCCACCTTTCCCGGATCGACCAGGGCCGAGAATCCAGTGATGACGCCGGATGCGGTCAGCTGCTCGACCCGGTTGTAGACGCTCGCCCGCGAGACGTTCACCCGCTCGGCCAGGGCGGACATCGAGATGCGCCCGTTCTCGCGCAGGACGGCGAGGATGCGCAGATTGAGGTCGTCGAGCCCGCCCGCGCTTTGTCCAGCGACCGCACCGGCGGCCGGATCGGTGATCGACATAATCCACTCCTTCGTCGCTGCGGGAGGCAGTTCGTCCACGATAGCGGCCCTCTGGAAACGGAGTGCGTCGCGATGTGCCATCGTTTCGCAACACGTCCAGCCGAACCCTCGCCAGGAGGCCTCCATGGTTGTCCGCTCCACCCGCACCCCGCGCTCCGCCCCGACGCGAGTGGTGATCGCCGCTGCGGCGGTCTCCCTCGCCCTTCTGGTGGCGGGCTGCTCCTCGGGCCGCGTCGACACCGCCGACGGCAGCAGCGCGACGCTCACCATCAACAAGGCGTTCGACCTGAAGACCGCCGACCCGGGCCGCATGTACGAGCCGACCGGCCAGATGGTCGACAAGGCGCTCTACGAGACCCTCCTCACCTTCGAGGGCGGCGACGTCTCGCAGGTCGTCGACGGCCTCGCGAGCCTCGAGCAGTCCGACGACGCGAAGACCTTCACCCTCACCCTGAACGGCGAGCACACCTTCTCGGACGGCACCGCGATGACCGCCGACGACGTGGTGTTCTCGCTGCAGCGCGTGATCGGCCTCAAGGGCAACCCCTCGTTCCTCCTCGACGGCGTCACCGTCACGAAGAAGGACGACACGACGGTGGTGCTGACCACCGAGAACCCCACGCCCGCCCTGCCGGCGATCCTGGCGAACCCGGCGCTCGGCATCCTGAACTCGAAGGTCGTGAAGGAGAACGGCGGCACCACCGACGAGACCGACACCGCCGAGACGTTCCTCAACACCACCTCCGCCGGCTCCGGCCCGTACGTGCTCGACACGCTCGACCTCGCCTCGCAGGTCGTGCTGACCGCGAACGAGAACTACGACGGCGACGCCCCGGGCTACGGCCGCGTGGTCATCCAGAACGTCGAGGGCGCGACCCAGAAGATCAATGTCGAGGGCGGAAGCGCCGACGTCGCGCTGGACCTCTCGGGCACCCAGGCGGAGGCGCTCGGCGACTCGGTCGCGGTGACCAGCGACCCGTCGGCGAACGTGATCTTCCTGCTGCTCAACCAGAACCCGAGCGTCTCGGCGATCACGTCGAACCCCGACTTCGTGAAGGCCGTGAAGGAGGCCGTCGACTACGACGACCTCGTCTCGATCGCCGGCAACGGCACCGCCCAGGCGTCCGGCGTCATCCCGAGCATGCTGCTCGGCGCCCTGCCCGAGAGCGGCGCGCTCACCCAGGACCTCGACGCCGCGAAGGCTGACCTCGCGAAGAGCGGCTACACCGGCGAGTCCGTGACGCTCAACTTCCCGAGCGACATCAGCCTGAACGGCATCGACTTCCCGACCATCGCGCAGCGCATCCAGTCGCAGCTGAAGGACGCCGGCATCACCGTCGAGCTCGCCCCGGCCCCCGTCGCCACCGAGCTCGACGCCTACCGCAACGGCACCGAGACCATGGGCCTCTGGTACTGGGGCCCGGACTACCCGGACCCGAGCGACTACCTCGTCTTCACGCCGGGCGACGTCGTGGGCCTCCGCTCCGGCTGGACCGACGGTGCGGCCCCCGCGATCTCGGCGCTGGCCGACGCCGCGGCCACCGGCGGCAGCGACGACGAGCGCCAGTCGCGCTTCGAGGAGCTGCAGACCGCGCTGAACGCCGACGGCCCCTTCATCCCGCTGCTCCAGCCCGGCAACAACATCGCCGCGGCGAAGGACGTCTCGGGTGTCGTCTACAACGCGGTGTGGACCATCGACATCGCGGCCCTCACCGCGCAGTAGCCCGTGTCCACCACCACGACGGCCGTCCGGACCCCGCGTCAGCGCGGGGGCCGGGCGGCCCACCCGTTCCTCCGCTACGCGCTCCGCCGCGTGCTCACCTCGCTGCTGCTGGTGGTGGGCGTGACCCTCGTCACCTTCATCCTGACCAACCTCGTGCCGGGCGACCCCGTGGCGGCCGCCCTCGGCCAGCGCGCTGCGGAGGATCCGGAGATCGTCGCGCAGTTCCGCGCCCAGTACGGTCTCGACCAGCCGCTCGTCGTGCAGTACTTCACCTACCTCGGCAACCTGCTGCACGGCGACCTCGGCGTCTCCACCACCACGCACAACCCGGTGGTCGCCGACCTGGCGAAGGCGCTGCCGGCCACCCTCGAGATCGCCTTCGGCGCCATCGTGCTCAGCGTGATCGTCGGCGTGCTGTTCGGCACCGTCGCCGCCTACCGGCGCGGCAGGGCCTCCGACCACGTTCTGCGCGTCGTGTCGCTGGCCGGCCTCAGCGTGCCGACCTTCTGGCTCGCGCTGGTCCTCTACTACGTCCTCTACTTCCAGCTGCGGATCGCGCCGGGATCCGGCCGGCTGAGCAGCGACTTCACCACGCCGCCGACGGTGACGGGCCTCTACACGGTCGACGCCCTGCTCGCCGGCCAGCTCGACACCTTCCTCGACGCGGCGTCGCACCTCTTCCTCCCCGTGCTCGTCCTGACGCTCTACACGGTGGGCCTGCTGACCCGGTTCGTGCGCACCGCGGTGCTCGAGATCCTCGACCAGGACTACGTGCGGGCCGCACGCGCGAAGGGGCTGCCGAACCGCGCGGTCACCTTCTCCTACGTGCTGCGCGGGGCGAGCATCCCGATCCTCACCGTCGTGGGCCTCGCCTTCGGCAGCCTGCTCAGCGGCACCGTGCTCGTCGAGGCGGTCTTCGGCTGGCCCGGGATCGGCTCCTACGCCTACCAGGCCGCGTCGCACCTCGACCTGCGCGGCATCATGGGCGTCGGCCTGCTCATCGGCGTGATGTACCTGCTCGTGAACCTGATCGTCGACCTGCTGTACGGCGTGCTCGACCCGAGAGTGAGGCTGGCCTCGTGACGGATCCGCGAACCACCCGGTCCGACCCGCGCGACGGCGCTCCGGCCGGTCCGCGCGACGGCGTCGGTGCCGGAGTGCTCGACCCGGTCGCCGCCCCCGGCCTCCGCCTGCGCCGCCCCCGCCTGCGCCTGGGCCGCTGGTCGGCGCCGCTCGGACTCCTCGGCGCCGCCGTCGGCGTGCTCTGGATCCTCATCGCCGTGCTCGCCCCCGTCATCGCCCCGCACGATCCGCTCGCGCAGGACCTGCCCCTCCTCCAGGCGCCCGGCGAGGGCACGCTGATGGGGACCGACGCGCTCGGCCGGGACGTGTTCTCGCGCGTGATCTGGGGTGCCCGGGTCACCATCCCGCTCGCCCTGCTGCTCGTCGTGATGTCGGTGCTGATCGGCGCGATCGTCGGATCCGTCGCCGGATTCCTCGGCCGTGCGGTGGACGAGGTCGCGATGCGCATCACCGACCTCGTGATGGCGTTCCCCACGGTCATCCTGGCGATGGTGATCGCGGCCGCGCTCGGAGCCTCGCTCCTGAACGCGGTGCTCGCGGCGCTGATCGTGTCGTGGCCGTCCTACGCCCGGCTGACCCGCGGTCTCGTGCTCGGCCTCCGCTCGTCGAACTACGTCGTGTCCGGACAGCTGCTCGGCTTCTCGCCGCTGCGCTCCCTCGTCCGCGACATCGCGCCCAACATCGTCGGCCCGGTGCTCGTCCTGGCGAGCCTCGACATCGGCACGGCCATCCTCCTGCTGTCGGGCCTGTCGTTCCTCGGGCTCGGCGCGAAGCCGCCGACCGCCGAGTGGGGCTCGATGGTGTCGGACGCCATCCAGAACTTCGACGCGTGGTGGATCGGCGTCTTCCCGGGCCTGGCCATCCTCACCATCGTCATCGCGTTCAACTTCGTCGGCGACGCCCTGCGCGACGCCCTGGACCCGCGGTCGCAGACGATCCGCGGAGGAGGCGCCACGCTGTGAGCGACGCACTGACCATCAGCGGGCTGCGCATCCGCACCCGCAGCCACGCCGTCGTGGACGGCATCGATCTGGCGCTGCGCCGCGGCGGCATCCATGGCCTCGCCGGCGAGTCGGGCTCGGGCAAGACGATGACCGCCCTGGCGGTGCTCGGACTGCTGCCCGGATCGATGACGGCCAGCGGGAGCATCCGCCTCGCCGACGACACCGGCGACGGCACGACGGAGCTCGTCGGCGCGTCCCGGCAGGTGCTCGGCGCGGTGCGCGGACGCCGGGTCGCCATGGTCTTCCAGGACCCGTCGACGAGCCTGCACCCGCAGCTCACCGTGGGACGCCAGCTCACCGACCACCTGCGCCACCACCTCGGTCTCGGCAAGGAGGCCGCGCGGTCGAGGGCCGAGGCCCTGCTCGAGCGGGTGCGGGTGCCGGACGCCCGGGCCTCCCTCGGGCGCTATCCCCACCAGTTCTCCGGCGGTCAGCGGCAGCGCATCGCGATCGCGGTGGCGCTCGCGTGCGAGCCCTCCGTGCTGCTGGCCGACGAGCCGACGACCGCGCTCGACGTGACCGTGCAGGCCGGAGTGCTGCAGCTGCTGCGGGAGCTGGTCGACGACGGCGGGCTGAGCATCCTGCTCGTCACCCACGACCTCGGCGTGATGAGCGCCGTGGCCGACGAGGTGACGGTGATGCGCCGGGGGCTCGTCGTGGAGTCGGCTCCGCGCGAGCGGCTGTTCACCGCACCCGAGGACGAGTACACGCGGGCGCTGCTCGCGGCTCTGCCCGGCTCGAGCTTCGAGGAGAGCCCGGAGGAGCTGGTCGCCGAGCTCGTCGAGGGGCACGAGAGGGCCGCCGCCGCGGACGATCCGGGCGCGGCCACGGCAGGCGACGTCGAGAGGGGTGCGCGATGAGCGCGGGAGTGGTTCTCGAGGCCGATGGCATCGTGGTCGAGTACGGGCGGCGACCGCCGCTGCGTGCCGTCGACGGGGTCGGCTTCCGGGTGGCGGCCGGCGAGGTCGTGGCGCTGGTCGGCGAGAGCGGCTGCGGAAAGTCGAGCCTCGCGCGCGCGGTGGTCGGCATCGAGAAGCGCCGCGGCGGCGATGTTCGCCTGAACGGCGTCGACGTGCCCGCGCTCGGACTCCGTCGGCGCAGTCCGGCGATGACCGGCGTGCAGATGGTCTTCCAGGACCCGAACTCCTCGCTCAACCCCCGTCGCCGCATCGGCGAGCAGATCGGCGACGGCGTCCGGGCGGCGCTCGCCCGGGGCGCCGAGGGCTCGGATCCGGCCGACTGGCTGCGCCGCGTCGGGCTCGACCCGGCGATGGCGAGCCGGTTCCCGCACGAGTTCTCCGGCGGCCAGAAGCAGCGCATCGCCATCGCGCGGGCCCTCGCGGCGCGGCCGCGGATGCTCGTGGCCGACGAGCCGATCTCGGCCCTCGACGCCTCGACCCAGACGAGCGTCGCCGCGCTGATGCGCTCGCTCAGCGTCGAGGCCGGCGCGGGCATGCTGTTCATCTCGCACGACCTCTCGGTGGTCCGGCGCATCGCCGACCGGGTGCTCGTGATGTACCGCGGCCGGGTCGTGGAGTCGGGGGACACCGAGACGGTGTGGCAGAGCCCGCTGCACCCGTACACGCGGGCGCTGCTCGCGGCGATCCCGCTGCCGGACGGCCTGGGGCGGCTGCCGCTGGCTCCACTCGACGCCGACCGGGCGGCCTGGCTCGAGGAGCTGCCCGACGCGCTGGAGCGGACGAGCGCGTGAGCGCGGTGGAGGAGGTCCGGGCCGAGGAGTCCGCTCTCTGGAGCATGCCGAGGGCCGTGAACCGCAGTCCGCTCCCCGGGGACGGCGCGTTCATGACCGCCGGCTGGGCCGATCCGGAGCCGGTGATCGACCCCGACGAGCCGGTGCTCGCCTACACCGCGGAGCGCCGGTCGCGACTGGCGCAGGCGCTGCCCGCCGAGCTGCTGATCATCCCCTCCGGCCTGCCGCGGGTGCGCTCGAACGACAGCGACCACCGCTTCCGCCCGGGCACCGACCACGTGTGGCTGACGGGCAATGGAGTCGCCGAGAGCGTGCTCGTCGTCGACACGACGGGAGGGGAGGCCGGCTCGATCCTGTACCTGCGGGCTCCCTCCGGCCGCGACGGCGACGAGTTCTGGCAGAACGACGCCCTCGGCGACCTCTGGGTCGGGCCGCGGCCGTCGCTCGCCGAGACGCAGGCGGCGCTGGGCGTCGAGACCCGGCCGCTGGCCGACTTCACGCGCGACGTGGAGCGGGCCGCGCGGCGGGCCCGGCGCATCCGCGTGCTGCCCACCCTCGACGAGAGCGTCGACGAGCTGGTGCGGAGCATCTGCGGGCCGGAGCTCGGACCGCACCTCGTGCTCAAGGCGACGCTCGACGAGCTGCGCCTGATCAAGAACGACTGGGAGATCGGACGGCTGCAGCTCGCCGTCGACGGCACGGTGCGGGGCTTCGACGACTGCCTCGAGGCGTGGCAGGTCGCCCGCGCGATGCCCCGCGGCGAGCGCTACCTCGAGGGCACCTTCGCCCGCCGCGCCCTGGTCGAGGGACAGGGACCGGCCTACGGATCGGTCGTCGCCTCGGGAGCGCACGCCACGACCCTGCACTACACGCGGAACACCGGGCCCCTCGCCGACGGCGATCTCGTCCTGATGGACATGGGAGTGGAGCTGCCCTCGCTCTACGCCGCCGACATCACCCGCACCGTCCCGGTCAGCGGAGAGTTCACCCCGCTGCAGCGGGACGTGTACTCGATCGTGCTGCGCGCGCAGCAGGCCGGCATCGACTCCCTGCGCGCGGGAGTGCGCTTCCAGGACTACCAGGACGCGTGCGGGCAAGCCCTCACCGAGGGGCTGATCGACCTCGGCCTGATCCGCTGCTCCGTCGACGAGGCCATGGCCCCGTCCGCGTCGTACCACCGCCGGTGGAGCATCTCCCGCGCCGGGCACATGCTCGGGATGGACGTGCACGACTGCAACCACGCTCCGCACGAGACGTATCTCGGCGGAGTGCTCGCGGCCGGCCACACGCTCACCGTGGAGCCGGGCCTCTACTTCCAGCCGGGCGACCTGACGGTCCCCGCCGAGCTGCGGGGCCTGGGCATCCGGATCGAGGACGACCTCGTGGTCACGGAGACGTCGTCGATCCTGCTCTCGGCGGCGATGCCGCGCACGCCCGACGCGGTGGAGGAGTGGATGGCGAGGCTGGCGGGCTGAGAGGTCGGGCGCTCAACGCGATGGGCTGACGCGGCCTACGGGAGCTGCGGGGGCGCGATCAGTTCGAGGAATCCGCCGAGGGCACCTTCGAGGTAGATGATGCGCGTGCCGGCTCGGGCGCCAGCGGTCATCCGGTGAGGTGTCCCGACCGGTCTCCAACCGTGTCCAGCGCAGAGCTCGAGGACACGATCGAGGTCCGAGACCGTGAGCGCGATGTGCACCGTGCCGACCTGCGCGGGCGAGCCGGCGGACTCGAGCTGTCGGGGCGGGTCGTACTGCAGCAGCTCCACCCGGTGGGGGCCGAGTGTCACCGTCGCTGCGCGGATCACGGCTCCACGGACGCCGGTGGTCGCCGCCGTGAGGTCCACGTCGAGCGTGAAGGTGCGCTCGAGCACGAACCCGAGACCGGAGCACCACAGCACCAGCGCGTCGTCGAGGTCGGCCACGGTGAGACCGGAGTGAGCGACGTCGGAGACGAGCGGTGATGCCATGACATCAGTATCGAGCTCCGACACGCCTGCCTGAGGATGTGCGGCACTCCTCACCCTCCCTGGGTGAGGCCGGTGATGAGGTTGATGGCGACAGCGACGACGAAGGTGCCGAAGAAGTAGGACAGCAGGGCGTGGGCCAGGGCTACGCGGCGTGAGGGGGTGGAGGACTGGGTGATGCTGCTCGCGCTGTAGGCCATCCCGATCGAGAACGCGGTGTAGGCGAAGTCGCTGTAGGACGGGTCCTCGTCCTGGTCGAAGTCGAAGCGGTGGCGGTCGTCGAGGTAGTACATGAGCGCGTACTTGAAGGCGTAGACGGTGTTGACGAGCGCCCAGGCCGCGACGATCCCGACGACCGCCAGGATCGCGGCCGCGGATCCGACGGGGTCCTTCTGCTGGCTGCGGAGGAGCGCGACGACCACGAGGACGAGGCTGAAGAAGGTGGCGGCGATGGTGAGCGAGTCGACCAGCTTCCGGGACCGGTCCTCGTGGCGGGCGAGGTCGCGGGTGCGTTCCGGGCCGGCCGGCCACGCCGTCGACCAGGCCCAGACGAGGAACACCGCCGCGGCGATCGCCCAGCCGAGCAGAGGCGACAGATCGGGGACCGCAGTGGACCCTGAGCGCTCGGGCCGGAGATCCTTCAGACGGGCACGATCGGCCCCAGCACATTGAGCGCGACGACGGCCACCAGCTGGACGACGCCCGCGGTGACCAGTCGACCACCGAGGTGCGACGTGTCAGCGGGCCGCTCGGTCACCGAGCCGATCCGTACTGCTCCCGACGTCGTCCGGCACGTGAGTCAGGATGTCGCCCACCTGGCAGCCGAGGACCTCGCAGATGGCGTCGAGTGCTGAGGCACTCACACCATCCTCCTGCGAAGAGGGGGCGGTGTCAGCCGGAGAGGGCAGTGCCCGAGAGCGGGTCGGTCAGTCGTCGTCGCTGTCGGGCGCGGGTGCCTGATCGGTGCTGGTGCTCGAGGTGGAGTCGGACCAGACGGCTTGCGCGCCGGAGTCGCCGATGCGGATGACGTCGATGGTCGCTCCGACGGAGATGGCGATCGCTGCGACGGCGAGCACGATTCCGACGAGGGGGCGGCGGGTGGTGGCGGCTCGGTCCTCGGTTCGTCGCGTGCGGCGGAACCAGAGCCACTGGACCAGGGCGACGAGGAACAGGCCGGCAGCCCAGGGGAGCAGGTGGTCGCCGAGCTCGGTGTGCTTCTCGAGGATCGCGGACGGCTCCGTCTGTCGTTCGAGCGCTTCACCGGCCTGCGTGGTGAGCGGGACGGCGATCAGCGCGGCGAGGGCGATGATCGGGGTGAGGATCCCGAACTTGCGGCGGGCGGCCGGCCAGAGGCTGCCGAGGATGAGCATCAGTGCGGCGAGGGGGAGCAGAACCACGACGGCGTGCACGAGGAGCGGGTGGAGGGGGAGGCCGTTGATCTGCCAGTCGTTCATCGGGGGCGCCTTCGGTCGAGAGGGGGGCTGTCCTCGTGACGCTAACGCGCCCCGCCCTGCGCGCTCTGCCGTTGGACGTATTCGTGTGAGCCCTCGAACGATCACTCGCCCGTCCTCCGAGCCGACTCCCCGCTTCACCGCCGATATGCGAGGAGCCGACCGAGCGGAGTCAGGACGTGTGCCGGCTCGCCGGTGCGATCAGGCGGCGGAGCCGGTCGGTCACGAGAAGGGCACCGGCGGCGTCGATGGTGAGGACGTCGACGTCGAAGCGGTCGGTGACGGTGTCGAGCGTCCCGACGCCGCCGGCGAGGATCGCGGTCGCGAGGACGTCGGCGGTGACGATGTCCTCGGCGATCACGGACACCTGCACGAAGGGGACGTCACCGGGCTCGGCAGGTCGGCGCCAGACGTGCTCTCCGCGTTCGGCGGTCCCGGAGGTGGCGATCGCGCGGCGACCGTCGCCGAGGGGGACGATGCAGAGCAGCGCCTGCCGGTCGCCGGGATCCACGATCCCGATCGTCCAGCTGTCGGCGGGCGAGGTGAGGACGTCTCCCCCGACATCGAGGAGCCATTCGCCGTCGCCGAGCAGCCGGGCCGCGTGCGCCATGGTGGTCGCTTTGACGGTTCCGGCGAGGTCGATGACCCCGTCGGGCCGGTGCGGGGTGAAGGCGCCGTCCGTCGCCGTTCGCCAGTGCAGCGATTCGGTGTAGGCGGTCCGCATCTGCTCGGACGCGGCCGTCAGCGCGAGCTCGCCGCGGGCGATCCGGGACGCCTCCGACTCCGGCCGGTACAGGCTGAAGCGGGCGTCGGCGTCGGCGAAGACGGCTTCGACGTCGCCGACCGGGGTGTCGTCGGCGGCGCGCAGGCTGACGACGGTGCCCATCGTCGTGAACGTGTGCACGGTCAGAGTCCGGCCTGGTCGATCGCCGATTGCAGGGAGGTGAGGTACCCGTCGCTGGTGTAGGTCGCTCCGCTGACCGCCTGCACGTTCGCGGACTGGGCGGCGAGGACTTCTTGACGCAGGATCGGCGCGGCCCGGTGCGAGATCGACACGGACCGGCCGTCCTTGTCCGTGAGGTGCACGGCCGTGACGTCGGTGATCTGCCCGCCGGCGACGGTGATCGCGACCTGCACAGCGCCGAAGCGAGTCGGAACAGATGAGCCGGTCCACGTGCCGTCGGCCGAGGCGGACGGGCTCGCAGTGGCCGTCGAGCTCGTACCGGCCGACGGGTCGGTGGGCGCGCCGGCGGAGGGCGTCGTCGAGGCGGGGGCGCCGGCCGGGGTCGGCGTGGTCACCGCGGGAGCCGCTCCTTCCGTGGCTGTGGTGGCGCTCGTCCCGGTGGCGAGCGGGGAACCGGTGGCGCCGGCGGATCCCATCTGCCAGCCGCCGACGAGGACGGCGAGGGAGGCGAGGACGCTGGCGACTGCTGCTCGTGTTCTCACCAGTCGAACCTCTCCACGTGGATCTGCCGGTCGGGCAGGCCTGCCGCTCGCGCGTCGCGGACGACGAGGTCGGCCCAGGCGGTGGGACCGCAGACGAACAGGTCGGAGTCGAGCAGGCCCGGCAGCGCCGAGGCGAGCGTCACACCGCGGGCGATGGACTCGGCGGACATCCACGTCGCGAGCCCTGCGGGCCGCCGGCCGATCATCCCGAACAGTGCGCCGTGGCTGCTGCGGACCAGTGTCTGTGTCTCGTCCCAGAGGTAGGTCTGGGAGTCGTCGGTGGCGCGCAGCAGGACGGTGGCCTCGCCGGGGCGCAGGCCGCCGTGCTCGAGGAGCGCTCGAGCGGGGGTGATGCCGATGCCGGCGGCGATGATCGCGAGGCGCGGGGCGGTGCGGGCGACGTCGGTGAAGATCCCGTAAGGGTCCTCGGTCGAGACCGCGGTCCCGGAGCGCAGTCGTGCGAGCCGGTCGGTCCCGGCTCCGAGTGCGCGGACGGTGATCCGCGCGCGGGTGTCGGTCGGGACGGCGGAGAAGGAGATCGGGTGGGCGTGCCACCAGGTGCCGTGGCTCCAGAACCGCCAGATCGCGTACTGCCCGCCGATCACGCCGAGGCGGGAGAGGTCGCGGCCGGAGAGGTGGATGGAGAAGACGCCGGGGGCGATCGTCTCGACGGCCTCGACCCGGATCCGGTGCCGCAGCGTCGTGAGGACCGGTATCGCGAACCGGAACCAGGCGATCGCTCCGAACGCCAGGACGTAGAGGGCGATCCAGTAGACGCGCTGCGGGGTGCTCCCGGCGAGGACCTGGCCGGCGGAGAGCTGGTGGGGGACGGCGACGAGGACGGCCGCGTAGCTGAGGAGGTGGATCGCGTGCCACGCCTCGTAGGCGAAGCGGCGGCGCACGGCGACGAGGGAGGTGACGACGACGAGAACCAGCAGGGTGCTGCCGAGCAGCGCCAGGAGCATGTCGGCGCCGGAGTACAGGGCGAGTGTCTCGTTCCACAGCGTCAGCCCGTCGGTGAGGGCGTAGCCGACGGTGAGCAGGGCACCGTGCCCGAGGATCAGAGACAGGGCGGGCTTGCCGAGGCGACGGTGCAGCGCCATCGCGGTGTCCTGGCCGAAGGTGCGGTCGATCCAGGGGATCCGGGCGGCGAGGACGAGCATGACCAGGATCAGGTCGGTGCCGACGAGGCCGGCGACGATCCCTGCGGCCGTGAGAGCTCCGGCTATATCGGTGGCCTCCGCGGGCCCGCCGGCTGCGAGGTAGAGCGCGATGGCGAGGGCGACCGAGACCCAGCTGGCGGTGACGAGCGCGTCCGCGGAACGCAGGCGCCGACGCAGGGATCGCTCGCGGTCGGCCTGCGACCGCCGCAGCGTGGTCGGCGCGTGGGGTGCGGGTGCGTTGGTCGGTCGGATCGTGGTGCTCACGGCGGCGCCCTCCGGTCGGTGTCGCATGCGCCGACCTCGGGTTTCCGGGGGCGCGCTCCTACCGTCGCGGGGGAGTCTTGGTGTCGACTATGAGGGATGCGTGCCGATTCCCCGCCGGAGTCCGATTCGTGTTCGAGGTCTCACATGTCACCGCTCGGGCAGCACGACCGTCACCCTCACTCCGGCGGGTCGACAGTTCTCGATGGTGACCGATCCGTCCGCGGTGTCAACGAGAGCTGCGACGAGGGCGAGCCCGAGCCCGCTGCCGCCGTCGCGGCTGGTGCGCGCCTCGTCGGGTCGAGAGAAGCGCTCGAACGCGTGCGGCACGAACTCCTCCGGGATGCCGTGCCCAGTGTCCCGGACGCTCAGCTCGAGGGTGGAATCGTGCTGCTCGAGGAGGAGGGTGATGCGTCCGGCAGGAGGTGTTGCGGCGATCGCATTCGCGCCGAGATTGTCGAGGATCCGCGAGAACGCGCTCACCGAGAGCGGGTAGGGCGCGTCGGCGCGCTCGATCGCGGTATCGAGCTCGATGTCGGGGCCGGTGCCGCCGGTGATCGTCCTCAGCCGGTCGACGGAGTCCATCAGCTCGGTCTCCAGCTCGCTCGCCGTCGCGCGCGCGGTGACGGGCGGGGCGGCGTCCAGCCGGGAGAGCTCCAGGAGGTTCGTCGCCAGGCGGGACAGGCGGGCGAGGGACCCCTCGGCGGCGCGGATCTCTTCTTCGAGGGCGTCCGCGTCGCCGAAGTGCCGGTGCGCGAGTTCGAGCTGGGTGATGACGACTGCCAGCGGCGTGCGGATCTCGTGGCTTGCCGCGGACACCATCTGCCGCTCCCGATCGGCGGTGTCCCGCGTCCGGGCGATGAACGCGTTCAACGTCTCCGCCAGATCCGACAGCTCATCAGTCGCCGGGCCTACGGGAAGCTCGCCGCCGTGCCGGTCGCCGAGCGACGCGGCGGTGCGGCGCATCCGCTCGACCGGACGCAGGGCGGCGCCGGTGAGCAGCCATGCGGCGAGGGCGGACAGGATCACGAGGGCCGCGGCGCTGACGAGCAGCGTCCGGTCCAGGGCCGCGACGGTCAGGTCGCTGCCGGCGCCGCTGCGAGCCGCCCACAGCTCCCACGTGCCCGCACTCGTGTCCAGGGTCCGGGAGACGATCGTGAACCGGACGTCCTCGTCGGTCATCACCGTCGAGGTGCCGTCGCTGCCGGTGCTGCGCTCCAGAACCTCGTGGACGTCGTGCGGCATCGTATCGACGGGGACCGCTCCGCCGGGAGCGCGCGCGAAGATCAGGATCCCCTCGGCCGGAGGGTCGGGGGTCTCGGTCGGGTCCGATCCCAGATCGGCGAGATACGGGGCGAGGTCGCCCTCGGCGAGGGTCACCTCGGACGCGACGACGATGCTGCGGAACTGCCCGTGCAGCACGAGGGTGATCACGCCGACCCCGATCAGCGCGACGAGGAGGCTGCCGAGGGTGATCCGGGAGCGGATCGACAGGGAGCGCAGCAGCCTCACTCGGCGCGCTCCAGCCGGTATCCGGCGCCGCGGACGGTCGTGATCCGGAGGCCTGTGTCGGCGAGGGCGAGCTTCTTGCGGAGGTAGCTGACGTACTGATCCACGAGGGTCGGCTCGAACGTCTCCGTAGACCCCCACACTTCGGCGAGGATCTCCGTCCGGGTCAGTACCTCATCGAGATGCACGGCGAAGAAGCGCAGCAGCGTGAGCTCCTTGACACTCAGCGCGAAGGGACGCTCTCGGACCGTCGCGCGCACGGACAGGGCATCCAGGCGCAGCGCTCCGATCTGGACCACTGGCTGCGGGCCGCTGGCTCGGCGCCGGATCTGTGCGCGGATCCGGGCGCTCAGCTCGCCGAAGTGGAACGGCTTGGTGACGTAGTCGTCGGCGCCCGAGTCCAGCCCGAAGATCCGGTCCTCGACGGCGTCCCGCGCCGTGATCAGCACGACCGGGACGGTGCTGCCCGACTCCCGCATCCGTCGGCAGACCTCGAACCCGGTCATCCCTGGCAGCATCACGTCGACGACGGCGACATCGACGTCTCCCGCGGTGAAGGCGATCAGCGCGTCGACGCCGTTGTCGACGAGCTGCACGTCGTAGCCGTCCTCCCGCAGTCCCCGCTCGACGAGGGCACCCATCTGCGGGTCGTCCTCGACGACGAGGATCCGGGACATCAGACTGCGCCGGACGTGCCGAGCAGCAGGCCGATCAGGAACGTCGCCGCGAGGGCCAGAGCGCCGCCGACGACGATGCGGATCATCGGGCGCAGAGCCGGGCTGCCGCCGACCCGTGCGCTGATGTATCCGGTCGCGGCGAGGGCGATCAGCACCACGGCGAAGGTCACCGGAACCCTCCAGTCCGGCGGAGGGAGCAGGATCGCCAGCAGCGGCAGCACGGCTCCCAGGAGGAACGCCAGCGCCGAGGCGCCGGCGGCGGCGAGCGGGCTGGCGACCGCTTCCTCGTTCAATCCGAGCTCCGCTTCCAGATGTGCGGTCAGAGCGTCGTTCTCGGTCAGCTCGCGGGCGACCTGATGCGCTGTCTCCGGGGTCAGGCCACGCGCTCGATAGAGCCAGGCGAGTTCTTCGAGCTCCCCGTCGGGATCCTCGGCCAGCTCGACCCGCTCCTTCGCGATCAGTGCGCGCTGGCTGTCGCTCTGGCTGCTCACCGACACGTACTCGCCGAGCGCCATCGAGATCGCACCGCCGACGACCCCTGCGACGCCCGCCGTCAGGATCGGTGCCGTGGCGGTCGTCGCTCCGGCGACACCCACGACGAGAGCGGCGACCGAGACGATGCCGTCGTTCGCGCCGAGCACGCCCGCTCGCAACCAGTTCAGCCGCCCTGAAATCGCGCTGTCGTGCGGTTCCGCGCGGGGCGAGGAGGGCTGAGGCGTGAATGGGGTCGACATGAGGGCCATGCAAGCACCCACCCCTCGGTAGCGCTAGCCAGGCGAGCCTGCCCGATCCCGTCAGTGCTGCACCGGCTGGGAAGAGACGAAGGGGAGAGGCAGAGCCCAGCGCCGGCCGGGAGTTAACCCATGCAGTCAGGGTGACACGGACCCCCGTCATTCGCACTCGGACAGAGTCATCGATGGTGCAGAGCCCCAGTCGAAGCGGCGATCTGCACACCTCGGTGGGCGAGGAGATGCGGACGGTGCCGGCGGGCTGACCGCTGTCAGCCGGTCTGCTGCGGGCCAGCAGGAAGCCCAACGGCTCCTAGGCTGACCCGATGAGTTCCCCGGCACTGACCCGCCCTTTCGTGGGTGTAGCGCGCATCGCCGTCGGTGCAGCCGCGGTCGCGGTGATCCTCCACACCTACGCGCTGAGCATCGCGGCCGGCGACCCGAATCCGTTCGACTACTTCGGCTACTTCACGAACCAGACCAGCCTCCTCGCGAGCGCGGTGCTGATCGTCGCCGGATCGGTCGCGCTCGCCCGCCGTCCGACTCCGGTGTGGCTGAGCTACGTCCGCGGCGCGGCGACGGCCTACCTGATCGTCGTCGCCGTGATCTACAACACCCTCGTCCCCGGTACCGGGACGGCCCCGCCCTGGGTCAGCGCCGTCCTGCACGTGGCGCTCCCCGCGCTCGTCCTCCTCGACTGGATCGTCGTCGCCGACCGCGGACCGCTCTCCTGGCGACGGCTGTGGGTGGTCCTGCCCTACCCGATCGTCTGGGTCGTCGTCGTGCTCGTCCGCGGAGCGACCGACGGGTGGGTGCCGTACGGCTTCCTGCTCCCCGAGAACGGAGTGCCGTCGCTGGTCCTGCACGTCGTCGGGCTGACTTGCGCGGTGCTCCTTGCGGGCGCGCTCGTCTGGGCGCTGAGTCGACGCCGCAGATCGGCCGGTTGATGTCCTGTCCTCCGTCGCCGTGGATCATGAGGCGTGCTGGTTCCCGACGTCGGGCGCGTCACCTCTCGTGCGTCGCGGCTCGGCCGCGGCGGGCTCTGATCACGCGCAACACGAGATCGATGACCAGCAACCCCGACATCAGTTCAGTCTCGCGAACCCGAGCGCCTTGTGCGCGTCCCGTATGGGGATGGTCCAGCGGGCGTCCGGCAGGGCGTCTCCATGCCGGACGACGAGCGGCCCGCTCGCAGGCGGGGGCTTAGCGACGCGCGGATAGTGTGCACTGCGTGGTTGACGTCGCTCGGAAGGGACCCCTGAGTCCGGTGATCGCCGCGATCGCCGTCCTCGGGATGATCGTCGCGCCCGTCGTGCTGACCTACCTCTCCATCAGCGAGAGAGGAATCGGCATGGGATTGATGCCCACCGACGAGGAGGCCGCAGCAGGGAAAGCCTTCCTCCTCGCGGCTGGCATCGTCGCCCTCACCAGCGCTATCAGCGTCTGGGTCCTCACCGTCATTCGCGCGACAAGCGGGGCCCATGCTCACCACGGGTGGGAAATCGTCTGGTGCATCCTGGAGTTGCCGACCGCACTCGTCGGCTTCGCCCTCGCGGCCATCGCCTCCCACATGCCTTAAGGCCGTCCCTCGACTCCCGAGCGATGATCACGGCGGCGCGATGCCAGGCCGACCGTCGCGCGCGGATGATGATCTGGCGGGCGTCCGGTAGGGGATAGGTCATAGAGGCACTGTCGAACCGACAAAGTTCGTTGATGACGCCTGAGACGAAACCGTGCTCTGAGGGCATTCACTACTGAGGGGGTGATGTCGGGTGGTCGGTGCTGCTGAGGCGACGCTGGTGGATCGTCTTCGCGGCGGTGACCCGTCGGCGCTGGACGTTCTCTTCCGGATGCACGGCCGCGCGGTCTACCGCGCCGCGGGAAGCTTCCTCACGGACGCCGGCCATGCGGAGGACGTCGTGCAGGAGAGCTTCTTCCTGCTCTGGAAGCGCCGCTCGAGCGTGCGCATCGTGGGGGAGTCGGTGCTGCCCTGGCTGCTGGTCACGGTACGCAACCTCAGCTTCTCGACCAATCGCCGCGAGCAGCGCCGACGCCACCTGCCCCTTTCCGACGACTCCGCCTCTCGCGGCGTCGACGCGGAGGCGAGCGACCGGCTGCTGGACGTGCGACGTCTGGTCGAGCAGATGAGCGCGACGGACCGCGCGATCTGGACGGCGTGCATCGAGGACGACCTCAGCTACAGCGATGCCGCTCGCTCCCTCGGCCTGTCCCACGGGACTGTCCGCAACCGCCTCTCGCGGGTGCGGACATCACTGGCGAGAACCCTGACGGAACGGACAGAAGACCATGGACGATCCTGACCTGAGCGACGAGCAGCTCGAGCGCATCAGCGCACGCCTCGCGCACCGCATCCGCCGCC
Organism: Rathayibacter sp. AY1E6; assembly: GCF_002931115.1. NCBI lineage: Bacteria > Bacillati > Actinomycetota > Actinomycetes > Micrococcales > Microbacteriaceae > Rathayibacter > Rathayibacter sp. AY1E6. Next base: position 37,227 of record NZ_PSVK01000009.1, on the reverse strand, counting down.
GCCGACGTCTTCGCCAGGCCGCGGCGGTGACGCTCGCCGGCATCGCCGGCGCCGTCCTCAGCGCGGCAGTCCTCACGGCGGTGACGACCGAGCGCGGCACTCCGGTCGCAGCGCCCGTCACCTGCTGGGAACCGGACGGGCAGGGCGTTGCCCTGTCGGGCGAGATCCAGACACCCGCAGAACACTTCACTGCGTCGCTCGCCGCGGCGTGCGCTGCGCTCGCGGGCACCAACGGAGACGGAACGGACGCCGCCCTGTTCTCCCTCGCAGGAACCCAGGTGTGCCAGGAGGGCGGCCGAATCGACATCTTCACGGGACTGACCACCACAGTCGACTGCACCAACCCGCCCACGACCTGGACCGGAGTCGACCAGTGACCTTCAGACGCACGAGAACCCTCGCCCTCAGTACCCTCTGCCTCTCCGCGGCGCTCCTCGCCAGTGGATGCGCGACGAGCGCCAGCAGCCCCGGGTCGCCGTCGACGGCGCAGCTGCCGGGTGAACTGCTCAGCGCCGAAGACGCGACCAAGCCCGTCTACGAGACCACCGCTGTCATCGGCGATCAAGGATCAGGCGGATGGCTGCTCGATCACCCCGTCAGCCTTCGCATCACCGGCACCGACGGCCGGTCGCAGCTCAGCGTCGACGGTCCCTGCAACACGCTCACCTACGACCTCCAGTCCGCCGGCCTGCAGACCTCCGTATGGGTGGTCACCGGAGGCCCCGCGACGACGTACGTCGGCTGCCTCGACGCCGCCGACGAACGAGAGCAGTGGCTCATGGACGTGCTGGGCGCCGAGGACGTCAGCCTCACCCAGACCTCCACGACGATGCGCATCCGCTCCGGCCCCGTCACCATCGACGCCACCGCCAGCACGACCCCCATCTCCACCGAGACGCCTGCCGAACCAACAGAGATGACGGAGTCCCTGACACCCACCGTCCCGACGGAGGGCCCACCGGGCACCCCCATCGCCACCGCCGCCTCTGAGGGGCCGATCATCGACGTCCAGCAGCTGACGAACCCGGCGCTCGACCTGGCCAACGGCACCGGAGTCCAGCTCTCGACGCTCAGTGCGGAGGAGAAGAAGCAGTACCCGATCTACGCGGTCGGAACCACGTACGAGGAGCTCGCCGCTTATGACCCCGCTCTCGCGGACCACTACTGGGTCGCACAGGACGAGCCGGTCTGGGCGCTGACCGTGCACGCGCCCGCGGAGAGAACAGACGTGCCCTATGGCTTCGACCTCCATCGGGTGGACGTCTTCACCGCCGTCTACGACGGGATCAGCGGAGAGCTCCTGACGTCACAGGGCGATGTCGACCTCGCGTCTCTCGGTGCGCCCGGCGAGCTGATCACCGCCGGATAGATCCTTAGTTACCGTCCGTATGGGAATCCCCAAACGGGACGCCAGAGGCGATGCGGATGAGGCGAAGCGCGCGATTGCTTGGTGGCGCGCTCGCTACGCTCACGTGATGGTCGGCCTCTCGCAGTGGCGCCGGCGAGCTGACGCTCGCCGTTCGCGCCGCGCCCGGTTCCGGGTTCTGCTCGCTGAGGTTTGTGGTGAGTGCTCGCACCCCTGGGTGGAGCACCTCGCGGACGCCGGCCTGGTCGGCAGCCCCGTGTGCTCGGAGTGCGTCTACGAGCTCGAGCATGGGTTCAGTAGCGGACCGATTTGTCACCGACCGGTTCCGATCGATGTGTTGAGTCGCGCTGATGCCGCTGCGGCGGCGGCAGGGCAGGGCGGCAGTGATCAATTGGTCGGAGGAGGCCAGATTCGGGTCGCAAAAGAAGACCTTGACGCCTCATGTCAGCGTCCGGCGAGAGTGGTCAGCAGGTCCTGGATGCTCGTCTTCTCGACAACCGGGTCGGGGCTGCCGGCGCGGACGGAGGAGAGAACGGGGTCGATCTGCTGGTCGACGTAGGTCCACGTCTGGCAGTTCGCGGCGCTCAGTGCGGGCTCCGCGTCGTCCCAGGCGGTCTCAAGGTCGGTGGCGCGGGCTTTCGCGCCGGCCTGATCGCCGCTGGTGACGAGGGCGAGGGTGTCGGCGGTGATCGTCTGGAAGTTCTGCACGTCGGCGGAGGGGAAGTCGGTCTGAACGGATGCCTTCGCGTCAGCTGCGGACAGCGTTCCCGACGCATCGCAGGCCGGGGCTGCGCCTTCCGGTGCCGGACTGGTGTGCGGCTGGCTGTTGGTGAAGGCGAGCAGCCCGACGACGGCGACGGCGAGGACCGCGAAGGCGACGAGTGAACGGCGTTCGCGGGCGACTGGCGTGGTGTAGTGCTCGGATGCGCCCTTGTCGACATCGGCCTTGCTGAGGGAGAGGTAGACGACGGTGGCGAGGATCGCGAGCAGGAAGATGATGCTGGTGACGAAGGTGCCGAGCCCGAGGCCCTGCTCGTCGGGGGACAGGCCGAGCCAGTCGCCGATATTGGCGCCGAGGGGGCGGGTGAGGATGTAGGCGATCCAGAACGCGAGGACCGGGTTCGCGCCGTAGCGCCAGAGGCCGGTGACGATCGCGAGCAGCGTGAGGGGCAGGAGGATTGAGACGCCAGGGCCCCAGCCGGTGAGCTCGAGAGTCCAGTCGCCGAGGGCGGTGCCGAGCGCGAAGGTGACCAGGACGGTGACCCAATAGAACGCCTCCCGCGGGGTGGTGTCGATGCTGTGGATCGAGAGGGTGCGCTCCTTCGAATACCAGACGCCGAACACGATCACGAGCAGCAGCGAGAAGACGAGGGAGCTGGCCCAGAGAGGCACTCCGAGCTGGTCGGTGAGGATGTCGGTGAGCAGGGTGCCGGTGACGCTCATCACCACGACAGTCAGCCAGTACGCGGCGGGCACGTAGCGTCGCAGCCGCATCTGCACGGCGAGCACGACCGCGGTGACGATGATGAAGATCACAGCCGTCGCGATGAGGCCGACGCCGAGGACCATGTTGATCCAGTCGGCGAAGCTCTCACCGACCGTGGTGCAGAGGATCTTGATTATCCAGAACCAGATCGTGACCTCGGGGACCTTGCTGAGCAGCCGCCGGCCGCGGGACGGTGCTGCCGTCGTTGAGATGTCCATGCCCGCAGAGTCCCAGCCGGGACGTGGGCGGCGGCTCGGGATGCGCCGTGCTGCGTTGTGTTTGCTCACAACGACCCGAAGCTCCGCGGTTCGACCAGGTCGGTACCGAGCCGATGGGCTCAGGTTCTGTGCTTTCACAACGGATGCGGGGGAATCCTCCGCACCCGGAGCCCGCGCATTCGTAGCGTGGACTCCTCCGGCGTGCTGCGCGCCGAGCGAGGAGGACGGAACTGATGCCGAACAGCGGACCCCTGGCCGATGGTGCGATCGCCTATCGGGCGGCGCGACGCTGGCCGCTGATCTCGGCGGGCCTCGCGGTGCTGCTCACGGGACTTCTGGCCGCGCTGATCTTCTACCGGGAGCACGACAAGCCGTTCGGGTTCGACACCGCCTGGATGAACGAGATCATCGAGCACCGGTCGACGTTCTGGTTGGTGCCGTCGCTGGTGATGAACAGCCTCGGCGGCGGGATCGTCGGCACGATCGTGATTCCGCTCGTCGTGTTCGTGGGGCTGCTGGTCTGGCGGGGTCGGTGGGCGGCGACGTACTTCGCGATCGCCGCGCCGCTCAGCGGGCTGCTGGTGCAGATCCTGAAGAACGCGGTCGGGCGTCCCAGGCCGCTGGAGATCCTCGTGAACGCCGACTTCGGCTCGTTCCCCTCCGGCCACAGCGCGAACGCCGCCACGACCGCGATGGTCCTCGCGATCGTCTTCCCGCTGTGGTGGGTCCGCATCGCCGGAGCCCTTTACACGGTGGCGATGATGCTCAGCCGCACCTACCTCGGTGCGCACTGGATCTCCGACACCGTCGGCGGGCTGCTCCTGGGCGCCGGGGTGGCGTTGATCGTCTGGGCGCCGCTCGCGGTCAGGCTGCACACCGAACGTGCTGCATCACCGTCGTTCCGTTGGCGGCGCTTCTCCGGGCACCGTCCGACCAGATGACGGCGGAAGGCAGCGGGCAGCGCTGCCGGTGAGCGGGTCGCTGTGCGCTTGTTCAACGGACCCGGCGAAGCCCCCAGCCCCGGGTACCGCAGGCTGCCCGAGCATGGCGGCATGATGCACCTCACTGATCAGCGCCGCCCTCCGCTCCCTCGGATCCGCTCACATCTCGTCGCCGGCCGGTACGCCGCCTCGACGGTGCCCGAGGCGACGGCGCTGTTCTGGATCCTCAAGGTGCTGACGACGGGGATGGGCGAGACGGCGTCGGACTTCCTCGCGACCGCGTTCGACCCGGTGATCGTGGTCGGCGCGACCGGGCTCGCGTTCCTCGCGGCCCTCGGGCTGCAGTTCGCGGTCCGCCGGTACATCCCGTGGGTGTACTGGCTGGCCGTGCTGATGGTGAGTGTCTTCGGCACGATGGCCGCCGACGTGCTGCACGTGGTCGCCGGGGTCCCGTATCTCGTCTCCACTCTCGGGTTCGCGCTGGCTCTCGCGGCGGTCTTCGTCGTGTGGTGGCGGGTGGAGCGGACGCTGTCGATCCACTCGATCACGACGCCGCGCCGGGCCGCGTTCTACTGGCTCGCCGTCTCCGGGACCTTCGCGCTCGGCACGGCCGCGGGCGATCTGACCGCGTCGACGCTCGGGTTCGGCTACCTGCCGTCCGCGGTCCTGTTCGCGGCGGTCATCGCGGTGCCGGCGCTCGCGCACCGGTTCACGGGGCGGAACGCGGTCCTCGCGTTCTGGGCCGCCTACGTCGTCACGCGACCGCTCGGCGCCTCGGTCTGCGACTGGCTCGCGGATCCGGTCGACCGGAAGGGCCTGGGCCTGGGCACCGGCCCGGTCACGCTCGCGGCCCTCGCGGTGTTCCTGCTGCTGGTCGCGGTGATCGCGCTCCGCCGACCGCGCGCGGCCGTCACGGCGACCCCCTGAGCGCTGGGCTCAGGCGTCGCGTCCGGCGCGGTTCTTCTGCCGCCAGTAGGTGAGGGCGATGCCGGCGAGGCTGAGAACGACGATGCCGACGAGGACGATGTCGATGTACTTCCCCACGAAGTCCGCGACGCCGGGGATCTGCCCGAGGAAGAAGCCGAGGAGGATCACGCCGGTGGACCAGACGGCGGCGCCGAGGGCGTTGAAGCCGACGAAGTGGCCGTAGTGCATCTTCCCGACGCCGGCGGCGACGGGGGCGAAGGTGCGCACGACCGGCACGAAGCGGGCGATGGTGACCGCCCAGCCGCCGAACCGGTCGAAGAACGACTGGGTGCGGGCGACGCTCGAGCGGCTGAAGAGCCCGCTGTCCTTGCGCTCGAAGATCCGCGGCCCGCTCGCGCGGCCGATGACGAACCCGAGCTGGTCGCCGAGGAACGCGGCGGCGGCGACCATCAGGATCACCAGCGGCACCGGCAGGGAGATCACGCCGGTCGCGACGAAGACACCGGTGAAGAAGAGGAGGGTGTCACCGGGGAGGAAGAACCCGATCAGCAGGCCCGTCTCGACGAAGGCGATCAGGCAGACCAGGGCGATCGCCCAGGGGCCGGCGCCGTCGAGGAGGGATTGGGGGTCGATCATCGGTTCTCCTTGCGAGAGGTCGGGTGGGGCTGCGTCGCGGGGATGCGGACGTCGACACCGAGGCCGTGGGGGGCGAGGTTGCGGAGTCGGAGCTCGCCGCCGGCGGCGCGGCTGAGACCGGCGACGATCGCGAGCCCGAGGCCGGCGCCGCCGTCGCGGGAGCGGGCGGCATCCGGGCGGGTGAAACGGTCGGTCGCGACCGCGAGGAACGCGTCAGGAACGCCCGGGCCGTCGTCGTCGACGGAAAGGACGATCTCTTCGGCGCGCTCGACGAGGGTCGCGCTGACGCTGCCGCCGTCGGGCGTCGCAGTGACGGCGTTCGCGAGCAGGTTGTCCAGGATCCGGCCGAAATCGGTCGGGGAGATCGGGTACCGGGCGGCGACGATCGAGGCGGGGGCGACGAAGTCGATCGCGAGGTCCCGCTCGCGGGCGAGCATCCGGGCGCGGTCGACGCTGTCGGCTACCTCCTCCCGCAGAGCCGCCGAGGAGGCGTCGCCGGTAGCGATGCCCGCGTCGATCCTCGACAGGATCAGCAGCCCGTCCGTCAGGGACTGCAGGCGGTCGATCGAGCGGCGCGCGTCGACGACATCGGCGTAGAGAGCCGCCGGATCGTCGCGGACCCGCTCAGCGAGCTCGAGCCGGGTGCGCAGCGCGGCGAGCGGGGTGCGCAGCTCGTGGCTCGCGTCGGCGACGAGCCGCCGCTCCCGGTCCGCCGACTCCCGCAGGTCCGCGATCAGCGCGTTCAGGGTCGAGGCGAGGTCGGAGAGCTCGTCGCGGGCGGGCCCGACCGGGAGCAGCTCGGTGGAGCGTCCCTGGCGCAGCCGGTCGGCGATCGCGCGCATCCTGCCGACGGGGCGCAGCGCGAGGCCGACCAGGACCCAGGACGTCACAGCGAACGCGACGAACAGGATCGCGAGGGCGATCAGGAGCGTCGTGCTGACGCCGCCGACGACGGCCTCGGCGGTGTCGCGGCTCTCCTCGATCAGCGCCTGCGACGCTCCCGAGCGGACCAGCTCGATCGTGGAGGCATCGAGGATGTGATCGAGCTGCTCGCGCACGACGACCGCGACGATCCCGAAGAACAGCATCGCGACCAGCAGGCTCGACACCGTGATCCGCACCCGGATCGACAGGGACCGCCAGCTCACGGCGTCACCCCGAGGCGATAGCCCGCACCCCGTCGGGTGAGGATCTCGACCGACGCCCCGCCCGCGGCCAGCTTGCGGCGGAGGTAGCTGATGTACTGCTCCGCGATGTTGTGGTCCACGAACTCCGCCGACCCCCACACCTCGAGCAGGATCTCCTCCCGCGGCACGAAGTCCCCGGCGCGCGCCGCGAGCGCGCGGAGGACGCCGAACTCCTTGGGGCTCAGAGGCAGGACGGCGCCGTCGACCGTCGCGGCGTGCGCGTAGGGGTCGACGCGCAGATTTCCCAGCACGACCGGTGCCCGGTTCGTGAGGTGCTCTCTGCGGATCATCGCTCGGAGGCGGGCGGAGAGCTCCTCGAAGTGGAACGGTTTCGCGAGGTAGTCGTCGGCGCCCGCGTCGAGGCCGAACACGCGGTCCTGCAGGGCGTCGCGGGCGGTGAGCATGATCACCGGGAGCGTGGCACCGCTCGCGCGCAGGTGCCGGCAGATCTCGAAGCCACTCATCCCCGGGAGCATCACGTCGAGGATCGCCGCGGAGTAGTCCGCTTCGCGCGCCGAATTGAGCGCGTCGACCCCGTTCGAGAACAGGTCGACGTCGTAGCCGTCGCCGGTGAGGCCCCGCTTGATGAGCTCGCCCATCTCGACGTCGTCTTCGACGACCATCACCGCGTCACGCATCCAGGCCTCCTACGGTCATGCTCGCACCCGTGGCGCGGCGGAACCGGCCTACTCCGCGGAGATATGCGGCTTCTCAGCGGTACGCACTGCATACAAAGGCAGCACGTGCGGCCCGATGGAGCAGCACGCCCCTGGTGCGCAGACGATCTCGGACGCGGGCACCGACATGGACGCCGACCTGCAGTCGGCGCGGTGTTGTGCGCTGCGCGCAGTTTTTGCCTGGAAGCCTTCGGCAACGTACGGGCCTCCGGCGTCCACGCAAGCCGCTGCGCGGCCGGCTCCTCCGACGTTCTCAGCACGCGGTCGCTGCGCTCCCTCCCATCGCGCCGACAACCTCTCCTCCGCCTCCCTCCGGGTTGCGCTCCCACCTCCGACCCTGCTCGGCACTACGTGCCTTCCAGGCAAAAAAACGCTGGGAGAGAAGGAAGAACAAGCGAGCCAGACCACCCCCGCTGGCTTGACAAATCTGATTGAGAATCCTTACCCAGACCGGACACACCGACGCCGCCGAGAAGTGGGCCGAGCTGCACGCCTGGTCCCCGGTCAACGACGAGCACGACCCGCACCGCGGCGACCGGTGGGACGACTGATGCTCACCGTCTAATCGAAACCGTCATGCGTGCAGTGCACCATGACCTACCGGGTGCTCGAGAAGAAGGGCATCGAGTACACCACCGTCGACATCACCACCAACCCCGCAGCGCTCGCGTACGTCACGGAGGAGCTGGGCTACTCCGCCGCCCCCGTGGTCGTCGCGAGCGACCAGGACCACTGGTCGGGGTTCCGCCCCGACCTCATCGAGAAGCACGCCGCATGACCGGCCCGAACATCACCGGTGACGACTACCGGGCCGGGTACCTCGCCGGACAAGCCGACCGGCAAGGCGAAGTCGACTGGCTGGAGAACGAGGCCGACCGGCTCTACCGCCTCGCCTACGGCGACGAGTGCCGCGTCCAGGACCTCACCGTCACACGCGCCGAGCTCGAACAGCGCAGAGCGCTGTCCGAGCCGCCGGTCGAGGTCACCCGCCGCGACGCTCTGGCGTCCTGGGGCATCGAGACACCCCCCACCGACACCCCCGCGGCCGAGGCCGCGAACGAGAACCCGTCGACGCCGACGGGACCCACCAACCGCACGAGCAGGAGTCTCAATGACGACGTCAAGGCGCCCTACTTTCGTTTGAGCGTCGACGGGGACCTCCGAGGGGGTCGTGGCCGGGGCCGTCCCACAGCGCGCCTATCTCGATCGTCCCGATAGGGGACTGGTTGTCGAGCCTTGGAGGACCGGGCTCCTGCACGGACCAGCCCGTGTACGAGATGCTGATTGCATGCGTTTCACTCACGAACTCGGCGATGGATTCCGACTCGCGCTACGCACCCTCGACACCGTCGAGGAGATGCACGCTCTGACGGTGGCCAATCTTGAGCGTCTAAGGCAGTGGGAGCCATGGGCCTTCTACGACCAAACTCTCGATGGCACTGCTGCCTTCACTCGTGCTCAGCTGTCGGACTTCATCGCAGAATCCGTGTTGCCGACCGTCATCATGTCGGGCGATTCCATCATCGGTTCAGCGTCTCTTCGAATGAACTCCTACACGCAGACAGCGGAACTCGGGTACTGGATCGACGCCGCCACCGAGGGTCGCGGTGCCGTGACTCGCGCCTGCACCGCGCTGCTGACTGAGGTCCCAGCCCGCGGAATCCGTCGAGTCGAGATACGAACGGCGGTCGAGAACGTGCGCAGCTGGCGCGTTGCTGAGCGGCTCGGGTTCACCCGGGAAGGCGTCCTCACCAGCGCGCTGCCTCTAGGGGACAAACGACTGGACGTGGCGGTCTACGGGCGCACCTTCGCCCACTGACGCCAGATCTTTAGTCCGCCGTTCGCCGTGCAGTGGTGGGAGAACGCTGTCAGGGGCCGCCGTGGAGCCACACGTTGCCGACGGCGACACGGAGCGATCGCAGGAACCGTTAGATACGGGGATCGGTCAGTGGGCGCTCGAAGCGGCGATCGGGTTTGACGAGGCGTAGTGCTCATCACCTCGGTTCAGCTCATCTGTGCAGAGCGAATCGGAGGCGCCGGGGTGAACGTGCGGTTGTCGCGCAGCAGGGCCCAAAGCACGCTCACGCGTCGTCGGGAGAGAGCGAGGAGCGCCTGCGTGTGCTTGTACCCTTCGCTACGTTTCTTGAGGTAAAGGTCGCGGTTTGGTCCTTCGCGGATGACGGAGGTCTGCGCTGAGAGGTAGAGCGAGCGGCGCAGATGTCGGTTGTACCGCTTCGGCCGGTGCATGTTCCCGGTCCGGCGTCCGGAGTCGCGCGGAACGGGTATGAGCCCGGCCGCTGCGGCGAGGTGGCCGTCGTCGGCGTAGTTGTCGAGTGGCCCGGCTGCGGCGAGGAATTCGGCTCCGAGGATCGGACCCATCCCGGGCATCGATTCGATGATCTCGGCCTGCGGGTGCGCGTGGAACATCGTGGTGATCTGGTTCTCCAGCGTTCGGAGACGCTTGTCGAGGGCGAGGATCTGCGTTGCGATGTCGGCGATGATCTGCGCCGCGATCGTCTCGTTCCCGATTTGCGTCTGTTGTCCGCTCGCGGCCTCGAGAGCAGCCTCCGCGACCGCCGGCGCGCCTTGCACGCCGCGGCGAGCCAGCCACTTCGTCAGGCGCACCTGCCCCATCCGGCGAAGCGCGGTGGGCGTCTGGTAGCCGGTGAGGAGGGTGAGAGCGCCCTTGTGTTTGGCGTAGTCGAACGCGCGGTCGAGGCGGGGGAAGATGCCGGTCAGGACGTCGCGGAGCCGGTTGAGCATGCGGACGCGATCAGCGACGAGATCGCCGCGATGTGCGATCAGGAGCTTGAGGTCGGCAATGATCTCGACCGGCAGCCTGATTGGGGTCAGGTCGTGCCGGTGCCGCGCCGTCTCGGCGATCACGTAGGCGTCGCGGGCGTCCGTCTTCGCTTCGCCTCGGTATGCGCCGGCCATCCGGTTGACGATCCGTCCGGGGACGTACAGCGCGGACTGTCCGTGGCTTGCGAGCAGCGCGAGAAGCAGCGCAGACGTGGTGCCGACGATGTCGACTGCCCAGGTGAAGTTCTCGCCGAGAGTAAGCACTTCGGCGAGCGGGTCGAGGATCGCACTTTCGTCGTTGCTGACCTTGCGCGACCAGAGCATCGCGCCCTGGTCGTCGATCGCTGTCACCCAGTGATGCGCCTTTCCTGCATCGATGCCCACCCAGATGTGAGCTTGTCGATCGTTCAACCCGTCCTCCTCAGTCGTGATCTGCCTCGTGCAAGCCCGAGGAGCACCCAACCGTCATCTCCGTAAACAGCGACCGAAACGCACATCTCAATTAGCGGCCAGGGGCACCCCAGAGGACCGGACGGCCACTCCTGCTGAGCCACACGATCGGCGACGACAGATAAGCCACATCCGGCCCCCTCGGGCCGCCACCAAACTTACGGAGACGACAGATGAGCACCAGGACCATCACCGGCAACCTCGCCGCCGACCCCGAGGCCGTGCAGGCGGGCCGCGTGCAGATCGTGAAGCTGCGCGTCATCGAGAACACCGGCGAATACCGCGCGGGGGAGTGGACCCCGCACGACGCCCCGACCACGCATTACGTGGAAGCGAAGTTCGAACTCGGCGAGCACGTCCTCGCCTCCCTCCACAAGGGAGACGCCGTGATCGTCGTCGGCTACGAGCGCACCGTCGCCTGGGGAGAAGGAGAGAACCGCCGCACCGGCCGCGTCCTCGAAGCCGACGCCATCGGCCCCAACCTCACCCGCGCAACCGCCGTCGTCACCACGACCACCCAACGCGCACCCCGCCGCCGCGCGGCCTCCGCGGCTGAGTAGGACTCGGTCCTCCGAGATACTCCGCCATCCGCCGCAGAGTTCGCCGTTCTACGGCCTATATTCGCGGTTCTCCGTAGAGGACGGAGGCGGTCCGGGGTTGGGCTGCTGGAAGCTGCCCACGCCCAGAGCGGCGAGTCCCGCGGACACCGCCGCGCCCAGAAGGCGGAAGACGATCACGAATGCCTTTCCGACGAACTTCAACACGTTTGCCATCACGAGACCATCGCTTTCCGGAACTGATCGCAACGCTAGTGGTTCCGAGCGAATCCCGGTGGGTTCTACTCCCAGCAGTTCTCGACGCGGAGCACGTAGAGGATGACGTGATCCTCCGGGATCGCTGCGCGCACTTCCGGGATCGCCGGGGCGCTCGTCGCCGCGTTGCTGCGCACCACCGTTGATGCCGATTCCGCGCGCGTCCGGTGTGCCAGTTCCCACATGCCTCCATCGTCGCATCCGACGCTGACACGACCCGCTCGAGCGTGGGGGCCGGCGGCGCCGGCCCGTGAGGGGCGACCCCCTCACGCTCCCCGGTGTCCCGTTCCGGGGCGCGAGCTGCACTCGCGCAGCGGCGACGGAGCACCGCCAATGGGAGGCCGCGATGCGGCCCGTTCCATCCGTTTTCTTCACCTCTCCGCGGTTCCAACCTATTTCGCTCCACCGGCTGCGTGCCACCGATCCCGGACGCGCCCTACGGGCTTATTTCGCCCGTGATCGGTGTCACTCCGCCGGCTCCACTCAAACGGTTTTCCCCGCCGGAGAGGCAAAGAAAAACGATCAGCCAGGAGCAGGAGCAACACACATGGACACCCTCGAAGCGATCCTCCGTGACCAGACGGTCACCTACCTCGTCAGCAAGAACATCCTCTGCCCGCGCACCGGGGCCGTTCTCGACTCGCGCACCTGTGTCGTCTTCAACGACGCGGACGGGGATCCCGCGGTCGTCATCTCGCCCGAGGGCTGGCAGCAGATCGCGAAGGAGCCCGCCACCCTCGACCGCCTCGCGGAGCGCGGGATCACCGTCGACATCAACACCGCGCTGGCCGCAACCCGCTGAGAGGAACAGACCATGTACCGCACCGACACCGACACCGGCCTCGCGACCCCCGATCAGGTCGCCCTCATCATCACCGACCAGCGCGCTCACTGGGACCAGAACGCCGACGACAGCGACGACGTGATGCTCGCCGCCGTCCGCAACGCCCACGCCCTGCCGGGCGCCGAGCCCGTCGAGGACGACAGCTCCGCCCTCGCCGCCGCACTGATCGCGTTCCTCACCCCGGACCCCGCCCGCACCGCACCGGTCATCGACGCCGACACCGGATGCGCGACGCCCGAGCAGATCGGCCTCATCGTCGCGTTCGAGCGCAACTACTACGAGGAGCACGAGAGCTACAGCACCGAACGGCTGCTCGCGGGCGTCCGCAACACGCTCACCCTCCCCGGGGTGTGGGTGCTCGGAGGGTTCCCCGTCCGGGAGGACGGCACCGACCACGCCGCCGCGCTGATCGCGTTCCTCATCCCGGCGGTGACTACGTGATCGAGCGCAGCCGTGTCGATGAGCGGCCCGGGGCCGCGCGCGCGGCTCATCAGCTCTCGCGCCTGTCCAGCGGCCGACTCCAGCAGGAGGCCGACCGTGTGCGCCTGCACGGCGAGCGGCTGACGGGGCTGAGTCGGAAGACGAGCCGCCGCCTGATCGAGCAGGAGGAGGCGATCCGAGCGAACCGGATCGCCGCGGCGGACAGCGCCGCTGAGCGGCGGCTCATCGTCGGAGTGGTCATCGCGACGGGCGCTCTTCTCGCGGTCGGGCTGCGGCTGATCCTCACCTCAGGGCAGCTCCCTCCTCTGTTCTGACGAGCGGGCCGCGCTGACTTGTTGTCATGCTTACAAGTCGGACCTCGCCCACCGTCCCGCCTCCGCCCGCGCATCCCGTCAGGGCGAGCAGCAGTGCTCCTGCCAGTGCGATCCCTGCGGTCGTCCGCCTCATCGTGTCCCCCGATCACTCCGCCGCGGCACGTCGCCGGGCGCGTCACCTCGACGCCAACAGCAGCCGCCCGCCCGGACGGAGTCGTCCTGGCGGGCGGGCAGCCCCCGTCCCGGTCACGCGCGCGGGATGACCACCGAGACGCTCGCGCGCGAGGCGCGCGAGGCGCCCGAGACGGCCGTGACCGTGCCGGTGCCGGCGGCGATCGAGCTCTTGCCCGTGCGGAACACCTTGGTCACCGTGGCGCCCGGGGCGACCGCGGCCGAGGACGCCGTGCCGTAGGGCGTCACGACGGTCAGATCGGCGGCCGCGCGGCCGGTGTTCGTCGCCGTCACCGTGACGACGACCTTCCCGAGGATCAGCCGCGAGGTCGCCTTCGCGGTGACGGAGGCGCCGGGCGCAACGCTCGCTCCGGCCAGCGCCGTCGTCACGCCGTCGACGCGCGCGGTGATCGAGACGGTGCCGGCGGTGGAGCCGGTGCGGATCCGGGGGAGCGCGGCGACGCCGTCGGCGCCCGACAGCACCGCGGCGGTCGTCGCTCCGCTCTCGAAGGCCGCCGGCCCGGTGATCGCGAAGCCCACCGAGCGGCCCGCGAGGGCGCGACCGGAGGAGTCGCGCACCAGCACGGACTGCGCGAGGTCGCGCGTCGTCGCGGTCGGCACGCTCTGCAGCGTCCCGCGCGCCTCCGCCGAGGCCGCGAGGGCGATGCCGTTCACCTCGATCTCGGCCACGCCCGTGGACCCGCCGTACTCGCCGGCTCCCCACGCCGTGAACACGAGCCGCAGCGCCGTCGTGGTCACCGGAGCGAACGTCGCGCGGTTCAGCACGTCGCGCTCGCGGCCGGGAGCCGCTCCGCTCACGGGAGTCCAGACGTCGCCGACCAGGTGCTCGACCCGCCACGACCGCGCGGGGATCAGCCCGCGTCCGTCGGCGTCGGCCGCGTCGCTCGCGAACAGCACCGAGGCGCTGTCGACGGTCACGGCGCTCGGCCAGCGCAGCTCGACGTGCTGCTCTCCGACCCGGGGCCAGGAGCCCCAGATCGTCGAGGCGGCGCCGTCGGCGACCGCTCCGACCGAGGTCCACGGCGAGGTGTACGAAGCGCTCGTCGACGAGGCGAGCGGAGCGATGTCGCCGACGTAGTCGGTGCACGGCACGATCACGGTGACCGTCGCGGTCCGGGTGAGCTCGTCGATCCGGTCGACCCGCACGGACATGCCGGAGTTGAGCACTGCGCTCTCTCCGGCGAGCACGAACTCGTTCGCCTCGCTCGCGTCGCCCGGACGCTCGAGCAGGTCGCCGGCGTACGGCTGGCCCGGGTTCGAGCGCAGGATCTGCACGCCCGAGACGTCGCGGCGCACCTGGAAGGGACTCGTGTACGCGCCGCCGTCGGACGTCGTGTCGGCGCGGTCGTTGTACTGCGCCCAGTAGCGGATGCCCGTGTCCTGCGGGTCGTTCCAGGTGAGCGCACGCCGGCCGGCGGGTCCGGCTCCGAGGGTGTCGAGCGTCGTGGTGCGGGGTGCGCCGCAGACCGGCTGGCGGGTGTTCGGCAGCGTGCCCAGGCGCGCCAGCGACGGGGACGACAGCGGCAGGAACGACCAGGCGCCGCCCATCACGTCGGTCCGGTTGCCGTACTCCTCGCGGCGGCAGTCCGCGGGCAGCGGGGTGGAGGCGTAGTCGCGGGTCGTGGCGCAGTTCACGCTGTAGGCGTGCGGCAGCGAGAGGTTGTGGCCGAGCTCGTGCGCGAGGAAGTACGCGTCCGGTCCGGGCTGGAACGCGCGTCCGCCGTCATCGGGATCGCCGGACTGCTCGCCGTTGGCCCAGTTCGGGCACGGGTCACCCTCAGGCACCATGGCGACCAGGTGCTTGCCCGGTCCGCGCTGCCAGCCGGTCCTCTGCGCGATCCAGTCCTGCAGTCCGCCCGTGTTCGTGCAGCCGATCGGCTGGTCGACGACCTGCCAGTCGACGACCTGGTCGAGCTCGAAGCGGATCGCCCCGCTGGTCTCGCGGGAGTAGAACCGGTCGACGAGGTCGAGGGCGCGGACGGCGTCGGCGGTCGTGTACCCGCCCGGGACGGTGCCCTGCGGAGCGACGAGCGCGATCGTCACGCGGTGCGTCTGCACCTGGGCGCGCGCCGGGATCTCGACGTCGACGAAGTCGGCGTCGAGGGCGAGGGCGGCCTGCTGCGTCGTCGCGTCCGCCTCCGGCTCGATCACGGTGGGCTCGGCGTCCGGAGCCGCGACGGGGCGGTCCGGAGCGGGAGCGGGAGCGGCGGGAGCGGGGGCCACCGGAGCGGCCGCCGCTGGAGCCGCGGCGGGCCCTCCGGCGACGAGCCCGGAGGCCAGCAGCAGTCCGGTGAGCGCTCCAGGGAGCAGGGCGTGTCGTCGTCGCATGGTCGTCCTCTGGGTCGGTCCTCGCTGAGTGCCCCGAGCGGCAGCAGGCGGGGGCACGAGCTCCCGCCGACCTCCTCGCCGCTGAGGAGTCGGCTGACGTTACCGTGAACATCCGTGCAGGAACGGGCAGATGTCCCTCCGCGGCGGCCCCTTTCCGGGTGGGGACCAGAAATGACGAAGGCCGGGAGCGGGACCCCGGCCTTCAGCGACGATCAGATCTCGGTGTGCCCCAGATCCGCCGCGTCCAGCAGTCGGATCTCGGTCTCACATGCAGGGGTCGCAGGTGGGGGAGGGCCGGCCTTCCAGCCGGCCCGCGAGGGGCGATCCCCTCACACTCTCTAATGATCTCGGCTGGCCTGGTGCCGGCTGTCAGGCTGGTTCTGGCTCGCTCGGGCGTGACTCATCACACTCTTGACCGCTGTGTCTTGCTGGGGACCTGTCCGTCCGGGCGAGCTAGTACCGGCGTGACGCTGCGATGGCTTGATAGAAGGTTGTCCGCGACCTGGCTCGCGTGACTCATTAGAGAGATGCCTCCGCGGCGCATCCCACCTGGATGAACCCCTGAGGAGAAGAGGCCACATGATCGTCGCCCGCCACTACGACCACGTCGTCGGAGTCGACACCCACGCCCGCACACACACCTACGCGATCGTCGCCACTAAGACCGGCGAGATCCTCGGAACGAAAGCGTTCGCGGTGACGGCGGCGGCGATCGACAGAGCGATCGCCTGGGTGCGAGGCATCGCGGGCGGGTCGGTTCTGTTCGCGATGGAGGGTACGGGCTCCTACGGTGCATCGTTGGGTCGGGCGCTGCTGCGTGACGAGATCGTGTTCTGCGAGGTGCGGCCGCCGAAGAAGTCGAGCCGTGTCCGCGGCAAGACTGATGAAATCGACGCGATCGCTGCCGCGACCTCGGCGATGGGAATCGAGCTCGAGGCGCTGACTCGGCCGAAGGCCGACGGGCTGCGCAACGCGCTCCGAGTGACGCTTGATGCCCGCCGGGATATGGAAGTTCGTCGCACGAGCGCCCGGAACCAGCTCAACGCGTTGATTCGTACCGCGGACTTCGGGCTCGACACGAGGCGGGCACTCACCGATCGTGGTGTGCAGTAGCTCGCCAATCTGGACGCTAATCGTTCCGACGTGGCTGAGCGCATCATCCGCGCTGAAGCTGTCCGGCTGGCCTCGACCGTGATCGATCTTGGACGGCAGATGCGACACAACCGCGAAGCGTTAGCTGAGCTGGTCGAGCTTCTCGCGCCCGGGCTGCAGCCGATCTACGGCGTCGGCCCGGTCACCGCCGCAGTGGCAGTCGCGGCATACTCCCACCCGGGCAGGGTGCGGAGCGAGGCTGCTTTCGCAGCTCTCGCCGGAGTGAACCCGATTCCGGCGTCATCGGGGAACACGACACGTCACCGGCTCAACCGTGGCGGTGACCGTCAGCTCAATCGCGCGCTCGACGTGATCGCTCGCGTACGGATGGTGTCCGAGGCGCGCACGCGCGCGTACGTCGATCGACGAACGTCAGAGGGCCGAACTGTCCGCGAGATCAGGCGCAGCGTCAAGCGATACATCGCACGTGAACTATTCAAGGCGCTACAGGTCCGCATGGCGTTGTGCACCTAGCCGTATGAATGGGCGCCGAGCACGATGCGAGGGCGTCTGTTCGGCCGTCGACGAGCGTCAGAGGTGACGAGTCTTACGCGAGGGTGGTGGCGTCCTGATCGTCTAAGCGGAACACTGCGCAGCGCGGCGCGGCCGCTGCGAAATCGGCAGCGCTCGCCTCCGGGCCGACTTCGAAGATCTGAGCGGCGACTTTTCGGCCCTGGCTGTGCTGATGCCAGTACGCGCTGAGGATCGGGCCGCGCTGTTCAAGGGTCATCTCGGTGAAATTCACTGCCTCTCGTCGTCGGCCGCGCTGGATCTCGCCACGGCCGGCAGCCCTCACGTTCTTGACCCAGGACATCTTCTGTCCGGCGACCACGTACCGAGCCCCGTCCACGACAACGATCGAGACGGGTGTGGAGCGCGGCTCGCCGGAGACTCGGCCGACCACGGTCAGAACATGCGGAGGACCGGTGGTGATACCGATGTTGTTGAGGAACACGATCACCCTGTTGGCGTACTTCAGGAACGGGGGAAGGTTCTTGTCTTGTGGCATGTCCTACGACCTCGCTTCAGAACACGCGGCCCGTCGGGCTCGCTGCGGCGTCCAGTATCCACCGGGACCCCGTCGACTCCCTGACCGGCGCCGTGGGGTCTCAGGCCGAGACGACGACCGACCGCTTCATCGCGTGTTGGGTCTTGACTCGAAGCCATAGAAGGGTCCCCCGGGGAGCATGGCTTTAGTGGAAGTTGATCGTGGAGGGCGCAGGTGCCTTCCACGACTCTTCCTGATACGAGTGCGGGTCGTGAGCCTCGCGGGGCGGCTCCCCGAACGGATCCTTCGGCAGCGCCGTCGGCGCTGTGGTGAACTTCGCGCGGAGCGATGCGGCGATGGAGCGAATGCGGTAGATCACGGCGTTCATGTCGTTCTCCCGTTCGGGGTGATCAAGCGTCACCTGCCCGAAGCCTACCGACGTCGTTTCTCCGGCGGGGCGCGAGCTCCGCACGCGCAGCGGTGACGGAGCACCGCCGGCGGGAGCCGCTACGCGGCCGGATTACCCGTTTTCCTTACCTTGTTGCTCGGGCGGTTTCGGCACAGTCGTAGTGTGTCGATCGTCCGAGGACGGCAGGTATGGCTTCCCTGTTATCGCCGCTGCGACGGCTTGTGAAGAATGGCCGCCCGCCGTCCACCCGATGGTTCGACCGCTAATTGAGAGAAGCGAACAGATCGCTGCGTAAGGAAACGTCGGCGTGACCATCACCGCCACGAGGGAAGTGAAGGGAGCGGCCATGCCGCAGATTTGGGCCGGAATCGATGCGGGGAAGGGGCACCATCACTGCGTCGTCATCGACGCAGCCGGCGCCAAGCTCCACTCCGCCCGCGTCGCCAACGACGAGGCGGCGCTGCTCGATCTGATCGCTACTGTGACCGATCTCGCCGGTGTCCCTTCCGCTTCAGTGCACGGCGTTCCGTGTCGCGTGGCCGGCGCTGTTCTCTGTCGCCCTCGCAACCCTCGTTCTCCTGATCGTAGCGATGCACCTCAGCACGCCCTCGCGCGCTCGATGGCAGTGGCTGATGCTCGGCTCGGGTGCCGTCGGCGCCGTGACCAGCTGGGTTCCGGCTCTGCGTACCGCCGTGATCGTCGGTTGAGCAGCACACGGCACGACTACACGAGCAGGTGTTCCGCAAAGGGATGGTTCACCGGTCGCAGGGGCACCGCCTCACATTGGTGGCTACTGTCCGGCGATCATCGCGAGGGAGGGCGCCCGGCCCTTCTCGATGTGGGTGAAGGCGATCGACTCGGCGAGGCGGTCGTTGCCGGCGCGGATCGCGTCGAGGAGGCCGTGGTGCTCGTCGGACTGCTGGCGCTGGTCGCGTGCGCTGGTGAGGTAGAACAGCCACGTCATCCGCCCAGTGACGGCGCGCATCAGCGAGGAGAGCAGGGCGCTGCCGGCGACTTCGACGATTGCCTCGTGCACGACGGTCGAGGTCTCGGCGACCTCGAGCCAGTCCTCGCTGTCGAGGGCGCGGTGCTCCGCGTCGATCGCGTCGAGCAGCGGTTGCAGTGACGCACCGGCGGCGACGGCCTGTGCGGCCAGCCGCGCGGCGAGGGTCTCGAGGCTGAGTCGGACGTCGAAGAGTTCGACGACGTCCTCGATGCTCCACTGGGCGACGCGGGTGGAGCGGCGTGGGAGCATCCGCACGAAGCCCTCGTTGGCCAGCTGCGGCACGGCCTCGCGCACCGGCAGTCGTGAGACGTGCAGCTCGGCGGCCAGTGAGGCCTCGACCAGCCGCGATCCCTGCGAGTGCTGGCCGAGGATGATCTGCCGGCGCAGCGTCCGGTAGGTCTGGCTGGCGAGCGACTCCTCGGTGCTGGCGAGTGTCATGACGGTCCTCCTCGCGACGCCGGTGCGACCATTCAACACGCTCGGCCCTGCCTGTGCGGTCCGCCGGCCACCCCGCTCGGCCCCGCGCTCAGCCGCCGGGCCAGCTGCGCTCCTTCGGCAGCGGGCGGGCGTAGCTGTCGATCCGGCTCGTGCCGAGCCGCTGCCGGACGAGCGTCTCGACGAGCGCGGCCGCCGCCGCGACCCCGTCGACCACCGGCACGGGCAGCCGCGCGCCGACGTGCTCCTCGAGCCCCGCCATCCCCGCGCAGCCGAGGCAGATCACCTCGGCGCCGCGGGCGATCGCGCGCTCGCCCGCCGCGACGAAGGCGTCGAGGGTCGCCTGCGGATCCTCCTCCAGCTCGAGCACGCCGAGGCCGGTGTCCTCGATCGCGGCGCAGTGCGCGATCAGGCCGGCGGTGGTGAGGCTGTCCTCGATCTGGCCGACCGCGCGGCGGACCGTGGTGACCACTCCGTAGCGGCGGCCGAGCAGCATCGCGAGGTGCGCGGACGCCTCCGTGATGTCGACGACGGGCACGTCGAGCAGCTCGCGGGCGCCCTCGCGGCCGTGCTCGCCGAAGCCCGCCATCACGACGCCGTCGATGCCGGCCGGCAGCCGCTCGAGGGTGTGCAGGACGGCGGCGGCGCTGAGGAAGCTGTCGTACCAGCCCTCGGCCGAGGCGACGCCCCAGCTCGGCGTGATCGCGACGATCTCGGTGCCCGGCCCGACGGCGAGCCGGGCGCGGGCGGCGGCCGTCTCGGTCATCGACTCGGTCGTGTTGCAGTTGACGACGGCGATGCGCATCAGCGGCCCGCCGCCGCGGGGACCCCGGACAGGCGGATCTCGCTGCCCGCGTCCCGCAGCCGCGCCAGATCGATCAGCGCGGCGGCGACCGCGAGGTCCTGCGCGGCGAGGCCGACGGAGTCGAACACGGTGATCTCGTCGTCCCGGGTGCGGCCGGGAGCGGTGCCGGCCACGACGTCGCCGAGCTCGAGCAGCCCGGCCGCCGCGTCGAGGGCGCCCTCCGCGATCGCGAGGACGAGGTCTCCGGACTTCGCCCGCGCGGTGGCCGCGCTGTCGACGACGAGCGTGCCGAGCGCCATCGCCGCGGAGTCGAGCTCGCGGTGCTCCGGCCGCGGACGGGCGCCCACGGCGTTCACGTGCTGGCCGGCGTGCAGCCAGGCGCCGCGCACGATCGGCTCGACCGACGGCGTCAGCGTGCAGAGCACGTCGGAGCGCTCGGCGACGGCCCGCGGATCCGCGGCGCGGGTCACGGGGCGACCCACCGCCTCCTCGAACCGGTCGAGCGTCGCGTCCGACCGCGACCAGACCACGATCTCGTCCAGGTCGCGCACCGTCTGCAGCGCGCGGACGTGCGCGACGGCGAGGTTGCCGGCGCCGATCAGCCCGAGCACCCGGCTGTCCGCCCGGGCGAGATGCCGGGTGGCGACCGCGGAGGCGGCGGCGGTGCGCGCCCGGGTGATCAGCGCTCCGTCCAGGACGCCCACGCACTCCCCGGTGAGCAGCGAGGTGACCAGGATGGTCGAGCGCTGCGTCGGCAGCCCGCGCGCCGCGTTGCCGGGCAGGTCGGCCATCAGCTTCACGGCGGCCAGGCTCAGGGCGTCGGAGCGGACCGCCATCGGCAGGATCAGCCCGTCGTCCTCGCCCGCGAGGGCCGTCGGCGCGCCCTGGTGCAGCGCCCCGGAGCCGAGGTCCGCGAACACCTGCTCGACCGCGCCGAGCACGTCGACGTCGGGGAGCAGCCCGGCGATCTGCTCGAAGGCGAGGACGAGCGTCATCAGCGCGCGCCGACCGTCGTGCGGCCGGTCAGCTCGGCGAGGGAGGGGGCGCGGGTGACGAGCCCGGCCTCCGCGAGGATCCGCATCCAGCGGTCGGAGGCGGCCTCGTCGATCACGGTCGTGTCCCAGACCCCGCCGGCGGCCATCTCGTCGGCGGCCTCGTGCAGGAGCACCGGGTCGCGGTCGGGCCAGCGCGCGGCGAGCACCGCGTCGATCTCGGCGCCGGCCTCGCCCGCCGTGATCCGCTGCATCGCCGTCTCGATCGCGTCGACGAAGCGCTCGGTGCGGTCGGCGAGCTCCTCGACCCGCTCGGTGCGGGTGTAGTAGACGCTGTTGGGCATCACGCCCGCGTCGAGGTGGCGGAAGACGATCTGCCCGCCGCCGGCCGCGACGAGCTCCTTCGCGGAGAGCAGGTCGAGCACGATCGCGTCGCCGAGGCCGTCGCGGTAGAGCTCGAGCATCATCGCCGTGGACAGGTCGCGCCCCCAGCGGGTGGCGGAGACGTCGAGGCCGGCCTCGCGGATCAGGCCTGCGGTGAACTCGAACGGCGCGCTGCCGCCGGCGCCCGGGGCGAGCACGACCTTGCCGGCCAGCCAGTCCAGGCCGACCGGTCCGGAGCCGTCGCGGGCCACGATCGTCATCGGGAAGCGGTGGTTGAGCTGGCCGACGACGGTCAGCTCACGGCTGGTGCCGGCGTACATCCCGGGGACCCAGAGCCCGCCGAGGGCGAGGTCGGCGGCACCGGAGTCGAGGTCGTCGAGGACGCCGGTCCAGGGGTCGCAGGCGGTGGCGGTGACGGCGAGGCCGCGCTCGGCGAACAGGCCGCCGACGTCGGCGACGTACTCGGGGAGGTAGTTGAGTCCGTTGGCGGTGGCCGAGACGGTGAGGGTGTCCATGGTGCTCCTTGTGGTGCTGTCCGGTGGTGGGTCGCGCCCCCGGCGCCGGAGCGCCGGGGGCGGGGGTGGGTCAGTGGGCGGCGGCGGCGATCGCGTTCTCGTTGACGTCCTCGAGCGAGCGTCCCCGGGTCTCCGGGGCGAAGCGGGAGGCGACGACGAGCACCGCGTACATCACGGCGGCGAGGCCGAAGACGCCG
This sequence comes from Rathayibacter sp. AY1E6, assembly GCF_002931115.1. Taxonomy (NCBI): domain Bacteria; kingdom Bacillati; phylum Actinomycetota; class Actinomycetes; order Micrococcales; family Microbacteriaceae; genus Rathayibacter; species Rathayibacter sp. AY1E6. Next base: position 14,723 of record NZ_PSVK01000009.1, on the reverse strand, counting down.
GCGAAGGCGAACGAGCCGTAGAGCGCGACGGCGAGGAACGGCATGACCGCTCCGGCGATGTTGCCGATGCCGTTGACGATCGAGGCGCCGGAGGCGCGGATCGCGGTCGGGAAGATCTCGGCGGTCCAGGTGGCGAGGGTGGTGTTGGTGACCATCGTGAAGAACTGGAAGAGCGCGCCGAGCATCAGGATCGCCCCGGTGCCGTTCCCGAAGCCGGCGAAGGCGAGCGCGGTGAGGCAGCCGAGGACTCCGGCGGCGCCGACGGCGGTGCGGCGGCCGACGCGACCGGCGATCAGGGCCGCGGTCGTCGCTCCGAGGAGCGAGCCGATGTTCATGATCATCGTGTAGAGCAGGCTCTCCGAGACGGAGTAGCCGCGCTCGACCAGCAGGGTCGGCATCAGGAAGTTCAGCGTGACCTGCGAGCCGAAGGCCATCCAGGACGCGACGCCGAGGGCGGCGGTGCGGCGGATCACCGGGCGGCTGAAGACCGTGGCGGGGGAGGCGGACATCCGCACGGGCGGCAGGTCGTCGGGCGACAGCTCGACGGGCGGGCGGTCGGTGGTGGGGGTGAGCGAGTTCGAGGCGAGGATCGCGAGCGAGCGGTTCGCCTCCTCCGTGCGGCCCTGCGAGAGCAGCCAGCGCGGCGTCTCCGGCAGCTTGCGGCGGTAGAAGACGACCAGCAGCGCGGGGACGGCGAGGATCACGAACGACCAGCGCCACACCGAGTCGGGGCCGCCGAGCGGGGTCTCCAGCGGGCCGAGCAGCAGCAGGAACAGGCCGTAGGAGAGGAAGTTGCCCAGGCCCCCGGCGCCGACGTTGACGGCGCCGATCGCGGTGCCGCGGAAGCGGGTGGAGACCATCTCGGAGAGCATGACCAGGCCGATCATGAACTCGCCGCCGATGCCGATGCCGACGATCAGGCGGCTGACGAGCAGCATCTCGTAGTTCATCGCGACGGCGCTGAGCAGGCCGCCGAGCGTGTAGATCAGCAGGTTGAGGCTGAGCGAGAAGCGGCGGCCGTAGCGGTCGGCGAGGTAGCCGGCCAGCACGCGGCCGATCAGTCCGCCGATGACCGTGGCGGTGTTGATCGTCGTGAGCTGGACGTCGCCGATCTGCAGCGTCTCCTTGATGTGGCTGCCCATGGCACCCACCGAGTTCTGCTCGAGGGTGTTGAAGAACTCCCCGGCGAGGATCAGTAGGAAGATCCAGAACTGCGCGCGGGTGAAGCCGATGGAGTCGAGGACGGAGGCGACCGTGTGTCCAGAGGCGGGCGGAGCGGTGGTGCGGGATACAGCTGACATGTGTAGCTCCCAGCAGGGCGAGGGGGGAAGCGGCTCCAGAGTGATGGTCACCGCGAGGACTCCTCTTTTGTATCCCAAACACCGTTTCGGGCAGGTTTCCACGATGCTACAACCTTCCTCTGAGCCGCAGTGACCGCGCAGAACCGCATACACCTCGAAACGTTCGCTGGCGGTGGTATACAAAAGGGCCTCGATGCGCGCAGGGGCTACATGGACCCGTAATGCGGGAGATGTGGGGCACGAGCCGCCGTCGTCATGCGTCTCACGACCCCGGCTGGCCGCGTCTTCAGGCCCCCCGAGGAGTAGGGGCGGCGACCTGAGATGCGAACCCGGATCGTCGCGCTCCTCGTTGAGCTGCGCGGGCGCCTTCTCGGCGAAGCTATCCGCCACCCCGCCGCTTCACCGTCGGGCCCGTCGTCACCGCAGCTGTCGTCGAGACCGTCGATCACAGCGTTCTTCCCACGCTCGTCCGCAGATCTTGAGCAGCGCCGGGTTCAGCTAATCCGGCGTCCCGTATGGGGATCGTTCACCGGTACACGCGCACGCAGTAGAACCGGCCGCGGGATCCCGCGGCGAGCAGTGTCCCGACAACCCCGCCCGATGAAGAGTCCCGCTGAGGCACCCCACTCGAAACGGTCCTCGTGGCGCCCCGACGAAGGCGAGCTGCTCCGCGGCGCCGCTGCCTGCGTGCTCCGTCCGGTCGCGACGGCGACGTGTTCCGGTGAAGCGACGCCGTCGGCGACCTGCGGGTCGGGCCGCTGCCGTCACTCGCCGAGCCTGAGGCGGCGCTCGGCATCGGAAGCGATCGCGGCGCCGCTCCCTCCGCCCGGCCGCTCGAGCAGCGGGGGAGCGCCCCCGGTCTCGTGGTGAACGTTCACGTGCAGGCTCCACCCCGCACTTGTCCCGGCCCCTCCCGCCCGCCTAGCGTGGTGCGTGAACGTTCACGCCGACGACGCCGCGAAAGGGTCCCCATGACCGACTCCACCCCGACCGCTCCCGCACCCGGCTGGGCGGTGCTCGGCCCCGGCAGCATCGCGCGCCGGTTCCTCTCCCAGCTGCCGGCGAGCGACCGCGGCGCCCGGCTCGTCGCGGCGGGCAGCTCCGACCCGGGGCGCGCCGCGGCCTTCGCCGCCGAGGCCGTCGAGCACGGCTTCGCGGACGCGACCGCCGGCGATTACGCCGCGGTCCTCGCCGATCCGCGGGTCACCGCGGTCTACATCTCCACCGTGCACACGGGTCATGCCGCGCTCGTCCTGCAGGCGCTCGAGGCCGGCAAGGCCGTGCTCTGCGAGAAGCCGCTCGCCGTCAATCACGGCACGGCGATGGCCCTGGTCGACGCCGCCCGCAGCGCCGGTCTGCCGCTGGTCGAGGCGTACATGTACCGCTTCCACCCGCAGACCGCCGCGCTGCTCGAGCTCGTCCGCGACGGCGCGATCGGCGACGTCGTGCACATCGACGCCTCCTTCTCGTTCCGCACCCCGTCCCGCGAGGGCCGCCTGTACGACGTCGCGACGGCCGGAGGAGGCGTCCTCGACGTCGGCGGATACACCGTCACCGCCGCGGCGGCCGTGGTGCAGGCCGCGACCGGTGCCGCCGTCGCGGAGCCCGTCGAGTTCGACGCGAAGGGCAGCCTCGGCCCGACCGGCGTCGACGAGTGGAGCGTCGCCCGCGCGACCTACCGGGGCGGCATCACCGCCACCCTCCGCACCGGAGTGGCGCTCGACGACGTGAACGCCCTCACGATCCACGGGACGCGCGGCCGGCTGCACGTGGCCGACCCGTGGTTCGGTGCGTCCGACGCGGGCATCGAGATCAGCGTCGTGGGGGAGGAGCCGCGCATCCTCACGTTCGAGGGGGAGAGTCCCTACGCGCTCGAGGCGGATGCGACGACCGACGCCCTGGCGGCCGGATCCGTCGAGGCGCCGCAGATGACGCTCGAGGAGACGCTCGCGACGTCCCGCACGCTCGACCGCTGGCGCGCCGCGATCGGCCTGCGCTTCCCGTTCGAGGCCGAGACCGCGGACATCCCGACGGTGTCCGGACGGCCGCTGCGCGCGGCGTCGGACACCCCGATGCTCTTCGGCGAGATCCCCGGCGTCGGCAAGCGGATGTCGCGGCTCGTGATGGGCGTCGACAACCAGCCGGATCTGGCGCACGCCTCGGCGATCTTCGACGCGTTCGTCGAGCAGGGCGGCACCGCCTTCGACACCGGCTACATCTACGGCGACGGCGAGATGGAGGGCCGCCTCGGACGGTGGATCCGCAACCGCGGCATCCGCGAGGACGTCGTCGTGATCACCAAGGGCGCGCACACCCCCTACTGCGACCCGGAGTCGCTCTCCCGGCAGCTGCTCGAGAGCCTCGAGCGGCAGGGCACCGACTACGCCGACATCTACCTGATGCACCGCGACAACCTCGAGGTGCCGGTGGGGGAGTTCGTCGACGTGATGGACGAGCACCAGCGCGCCGGGCGGATCCGCGCCTACGGCGTCTCGAACTGGACGCCGGCGCGCTTCGACGAGGCGCAGGAGTACGCCCGCACTCACGGGCGGGCCGGGTTCCAGGCGCTGAGCGACCACTTCGGCCTGGCCGAGGCGTACGACGTGCCGTGGGAGGGCTGCGTCCACGTCACCGACCGGGCGTCGAAGGAGTGGCTGGTCGAGCGGCAGATCCCGCTGCTGCCGTGGTCCTCGCAGGCCCGCGGCTTCTTCACCGGCCGCGCCCGCCCGGACGACACCAGCGACGCCGAGCTGGTGCGCTGCTACTACGGGCCGAACAACTTCGAGCGACTGCGCCGGGCCGAGGAGCTGGCGGCCGAGCACGGTGTCGGAGCGACGGCGATCGCGCTGGCCTACGTGCTCGCGCAGCCGTTCCCCACCTTCCCGCTCTTCGGGCCGCGCACGATCACCGAGCTGCGCTCGTCGATGCGCGGCCTGTCGATCGAGCTGACTCCGGAGCAGACGGCATGGCTCGACCTCCGCGCCTGAGCGGTGCCGAGGCCGGCGGCCGCGCGACGATCCACGACGTCGCGGCCGCCGCCGGGGTCTCCCGCCAGACCGTCACCCGCGCGATGAACGGCATGCCGGGCATCAGCGAGGAGACGAAGCGGCGGGTCCTCGACGCCGCGGAGCAGCTGTCCTACCGCCCGTCGCGGTTCGGCCGCGGCCTGGTCACCGGCGGCGAGCACCAGCTCGGGCTCGTCGTCGACGACCTGCGGAATCCGTGGTCGCCGGAGCTCGCCTCGGCCGTCGTCCGGGTCGCGGCGGCGCGGGGCTGGAACGTGTCGCTCGCGGACGTGGGCCTCGCCGCCGACTCCGACCGGATGATCCAGGCGCTGGGCGCGCAGACCGACGCGGTGATGGGCACCTTCGGCGATCGTGCTGCGGAGTGGATCGAGCGGCTCGGCTCCGTGCCCGTCATCGAGCTCGACCCGACCGGCGATCCGCTGCGCGCCGCGGTGCTGCTCGACCACTCCGAGGCCGTCGAGGCGCTGGCCGATCATCTGGCGGGATCGGGCGTGAGGCGCCCGGTGGTCGTCGACGTCTCGCGGGATGCCCGGCCGAGCCGGCGAGCGGAGCTTCTGATCCGGGCCTTCTCCGCGCGCGGACTCCAGGCCTCCGTCGTCCGCGCCGAGGGCCCCACCGCCCAGGCGGCCGCGGACGCGACCGAGCGGATCATCGCTCGGCCCCGGGTCGCCGACGCGATCGTCGCGTTCAACGACCTCTGCGCGCTCGGCGTGCTCTCCGCCTGTCGTCGGGCGGGTGTGGACGTGCCCGGCGACGTCCGGGTGGTCGGGATCGACGGCCTCTCGATCGGGCGGCTGCTCGCACCGACGCTGACCACCCTCGCCGTCGACCTCGACGAGCTCGCGCGGCACGCCCTCGACCTCGCGGTCGCCATGATCGCCGGCGAGCTCCCGCGGGGCGGCCCAGACGTCCACCGCACCGTCCGTCACCAGCTGGTGCTCCGCGAGTCGGCCTGATCGCCCGCCGATCGCGCGGACGGACTCGCCCGCGTGCGCGGCGCGGATCTCCTCGTAAGCGGCTCGATACTCAGCCGGGCGATCCGGTCACCGGTCCGCGAGCTCGTCCAGCGCCGCGAGGATCTTCCTGCGGTCACGGTGCAGCTTCCACCAGCTGACCGTGTGGCGAGCGGTGATCAGGCCGAGCTCCACCAGGTCGCGGAGGCCCTCCTCTACTCGCCGCCCGCTCGCTCCCCGAATTCCACGAGCTTCGCGAACAGGTCCTCGATCAGCCAGCGGGTGTCGAACGCCTCGCAGACCCGGATCGTGTGCGGCCCTGCGTCGGGCAGGAGCTCGCCGTCCGCGGAGAACCGCGGCGCGCGGCGCTCCCGCCAGCGCCCGCCGGCGGGGTTCATCACGGCGCCGATGGCCGGGCTGTCGCCCAGCGATCGGAAGTCGAGCGGACCGTACGGGATGGTGTCGTTGAACGCGATCAGCTGGTCCACCAGGTAGTCCCCGAGCGGGCTCGTGCCGCGCAGCCGGGTCCGCAGCTCGGCGTGCCCGACTCCGACTCCGGAGTACACGGGCATCGGGATCTGCCAGAGGGCTATGCCCGACTCGAGCACCAGATTCGCGGCGTCGACGTCGTTGATCAGATTGAACTCGGGGCTGTAGGCGGGGATCTCGTCGTAGGGCGGGCCGCCGACCCAGACGACCACGATGTCGCGGGAGGCGATCGTCGGCTCGAGCAGCAGGGCGGCGGCGACGTCGGTCAGCGGCCCGAGCACGGCGATCCACAGCCGGCCGTCGTCGCGCAGAGCCTCCGCGACGATCAGGCGGGCGCCGTCCGACGCCGCCGCGGGCAGGGCCGATTCGGCGCCGTCGACGACGGTCACCGTCGATCCCGCCAACTCCACGATGCGGTCGATCTCGGCGCGCGACTCCGGCATGCTCCCCGGCCGGCCGAAGTGCGCCGCCACCAGACCGCGGACGTCGAGGGTGTCGGTCAGCAGCGCCTGGACGATCGCGAACTGGTCGTCGGCCTCGTTCGCGGCGTCGGTGCTGACGATCAGGCGGTGCGGGGGAGGCGGGGTCATGCGGACTCGCGCTGCACGAGGGTCGTCGCGAGGATCGGCTGCCGGTCGACCGGGCGGCCCTGCACGACGGCGACGACGGTCTCGGCGGCGACGCGGCCCATGTCCTCCAGGGGCTGCCGGATGGTCGTGAGGGTCGGATCCGAGGTGGTCGCGATGACGACGTCGTCGAAGCCGATGACGGAGACGTCGGCGGGGACGCGGCGGCCGGACGCCTGCAGGACGCGGATCGCGCCGTTGGCCATCAGGTCGGAGGAGGCGAAGACGCCGTCGAGGTCGGGGTGGCGCTGCAGGAGGCGGGCCATTGCGGCCGATCCGCTCTCGAGGGTGAAGGCGCCGTGCACGATCGGGCTGGAGTCGAGGCCGAGCTCGGTCAGCTCGTCGCGCCAGCCGCGGATGCGGTCGCGGGCGGGCTCCATGTCGTGCGGGCCGGCGATGATGCCCAGGCGCCGGCGGCCGGAGTCGGCGAGCGCGCGGGCGGCGAGGCGGCCGCCTCCGTAGTTGTCGGAGTCGATGACGATCGCGTCCTCGGGCAGGGCGACCCGCGGGCGGCCGACCCAGGCGATCGGCACGGGGGAGTCGGCCAGCGCCTGCGCGAGGTGGGTGATCTCGTGCTGGAGGATCACGATCGCGCCGTCGACGGCCCGCGAGCGGAGGAAGCGGGGGATGCGGTCGCTGTCGTCGTGGTCGGCGGGCAGCAGCACGGGCTGCACCTCGCCGGCGTAGAGGCCCTTCGCGGCGCCCTTCAGCACCGAGGTGAAGAACGTCCCGGTGAGGCTGTCGAGCTCGTTGAAGGCGACGATCAGGGCGATGGCCCCGGCCCGCCCGCCGCGGAGCATCCGGGCGGCGCTGTTCGCCTCGTAGCCGAGGGACTTCGCGGCGCGCTCGACCGCGGCGGTCATCCGGACGTCGACATTGGTGCCGCCTGCGAGCACACGGGCGGCGGTGGCGCGCGAGACGCCCGCGGCCTGGGCGACGTCCACCAGCGTGGGTCGAGTCATGCTGCTTCCTTCTGCGAGGGGAGGTTCCGGCTTCCGCGCCTCCCCGCGGAGCACGGTGGGGAGAGCGTCGGAGTGAAGACTCGCACGGGGCGGCGGGCGGCCGTCCGGAACTGCTCGATTTGCGAAACTTCCCTTTGATACTAGGCGGAGATCGTTATCTCGCGGAGACCGGTTCTCGCTTGCATCGTGCTCGCGGGCGGGTTAGGTTGGCCGCCAAGAGATCGTTCTCTGAGGCCCGCCCTCACCGAAACCCTGCGAATCCCCAACGAAGAGGAATTGTCGTGAAAAGAAGCCTGACGGCCGTAGCCGCAGCAGCAGCAGTAGTCGCGCTCACCCTGACCGGGTGCTCGTCCGGAGGGGGAGGAGGCGCCTCGGACGACCCGAACGCCGAAGCCACCTTCTGGTCCTTCACCGGCATCAACGCCAAGGACAGCGTCGACGAGTACCTCGCGAAGATGCCCGACGCGAAGATCAAGCTCTCCGAGGTCGGCAGCACGACCGAGACCGCCACCGCCCTCACCGCGGCCCTCGCCGGCGGCAAGGTGCCCGACCTGGTCATGATCCAGAACGACGACCTGCCCCAGTTCGTCGCCAACAGCTCGAACTTCCTCGACCTGCGCACCCTCGGCGGCGACGACGTCGCCTCCACCTACCTCCCGTGGGCCGCCTCCGCCGCGACCGCCGACGACGGCTCCGTCGTGGGCGTCCCGACCGACGTCGGCGGACTGGGCTTCGCCTACCGCGCCGACCTCTTCGAGCAGGCCGGCCTGCCGACCGAGCCCGACCAGGTCGCCGAGCTCTGGAAGGACTGGCCGTCCTTCATCGAGACCGGCAAGAAGTACACCGAGGCGACCGGCAAGCCGTTCGTCGACAACATCGAGACCAGCGTCTTCTTCTCGACCGTCAACCAGGTCTCGGAGAAGTACTACTCGCCCGACGGCGAGCTGGTCTACGACACCAACCCGCAGGTGAAGGACGCGTTCCAGGTCGCCGTGGACACCAAGGACGCCGGCATCAGCGCCGGCATCGCCGCCTGGTCCTCGGGCTGGGCCCCGGGCCGCGCGAACGGCGCCTTCGCCGTGACGATCGCCCCCTCGTGGATCCTCGCCGGCATCAAGACCGACGCCCCCGACACCGCCGGCAACTGGCGCGTCACCAGCGTCCCCGGCATCGGCGGCAACTGGGGCGGCAGCGTCATCGCCATCCCCGCCCGCGCCGAGCACCCCGAGGCCGCCTGGCAGTACATCAAGACGATGATGTCGGCCGAGGGCCAGACCGACCACTTCAAGGCCTCGGGCACGCTGCCCGCCGCCACCGAGGCGGTCGCCAGCGAAGAGGTCCAGTCGTACACCGACCCGTTCTTCGGCGACTCGAAGATCGGCGAGGTCATGGCCACCTCCGTCGAGCAGTTCCCGTCCTTCTACAACGGACCGGACACCACCCCGATCAACGGGGCGCTCCTCAACACCCTCGTCGAGCTGGAGGCCGGCAACGTGACCTCCGACAAGGCGTGGTCGACCGCACTCGACACGGCCAAGCAGGCCATCGGCGGCTGATCGCCCCACCCACCCGAGCGGCCCGGCGCCTCGCGCGCCGGGCCCCTCCCCCCTTTCTCGACGGAGGTACTCCCGTGTCAACGGTGACAGCAGCACCACCCCGCAAGCAGCGCAAGCAGCCCAGCGCGCCGGTCCAGAAGGCCGCGCGGATCCGCAACTCCCTCTCGGAGCGGATCGCCCCCTACGCGTACGTCGCGCCCTTCTTCATCATCTTCATCGTCTTCGGGCTCTTCCCGCTCCTGTTCACGTTCTACGTCTCGCTCTTCGACTGGAACCCGATCGGCGAGCAGACCTTCGTCGGCATCGCGAACTTCCAGCAGCTCTTCGCCGACTCCCGGTTCTGGAACGCGCTGGTCAACACCTTCGGCATCTTCATCATCTCGACGGTGCCCCAGCTGCTGTTCGCCCTCTTCCTCGCGCACCTGCTGAACCACGCCCGCCTCCGCTGGGCGAACTTCTTCCGCATGGCGCTGCTGGTGCCGTACATCACCTCCGTCGCGGCGACCGCGATCGTGTTCGCGCAGATCTTCGATAAGAACTTCGGCTTGATCAACTGGTTCCTCGGCATCTTCGGACTGCCGTCGATCAACTTCCTCGCCACGAACTACGGCTCCTGGATCGTCATCTCGACGATGGTCTTCTGGCGCTGGTTCGGCTACAACACGCTCCTCTACCTGGCGGGCCTGCAGTCGCTGCCCCGCGAGATGTTCGAGGCGGCCTCCGTCGACGGCGCGTCCAGCTGGCAGCAGTTCCGCCACCTGACGATCCCGGCGCTGCGCCCGATCATCGTCTTCACCGTGATCATGTCGACCATCGGCGGTCTGCAGATCTTCACGGAGGCGCTCCTGGTGGCCCCTGAATCGGGCCTCACCTGCGGCGCCGGCCGGCAGTGCCAGACGCTGGCGCTCTTCCTCTACGAGCAGGGCTTCGGCCAGTTCAAGTTCGGCTACGGATCCGCCATCGGCGTCGTGCTGTTCGTGATCGTGGTCCTCGTCTCCCTCCTCAACTTCTACCTCTCCACCCGCACCCGGAAGGAGGCCGTCTGATGTCGGATGTGATCGACCAGGCCGTCCCGCAGACGCTGGCCCCCACGGTCCAGAAGGCACAGCTGCCGAAGCGGCGCGGGAAGGGCGGCGGAGTCGGCTGGCCGACCTACGTCTTCCTCGTGATCGCGGTGCTCGTCTCGATCTTCCCGCTCTACTACATGTTCGTCGTCGCGTCGGTCGGAGCGACCGCCGTCACGTCGATCCCGCCGCGCCTCTACCCGGGCACGAACTTCATGGCGATCGCCGAGAAGGTGTTCGACACCGTCCCGTTCATCGCCTCGATGCTGAACAGCCTCATCGTGTCGCTGAGCATCGCCGTCATCTCGGCGATCCTCTGCGCGATGGCCGGCTTCGCCTTCGCGAAGCTGCAGTTCCCGGGCCGCAACGTGCTGTTCCTGATCGTGCTGCTGACCATGACGGTGCCGGCGCAGCTGAGCATCATCCCGCAGTACCTGATCGTCTCGGCGCTCGACTGGGTCGACACCCTCCAGGCGATCATCGTGCCGGGCCTGGCCAGCGCCTTCGGCATCTTCTGGATGCGGCAGCACATGTCCACGACGGTCAGCGACGAGCTGATCCAGGCGGCCCGCATCGACGGCGCCAACTCGTGGCAGCTGTTCTGGCGCATCGCCTTCCCGGTGGTCCGCCCCGCGGCGTTCGTCCTCGGACTGATCACCTTCACCGCGGTCTGGAACGACTTCATGTGGCCGTTCATCGTCCTCAAGTCGCCGGAGCTGTTCACGGTGCAGATCGCGCTGAAGCAGCTGCAGGCCAACCGCTCGATCGACGTCGCCCTGGCGATGGGCGGATCGTTCATGGCCACCCTCCCGCTGCTGATCGCGTTCTTCTTCGTCGGCCGCCGGATGGTGTCCGGGATCATGGACGGGGCGTTCAAGGGCTGATGCACGACGCTTCCCCAGCACTGCCCGGGACGGACGCCGTGCGTCCTCCCGGGCGGGACTGGCGGGACCGCGCTCTGCCTCCGGCCGAGCGCGCCCGCCTCCTGACCCAGGAACTCACCCTCGAGGAGAAGGCGGCGCAGCTCGGCTCCGTCTGGCTCACCGACTCCGCCGACGACTTCGCTCCGAAGCTCGACGACGGGCCCGCCGCGGGCGACGACCTCTTCACCGGCGGCCTCGGCCAGCTGACCCGTGTGTTCGGCACCGAGCCGGTCACCGTCCCGGAGGGCGTCCGCCGGCTCCGCGAGCTGCAGGAGCGCGTGGTCGCCGGCAGCCGCCTCGGCATCCCGGCCATCGCGCACGAGGAGTGCCTCACCGGCCTGGCCGCGTACGGCGCGACCGCGTTCCCCACTCCGCTCGCCTGGGCGGCCACCTTCCACGAGGAGCTCGTGGGCGAGATGGCGGAGGCGATCGGCTCGGACATGCGCGCCCTCGGCATCCACCAGGGCCTCGCCCCGGTCGTCGACGTCGTGAAGGACTACCGCTGGGGCCGCGTCGAGGAGACCCTCGGCGAGGACCCGTACCTGGTCTCGCAGCTCGGCGCCGCCTACGTCGCGGGGCTGGAGGGGACCGGCGTCGTCGCGACGCTGAAGCACTTCGCCGGGTACGCCGCCTCCCGCGGCGCCCGCAACCACGGACCCGTCAGCATGGGGCCGCGCGAGCTCGCCGACACGGTGCTGCCTCCGTTCGAGGCCGCTCTGCGGCACGGCGGCGCCCGCAGCGTGATGACGTCGTACACCGACATCGACGGCGTGCCCAGCAGCGCCAGCCGGCACCTGCTGACGACACTGCTCCGCGACCGCTGGGGCTTCGAGGGCACGGTCGTCGCCGACTACTGGGCGGTGCCGTTCCTCCAGGCCATGCACCACGTCGCGGTCGACGCGGCCGACGCGGGGCGCCTGGCGCTGCACGCCGGGGTCGACGTCGAGCTGCCGCAGACGGCGGCGTACGGCGAGCTGCCGCGCCTGATCCGCGAGGGCGTCGTCGACGAGGCCGACCTCGACCGCTCCGTGGCCAGGCACCTCCGCCACAAGTTCGAGGCGGGCCTGCTCGACGGCGGCCCGCTGGTGCCCGAGGGAGCCGAGGACGTCGACCTCGACAGCGCCCGCAACCGCGCGATCTCGTCGCGGATCGCGGAGGAGTCGGTCGTGCTGCTGCGCGACGAGGACGTCGCGGGGCTGCTGTCCTCCGGCTCGCTCGCCGTCGTGGGACCGGCCGCGGACCAGTTCCGCAGCCTGGTCGGCTGCTACGCGTTCCCCAACCACGTGCTCTCCAAGCACCCTGGGCACGACCTCGGCCTGTCGATCCCGACGGTGCTGACGGCGCTGCAGGAGGAGTTCGGAGCGTCGCGCGTGCGCTTCGCGGAGGGCGGCTCGATCACCTCCGCGTCGACCGACGGCGTGCAGGAGGCGGTGGACCTCGTCCGCGGCTCCGATGCGGCGGTCGTCGTGGTCGGCGACATCGCCGGGCTCTTCGGCGACGGCACCTCGGGCGAGGGCTGCGACGCGGCCGACCTCCGCCTCCCCGGAGCGCAGGAGCCGCTGGTGACGGCCGTGCTCGAGACCGGCGTGCCCACCGTGGTGGTCGTCCTCTCGGGCCGGCCCTACGCGCTCGGGGCGTTCGGAGCGGCGCGCGGACTCGTGCAGGCGTTCTTCCCGGGAGCGGACGGGGCGGCTGCGGTCGCCGGCGTGCTCTCGGGCCGCGTGGCTCCGACCGGGCGCCTGCCCGTGCAGATCCCACGGCTCCCGTCCGCGTCGACCACGTACCTGCAGCCGTCGCTCGGGCTCTCGAACCCCGGGATCACGGCGCTGGACGCGACTCCGCTCTACCCGTTCGGCTACGGGCTGACCCGCGGCGCGGTGACGTATACGGCGCTGGCGACGGCGGCGGAGCTGCCGGTCGGCGGATCGCTCGACGTGGCGGTATCGCTCCGGAACGACGGCGCCGACACGGTCGAGGTGGTGCAGCTCTACGCGGGCTACCCGACCTCGGCGGTGGTGCGGCCGGTCGCGCAGCTCATCGGCTTCGCGCGCGTGCCGATCGCGGCGGGCGAGACGCTGACGGTGCACTTCCACGTCGACGCGGCCCGGCTCGCGGTGACGGGGGAGGACGGCCGGCTCGCCGTGGACCCGGGGCCGCTGCGGCTGACGGCCGGCGCCTCGGCGGCGGACGCGGCGGTGACGGCGGAGGTGTCGATCACAGGGGAGCGGCGGTTCCTCGCCGAGCGGGCGCTGCGGACCCCCTGGTCGGTGGCGCGAGGCTGAGCGGTCGGCGCCTCAGGGGGGAGGCGCCGGCCGCTCGCGGGGGCGGGCCGGTGGTGCCGGCTCGCGAGTCCGCAGAAGTCGCGGTGCTCGAGTGCGGGACCTGCGACTTCTGCGGGGTCGGCGGCCCGGAGCGCGACGGCCGCGTAGCACCGGAGGCGCACAGCGCAAGGGGCCCGCGCGAGCCGGGGGCCCGGCCTAGCGTGGAAGGAGCGGCGCCGCCGGTGGCGGGCCGCGGAGAAGACCGATGCAGAGGAGAGTCATGCCCGCCCTGACCGACACGTTCACGCTGTCCAACGGAGTCGCCATCCCGAAGATCGGGTTCGGCACCTGGCAGATCCCCGACGGCCCCGAGGCCTACGACGCGACGACCGCCGCGCTCGAGGCCGGCTACCGCCACATCGACACCGCCCGCGCCTACGGCAACGAGGCGAGCGTCGCCCGGGCACTGCGCGACAGCGGCGTCCCGCGCGACGAGGTGTTCATCACCACCAAGCTCCCGGCCGAGGTGAAGGACTACGAGGGCGCGAAGGCGAGCTTCGAGACCACCATGGCGGCGCTCGAGCTCGACCACGTCGACCTTTACCTCATCCACGCCCCGTGGCCCTGGCAGGACATGGGCTCGGACCACCGCGAGGGCAACATCGCGGCGTGGAAGGCGATGGAGGAGATCCTCGAGGCCGGTCGCTCGCGCGCCATCGGCGTCTCGAACTTCCAGGTCGCCGATCTGGAGTCGCTGATCGCGGCGACCGACGTGGTGCCGCACGCCAACCAGATCCGCTGGTTCGTCGGCAACACCCAGGACGAGACGACCGCCTACTGCAAGGAGCACGGCATCCTCGTCGAGGGGTACTCGCCCCTCGCGACGGGCGGCCTGCTCGACAACTCCGACATCGGCGAGATCGCCGCGAAGTACGACAAGTCGGTGGCGCAGCTCTGCATCCGCTACCTGCTCGAGAAGGACGTGCTGCCGCTGCCGAAGTCGACGACGCCCTCGCGCATCGTCGAGAACGCCGATGTCGACTTCGAGATCTCGTCCGAGGACCTCGCGCACCTCGACTCGCTCGTCGACACGGAGTCCTGACCCGCGGGCGCCCGCTCCTGACGGTCCGGAGGCCGTCGCACTCGAGCTCGAGCGCGGCGGCCTCCGTCGTCTCGGCGCGTCCTGCGCCGCCTCCGTTCGCGCGTGCGCAGGAGTTGTCGCACTCGAAGTCGAGTGCGACAAGTCCTGGCTTCTCGCCGGACTCCTCCGATCGCGGTTCCGCGAGTGCGCAGGAGTTGTCGCAGTCGGTCTCGAGTGCGACAACTCCTGGAGTCTCGGGGTGCTCGGCATAGGAGCGACGGGCGTCCGGCGTCCCGAGGCCGGTCGCGAGTGCGCAGGAGTTGTCGCAGTGGGCGTCGAGTGCGACGACTACTGGCTTCTCGTCGGGCTCATCCCGATCGCGGTTCCGCGAGTGCGCAGGATTTGTCGCAGTCGGTCTCGAGTGCGACGACTCATGGCTTCTCGCCGAGGCGAGCCGGGGCGAGGCGGGGCGGGGCGGGGC
>NZ_PSVK01000008.1:0-116635 GCF_002931115.1 Rathayibacter sp. AY1E6 | reverse complement strand
GGGCGTCGCTGTGCGACGAGCCGGGCGGGGGCGTCGCTCAGGGCGTGGTGCTCGAGTGGTCGGCGGAGTCGGTGTATCGAGACTTGCGGGGACGACGAAGGGCCGCCCACCGGGGTGGACGGCCCTCGTGGGCGGAGGGGGCTACTCCGCGGTGGGAGCGTCGACGCCGGGCTCGGCGGTGGGAGTGGGGAGCGCGGTCCGGGCGGGGTCGGCCGTCGGGGTGACGGTCGGCGTCGCGGAGGGCGCGGGGGTCAGCGTCGAGTAGGCCTCGAGGGCGTTCGTCAGGACGGGGACGAGGAGCTCCTTGCCCTGCTCGGAGCCGTACTGGAAGTAGACGGGGAGCAGGCCGCCGGGGATCGTGTCGATGTCATCCATCTGGACGGCCTCGGTGCTGTCGGGGCGGACCTCGGTACGGCCGGGGACGGCGTCGACGGTGTCGCTGGTGCGGCCCGCGGAGCCCTCATACTGCACCTCGACGCTCAGCGCCTCATCGGTGGAGTTCACGAGCGTCACGATCAGGGTGCCGGCCTCGCCGTCGTCCGAGACGATCATCGCGTTGCGGATGGCGAGATCGCCGATCGTCGCGCCGACTCCGTCGCTCGGGTCGTAGATCTTGCGCGTCGCCTGCGGGGCGACGAGGTTGCAGCCGGCGGTAGCGAGGGCGACGCCGACCGCGAGAACGACGGATGCAGCGATACGCGCCTTCACAGGAACCTCCAGATCGTCGGCCCCGCTCGCCCCGGACAGGGCGACTTCACTGTGCACGAGCCGACACCAGGCTAGCGTAGCGAGCACCGCGGCTCCGCCCGTCCGGACTCCCGTCCCGCTCGGCGCGCATGGTAATCTGTCCGCCGCTGAAAGGACGTCGCATGCAGTTCGAGGTCGGAGAGACGGTCGTCTACCCCCATCACGGAGCCGCCACGATCGCCGAGGTGAAGACCCGGACGATCAAGGGCCAGGAGAAGACGTACCTGAAGCTCCGCGTCGCGCAGGGCGACCTCGTCATCGAGGTGCCCGCCGACAACGTCGACCTGGTCGGCGTCCGCGACGTCATCGGCCGCGATGGCGTCGAGCGCGTGTTCGAGGTCCTGCGCGCCGAGGTCGTCGAGGAGCCGACCAACTGGTCGCGCCGCTACAAGGCCAACCTCGAGAAGCTCGGGTCCGGAGACGTCGTCAAGGTCTCCGAGGTCGTCCGCGACCTCACCCGCCGCGACCGCGACCGCGGCCTCTCGGCGGGGGAGAAGAGCATGCTCGCCAAGGCCCGCCAGATCCTCGTCTCCGAGCTCGCCCTGGCCGAGAAGACCGACGAGGACGCCGCCTCCGTGCTCCTCGACGAGGTCCTCGCATCCTGAACGGTCCGGCCGGCGCGCCGACCGCGGCCGTCGTCGTCGTCGCCGCCGGCAGCGGCACGAGGCTCGGCCGCGAGCGCCCCAAGGCCTACGTCGACTGCGCGGGGAGGACGATCCTCGAGCGCAGCCTGCGCACGGTGCTGCTGCTCGCGGAGCCGGTCCAGATCGTCGTCGTGGCTCCCGCCGCCCTCCTCGAGGAGACGGCCGCTCTGACGCACGCCGCCGGAGCCCCGGACGGCTCCGTCAGCGTCGTCGCCGGAGGCGCCAGCCGCCAGGAGTCGGTCGCTCGAGGGCTCCGGGCGCTCGGTCCGGCCGTCGAGACGGTGCTCGTGCACGACGCCGCCCGCGCCCTCACGCCCGTCGACCAGTTCGAGCGGGTGATCGCGGCGGTCCGGGAGACGGGCGGCGGAGTGATCCCGGGTCTGCCGGTCACCGACACGATCAAGCGCATCCGCGCCGACGGCGGGATCCTCGGCACGGTGGACCGCTCCGAGCTCGCCGCGGTGCAGACGCCGCAGGGCTTCCCGCGCGCGCTCCTCGACGAGGCCTACGCCTCGGCGGAGGAGGACTTCACCGACGACGCGGCGCTCCTCGCCTCGCGCGGCAGTCCCTCGATCGTCGTCGCCGGCGACCCGCTCGCCTTCAAGATCACCACCCCCTGGGACCTGGCCCGCGCCGAGCAGGTGCTCGCACCGCCGCCCGCCGTCGTCGTGCCGCGCGTCGGCATCGGCACGGACGTGCACGCGTTCGACGACGCGTCGCCGCTCTGGCTCGCCGGGCTGCACTGGCCGGGGGAGCGGGGCCTGTCCGGGCACAGCGACGGCGACCCGGTCGCCCACGCGATCTGCGACGCGCTCCTGGGGGCGGCGGGTCTCGGCGACATCGGCTCCCGCTTCGGCACGGCCGACCCGCGCTTCGCGGACGCCCACGGCGAGGTCTTCCTCCGCGCGACCCGCGAGCTGGTGGAGGCCGCCGGCTTCGCCATCGGCAACGTCTCGGTGCAGCTCATCGGCAACCGCCCGAAGTTCTCGCCGCGGCGCGAAGAGGCGCAGAGGCTGCTCTCGGAGCTGCTCGGCGCACCGGTCAGCGTCGCCGCCACCACCTCGGACGCGCTGGGCTTCACCGGCCGGGGCGAAGGGGTCGCCGCGACCGCGACGGCACTCGTCCTCCCCACCCCCGCTGTCGCCCGGTAGTCCCCGGGCGGAGCCGCCGACCCGGCCGGGAGCGGTCCGCCCGGTAAACTCGCCCGCGTGACTCTGCGACTGCATGACTCGAAGGCCCAGGCCCTCGTCGATTTCGTCCCCCTCCGCGAGAACGAGGTCGGGATGTACGTCTGCGGACCCACCGTGCAGTCCTCGCCCCACATCGGGCACCTGCGCTCCGCCCTCGCCTACGACCAGCTGCGCCGCTGGCTGGCGTACCGCGGCTTCCAGGTCACCCTGGTGCGCAACGTCACCGACATCGACGACAAGATCCTCGCCATCGCCGAGGACGCGCGGCGTCGGGCGCCCGAGGGCGCGCCGGTCGAGCAGTGGTGGGCCCTCGCCTACCGCGTGGAGCTCGAGTTCACCGCCGCGTACACGGCCCTCGGCATCCTCCCGCCGACCTACGAGCCGCGCGCGACCGCGAGCATCGCCGAGATGATCACGCTCATCCAGACCCTGATCGAGCGCGGTCACGCCTACCCGGCGCCCGACGACTCCGGCGACGTCTACTTCGACACGCGGTCCTGGCCGGACTACGGCTCGCTCACCCACCAGCGCCTCGAGAGCATGGAGGCGGCGACCGACGCCGACCCGCGCGGCAAGCGCGACCCGCACGACTTCGCTCTGTGGAAGGGCGCCAAGCCGGAGGAGCCCGAGTCGGCCGCCTGGGCCTCGCCGTGGGGCGCCGGGCGCCCCGGCTGGCACATCGAGTGCTCCGCGATGTCGACGAAGTACCTCGGCACCCAGTTCGACATCCACGGCGGCGGGCTCGACCTGCGCTTCCCCCACCACGAGAACGAGCTCGCCCAGTCCAGCGCCGCCGGCCACGCCTTCGCCAGCTACTGGCTGCACAACGGCCTCGTGTCCGTCATCGGCCAGAAGATGAGCAAGTCGCTCGGCAACTCGGTGTTCGCCTCCGAGCTGCTCGAGGCGGCCCGCCCGCTCGTCGTCCGCTACTACCTCGGCTCGGCCCACTACCGCTCCACCCTCGAGTTCCACGACGGGGCCCTCGAGGAGGCCGAAGCGGCGCTGGAGCGGATCGAGGGCTTCCTCGAGCGCTCCCGCCGCCGCCTCGACGGCACGCGGTTCGCCGCGCTCGGCGAGCCGGTGGTCCCGGAGGAGTTCGCCGAGGCGATGGACGACGACCTGTCCGTCCCGCAGGCCATCGGCGTCCTGCACGAGACCGTGCGCGCCGGCAACGCCGCCCTCGACGCCGAGGACCTCGGCTCCGTCTCGGCCCTGCGCACCCAGGTGCTCGCGATGGCGGCCGTGCTCGGCATCGACCCGGAGGCGCCCGAGTGGGCGCGCTCCGACGACGAACCCTCGTACCGCGCGCTCAGCGTGCTGGTCGACCGCCTGGTCGCCGAACGCCAGACCGCGCGCGAGCAGCGCGACTGGGCGAGCGCCGACCGCATCCGAACCGATCTCGCCGCGGCGGGAATCACGATCGAAGACACCCAGACGGGTGCGCATTGGAGTCTCGATGGCGAATAAGCCCGGCCGCCCCGGAGCGGTCCGAAAGAAGAGCAAGGGCAAGGCCGTCGGTTCCGGCGGTCAGGGCCGTCAGGCCCTCGAGGGCAAGAAGCCCACGCCCAAGGCCGAGGACCGGCCCTACCACCCCGCAGGCAAGGCGAAGCTCGCGCGCGAGCGCTTCGTCGCCGCAGGCGGCAAGGGCCGCCCCGGCGGAGCCCTCTCCGCGGCCGCCCGCGGACAGGGGCGCCCCGCTCCGTCGCGCAAGCCCAAGAGCGGCGACGACTTCGAGATGGTGACGGGCCGGAACTCGGTCCTCGAGGCGCTGCGCGCCAGCATCCCGGCCACCACCCTCTACCTCGCGACCCGCATCGAGATGGACGACCGGGTCAAGGAGGCGCTCAAGATCGCCACCGCCCGCGGCCTTCCCGTGCTCGAGGTCATGCGCCCGGAGCTCGACCGCCTCGCCGGCCCCGACTCCGTGCACCAGGGCCTCGTGCTGAAGGTGCCGCCCTACGAGTACGCCCACCCGAGCGACCTGCTCGAGCGCAACGTCTCCCGCGGAGCGGTCCCCCTCCTCGTCGCCCTCGACGGCATCACCGACCCGCGCAACCTCGGAGCGATCATCCGCTCCGTCGCCGCGTTCGGCGGACAGGGCGTCATCGTCCCGCAGCGCCGCTCCGTGGGCCTCAACTCCGCCGCCTGGAAGACCTCCGCCGGAGCCGCCGCACGCATCCCCGTCGCGATGGCGTCCAACCTCACCGCCATGATCAAGGACTTCAAGCGCGCAGGCGTCTTCGTCATCGGACTCGACGGCGACGGCGACGTGATGCTGCCCGGCCTGGAACTCGCCGACCGGCCGCTCCTCGTCGTCGTCGGCAGCGAGGGCAAGGGCCTCTCCC
This sequence comes from Rathayibacter sp. AY1E6, assembly GCF_002931115.1. Taxonomy (NCBI): domain Bacteria; kingdom Bacillati; phylum Actinomycetota; class Actinomycetes; order Micrococcales; family Microbacteriaceae; genus Rathayibacter; species Rathayibacter sp. AY1E6. The sequence continues at coordinate 111,709 of NZ_PSVK01000008.1, read as the reverse complement.
GCCTCGTCACCGAGCAGTGCGACGCCGTCGTCTCCATCCCGATCAGCTCCGCCACCGAATCCCTCAACGCCGGGATCGCGGCGTCGGTCGCGCTCTACGAGATCTCCAAACTCCGCTCCGCCTCCGAGTAGCGCGGGCACCGGCACGGCGATCTGCGGCGTTGTCGTCGGGTGCGATACCGCCGGTATCGCTTCCTCCTCCGCCTTGCAGCTCACCGCGCCGGCACCCGCGCTCCAGGTCTGGATGTCAGGGGCGCCGCCTTCGGCGAGCGGACAGGGGCGCCGCCTGCGGCGAGCGGACCGAGTGCGCCGCCTGCGGCGAGCGGACCGAGTGCGCCGCCTGCGGCGAGCGAGCCGGGGGGATGCGAAGAGGGCCCGTGCTGACAGCGCGGGCCCTCTTGCGGTGGGGGGGGTCAGACGTTCTTGGTCCAGTCGACGTCGGCGTCCTCGTCGGTGAGCTCGGCGTCGCCGGACTCGTCGAGGACGAGGTTCGGGAGGGTCAGCGCCTCGGTGGGAGGAGCGATGACCGTCGCCTCGTCGCGGCGGTGACGCAGGATGTCGTTCACGTAGGCGGTGACCGCCTCCGCCAGGGGGACGTCGCGCGCCTGCTGCTGCGACATGAACCAGCGGTGCTCGAGCAGCTGGTGGAACATCTCGGCCGGCTCCAGGCGGCCCTTGAGATCACGGGGGATCGAGCGGATGACCGGCTCGAACACCTGCGCCAGCCACTCGTGCGCCACCATCTCCTCGTCCAGGCCCTGCTTGTCGTAGGTCGCCGTGTACGAGTCGAGGTCGTTGAGCAGGCGTCGCGCCTGGTTCTCCTGCGCGTCCAGCCCGGTGAGACGGAGCAGCCGCCGCTGGTGGTGGCCGGCGTCGACCACCTTCGGCTGGATGCGCACCGTCGACCCGGCCTCGTCGGTCTTGATCGCGAGCTCCTCGATGTCGAAGCCCAGCTCGTTCAGCCGGTTCACGCGGTCGTTGATCCGCCAGCGCTCCGACGTCGCGAACGACTCGGCACCGGTCAGCTCCTTCCAGAGGCTGCGGTACGCCGCGACGATGCCGTCGGAGACCGTGATCGGGTCGAGGTCGTCGTCGACGCGACCGCCGGCCTCGAGGTCGAGCAGCTCGCCGGCGATGTTGACGCGGGCGATCTCCAGATCGTTCTCGCGCTGGCCGTTCGAGAGGCCGCCCGAGTAGAGCTGCCCTGTCTCCGCATCGACCAGGTAGGCGGCGAAGGCGCCGGCATCGCGCCGGAAGAGAGTGTTCGAGAGCGAGACGTCGCCCCAGAAGAAGCCGATCACGTGCAGGCGGACCAGGAGGAGCGCCAGCGCGTCGACCAGACGGGTCGCCGTGTCGGGCCGCAGCGTCTGCGAGAAGAGCGCCCGGTAGGGGAGCGAGAACTTGAGGTGACGGGTGACCAGCACGGCGGGCAGGGCCTCGCCCTCGTCGTCGGTGCGGTTCGTGATCACGGCGCCCGGCACCACGCACGGCACGTCGAGGCGCTGCAGCGTCTTCAGCATCTCGTACTCGCGCCGCGACATCTCGGCGGTCGTCTCCTTGACGGCGACGACGTGACCGGAGAGGTGGGCGAAGCGGACCGTGTGCCGCGAGATGCCCTTCGGCAGGGCGGCGATGTACTCGTCGGGCCAGTCGTCGAGCCGCAGGTTCCACGGCAGGTCGAGCAGGGCCGGGTCGACGGTGGCCGAGGTGATGTTCAGGGAGCCGGACATGGTGCGCCGTTCGTGTCGCGTGTCGGACGGTGGGGGAGCCGCAGACGACGCTGCCGCCGCCCTGGAGGGGACGGCGGCAGCGTGCGGTGCAGGAGGAGGCTCAGGAGAGGCGCTCGCCCGACTCCGCGTCGAAGATGTGCACGCGGTGGTTCGCGGTCACGTACACGCGGTCGCCCGCGGTCGGGTGCACGCGGCCGTCGACGCGCGCGACGATGTCGGTGCGGCGGCCCTCGACCTCGGTGTGGCCGTAGAGGTAGCCGTCCGAGCCGAGCTCCTCGATGAGGTCGACCTCGATCGGCAGTCCGCCGGGCTGGGTCGAGACGGTGACGTCCTCGGGTCGCACGCCGAGCGTGACGACCTTCTGGCTCGTCTTCGCGAGCGCCTCGCGGGCGATCGGGAGGACGGTGTCGCCGAACTTGACGCCGCCGTCGGTGACGTCCGCGTGGAACAGGTTCATCGCGGGCGAGCCGATGAAGCCGGCCACGAAGACGTTGTTCGGGTTCTCGTACAGGTCGCGGGGCGAGCCGACCTGCTGGAGGAGGCCGTCCTTGAGGACCGCGATGCGGTCGCCCATGGTGAGCGCCTCGGTCTGGTCGTGGGTGACGTAGACCGTGGTGATGCCCAGGCGGCGCTGCAGCGTGCCGATCTGGGTGCGGGTGGACACGCGGAGCTTGGCGTCGAGGTTCGACAGCGGCTCGTCCATGAGGAAGACCTGGGGCTTGCGGACGATGGCGCGGCCCATCGCGACGCGCTGGCGCTGGCCACCGGAGAGCGCCTTCGGCTTGCGATTCAGGTAGGGCTCGAGGTCGAGCATCTTCGCGGCCTCGAGGACCCGCGCGGCGCGCTCGTCCTTGTTGACGCCGGCGATCTTGAGCGCGAAGCCCATGTTCTCGGCGACCGACATGTGCGGGTACAGCGCGTAGTTCTGGAAGACCATCGCGATGTCGCGGTCCTTCGGCGGAACGTCCGTGACGTTGCGGTCGCCGATGAGGATGCGGCCCTCGTTGACCTCCTCGAGGCCGGCGAGCATGCGCAGGGAGGTGGACTTGCCGCAGCCGGAGGGGCCGACGAGGACGAGGAACTCGCCGTCGCCCACCTCGAGGTTGAGCTTGTCGACGGAGGCACGAGTGGCCCCGGGGTAGACGCGGGACGCGTGGTCGAAAGTTACGGACGCCATTGTTCTTGCTCCTTCACCGGCAGGTACGTGCCGGACGATCCGAGTGAATGGAAGTGATGGTCATCATCGCGTGGGCGACTCCGACCAACCGTCACAGTATGCCACGGGGCCGACAGTCGTCGGTCGGGCACCGCGTATCCGTCGTTTGGAGGTTTCCCAGGGCTCGCGCGTAGGATTCCGGCGAGTCGCGCCCGGCGACCCCCTTCTTCCCCCTCTCTCATTCGGAGCGTTCTTGTCATGACCACCGGCGGAGCCAACGACCGTCTCTCGAAGAACCAGCGACGAGAGGCCGCCCGAGAGAAGGCGCGCCGCCTGCGCGAGCAGCAGAAGCGCCGCGACCGCGTGAGCCGCTTCGCCCTGCAGGGCGGGCTCGCCGCCGTCGTGATCGCGGTCGTCGTGATCGTGGTCTTCGCCGTCACCTCGAGCATCCGCCCCGCGGGCCCGGGCCCGGCGAACATGGCGAGCGACGGTGTCGTCATCGGCGAGAACATGGTCGCGCAGACGAGCGGTGCCGTCGCCGCCGACGGGACGCCCACCCCCAGCGCGCTCGACACCTCGGCCGGCACGGTCGACATCCGGGTCTACCTCGACTACCTCTGCCCCTACTGCGGCCAGTTCGAGAAGACCAACGGCGACCAGATCAAGGAGTGGGTGACCAGCGGTGCCGCGACGGTCGAGATCCACCCGATCGCCATCCTCACGACCCGCTCCAACGGAACCAAGTACTCGGAGCGCTCGGCCAACGCCGCCGCGTGCGTCGCGGACCGCTCGCCCGACTCCTTCTTCGACTTCAACTCCCTGCTGTTCGCCAACCAGCCGGCGGAGGGGACAGACGGACTCTCGGACGACCAGTTGAAGGACTACGCCTCGCAGGCGGGCGTCGAGGACACGGCGGCCGTGAACACCTGCATCGACGACCAGAGCTTCGTGAGCTGGGTCCGCGCCGCGACCGAGCGCGCCACCTCGGGTCCGCTGCCCGGCACGGACGTGCCCGCTGTCACGGGCACCCCGACCGTCCTGGTCAACGGCGAGGCGTACTCGGGCTCGCTGACCGACCCGGACGCCTTCAGCTCCTTCGTGCTCTCGGCCGCCGCCGACTCCTACTCGTCGGCGACTCCCGCGCCCACCTCCTCCGAGACCCCGGCGCCGAGTGACACGCCCGCCTCGACCGAGGCCCCCGCGTCGACCGAGACGCCCGCGTCGACCGAGACCCCCGCTCCCAGCGACGCCCCGGTCTCCACCGAGGCTCCGGCCTCCTCCGAGCCCACTCCGGCCGCCGCGGGCTGAGCCCCGGACGCGCAGGAGCCCCGCGCATGCAGAAGGCCCCGACCGCACACAGCGGTCGGGGCCTTCTTCTCTCCTGAGCCGACGACGGGACTTGAACCCGTAACCGCCCGATTACAAGTCGGGTGCGCTACCAATTGCGCCACGTCGGCAGGTGCGCTCGCGCGCCCGGCCACCCTATCGCGGGCCCCGGATCCGCCCGGATCGGGGCCCGCCGCGTCTCACGGTTCGAGGATGCTGAGGTGCCGCTCTGCGGGAGCGGGACGCTTGGGGCCGCCGATCTTCCCGTCGGGACGGCCGACGTAGAGCCAGCCGAGCAGCTCCTCGCCCTTCTCGAGGCGATGCGCCTTCCGCACGGCCTTGTCGCGCGTGTAGGAGCCGGTGCGCCAGAAGACACCCCAGCCCGCCTCGTCGAGCAGCAGGCTCAGGAGGTGGGCGACGCCCGAGGCGACGGCCTCCTGCTCCCAGGCCGGCACCTTCGACTTCTTGACGCTGACCACGACGGCCAGCAGCAGGGAGGCGCGGTGCGTCTTCTCGATGTACTTCCGCGGGTCCTTCTTCGCCCCCGAGGCGACCGCGAAGCTGCGGCCGACCCGGTCGCGGGCGGCGCCGCGGATCTCGATGACCCGCCACGGGCGCAGCGAGCTGTGATCGGCGAGACGCGACGCCGCCGAGACGAACGCCGCGATCTCGTCGTGCCCCGGAGCCTCCGGCGTCACCTTCGAGCGCGATCGGCGCGCGAGGACGGCCTCGAGCACGGGGGAGGAGGACACGGTCACTCGCCCTCGGCCTGGAAGTTCAGGGCGATCGAGTTCATGCAGTAGCGGTCGCCGGTGGGCGTGCCGAAGCCGTCGGGGAAGACGTGTCCCAGGTGGGATCCGCAGTTCGCGCAGCGGACCTCGGTGCGGACCATGCCGAGGGTGCTGTCCTCGATCAGCTGGACCGCGTCCGGGTTCACGGACTCGTAGAAGCTCGGCCAGCCGCAGCCGGAGTCGAACTTGGTGCCGCTCTTGAAGAGCTCGGCGCTGCAGGCGGCACAGGTGTAGAGGCCGGAGCGGTGCTCGTCGAGCAGCTCGCCGGTCCACGGGCGCTCGGTGGCCGCTTCGCGCAGGACCGCGTACTGGTCGCGGTCGAGCTCCTCGCGCCACTCGGCGTCGGACTTGTTCACGGAATACGACGACATGGGTCTCCCTCGGAATCCTCGTCAGTGTACGGGGGCGGTCGCGCCCCTCCACCTGGTCCAACCCCCGGGGCGACGGCTCCATTCCGCCTCCGCGGGCTGTGGAGGAGACTCCCCGCCTCCATGCCGCGACACGGTCACGAGCCGTTCGGAGCGCCTCCCCGGCGGCGGCCGTGGGCCTGCCTACCCTGGAGGGATGAGCAGGACGACGGACCCGAGGCCGGGCATCGGTCTGTCCGAGCGCGAGCTGCGAGTGCTCGCCTTCGAGCGCGAGTGGACGGCCCGCTCCGGGGACAAGGACGACGCGATCCGCTCCCAGTTCGGACTGTCGGCCGCCCGCTACTATCAGGTGCTCAGCGCGGTGCTCGCCTCTCCGGCCGCCCTCGCGCACGACCCGATGCTCGTCACGCGGCTGCAGCGCATCCGCGACCAGCGCGCCGGCGCCCGCGCCTCGCGACGCCTCGGGCGCCTCGAGTAGACGAGCTGCTCGAGTCCACCAACGGAAGGCCGGCCGTACCCCCGATGTCGAACACGCACCCGAGAGACCGCTTCGACGAGGTCCCGGCGACGGAGGCGCGCGTCGGCGCCCACCGCCGGCCGCCGGCCCCTCACGCCCGCGCCGTCGCCCTCGCCTGGGCCGCCCTCGCCACCGGAGTCATCGTCCTGCTCGGCTTCATCGGGCTGCTGGTCATCGACGACCGGGTGCAGTTCACGGACGTCTTCACTCCGCCGACCGCGACCGCGGAGGCGACCCCGACCGCAGCCGCGACGCTCGATCCCGATCTCGCCGTCGCCGTCCTCAACGGCACCGCCACCGTCGGACTCGCCGCCAGCGCCGGCGACGCCCTGACGACGGCCGGATGGAGCGTCCCGACCGTCGCGAACGCGAACACCGAGGACATCGCCGCCACGACCGTCTACTACACCGACCCAGCGCTCGAGGGAGCGGCCCTCGGTCTCGTCGACTCGCTCGGAACGGGGACCGTCCTGCTCTCGCAGGACTTCGTCGAGACGGGCTCCGTCGTCGTGGTCCTGGGGGCCGATTACGCCTCCGAGCAGGGCTGATCGGGGCCCTCTGTTACGGGCACGTTTCCTCCGTGTTGAATCCCGGGCAACTCTTCCCCGCGAGGCCCTTTCCAGCCCCTCCCGGGGCCGACAGCCGGATTAGTATTCCTGACCAGGCACCAGCACATCGCTCGTGCCGCGGGCATCACAGCACTGGGGAGTACAGAGATGGCGAACGGAACCGTCAAGTGGTTCAACGCTGAGAAGGGCTACGGCTTCATCACGGTCGACGGCGGCGGACAGGACGTCTTCGTCCACTACTCCGCGATCGACATGTCGGGGTACAAGGTCCTCGAGGAGGGGCAGCAGGTCGCGTTCGAGGTCGGCACGGGGTCGAAGGGCCCCCAGGCCGAATCGGTCCGCCCGGCCTGACCGCCGAGCCTCCCAGGAGCCGTCGTCCGCCTCGTGCGGGCGGCGGCTCCTTCGTGTCGGACCGCGTGCCGGTCGCTTGCACTCGTCCACCGCGAGTGCCAGAATCGACCTTGGCACTCGCTCCGGTCGAGTGCCAGCACAGACATTTCACGACGTCCGGGAGGGACGAGAAACACACATGGCCAAGATCATTGCTTTTGACGAAGAAGCCCGCCGCGGCCTCGAGCGTGGACTCAACACTCTGGCCGACGCGGTCAAGGTGACCCTCGGCCCGCGCGGCCGCAACGTCGTCCTCGAGAAGAAGTGGGGCGCTCCCACCATCACGAACGACGGCGTTTCCATCGCCAAGGAGATCGAGCTCGACGAGCCGTACGAGAAGATCGGCGCCGAGCTCGTCAAGGAGGTCGCCAAGAAGACGGACGACGTCGCCGGCGACGGAACCACCACCGCGACCGTCCTCGCTCAGGCTCTCGTCCGCGAGGGCCTGCGCAACGTCGCGGCCGGCGCCGACCCGATCAGCCTCAAGAAGGGCATCGAGAAGGCCGTCAAGGCCGTCACCGCCGAGCTCATCGCCGGCGCGAAGGCGATCGAGACCAAGGAGGAGATCGCGGCGACCGCCTCCATCTCCGCCGCGGACCCCGAGATCGGCGCGATCATCGCCGAGGCGATCGACAAGGTCGGCAAGGAGGGCGTCGTCACCGTCGAGGAGTCGAACACCTTCGGCACCGAGCTCGAGCTCACCGAGGGCATGCGCTTCGACAAGGGCTACCTGTCGCAGTACTTCGTGACCGACCCCGACCGCCAGGAGGCGGTGTTCGAGGACCCCTACATCCTCATCGTCAACTCCAAGGTCTCGAACATCAAGGACCTGCTCCCGGTCGTCGACAAGGTGATCCAGGCGGGCAAGCAGCTGCTGATCATCGCCGAGGACGTCGACGGCGAGGCGCTGGCGACCCTGGTCGTCAACAAGATCCGCGGCATCTTCAAGTCGGTCGCCGTCAAGGCCCCCGGCTTCGGCGACCGTCGCAAGGCGCAGCTCCAGGACATCGCGATCCTCACCGGCGGCCAGGTCATCTCCGAGGAGGTCGGCCTCAAGCTCGAGAACGTCACCCTCGACCTGCTCGGCTCGGCCCGCAAGGTCGTCATCACCAAGGACGAGACCACGATCGTCGAGGGTGCCGGCGACGCCGAGGCCATCGCCGGCCGCGTCGCCCAGATCCGCGGCGAGATCGAGAACACCGACAGCGACTACGACCGCGAGAAGCTCCAGGAGCGCCTCGCGAAGCTCGCCGGCGGCGTCGCGGTCATCAAGGCCGGAGCGGCGACCGAGGTCGAGCTCAAGGAGCGCAAGCACCGCATCGAGGACGCCGTCCGCAACGCGAAGGCCGCCGTCGAGGAGGGCATCGTCGCCGGTGGTGGCGTCGCCCTCATTCAGGCCGGCAAGCTCGCCTTCGAGAAGCTCGAGCTCGTCGGAGACGAGGCGACCGGCGCGAACATCGTCAAGGTCGCCATCGACGCCCCGCTCAAGCAGATCGCCCTCAACGCGGGCATGGAGCCCGGCGTCGTCGCTGCGAAGGTCCGCGAGCTGCCCACCGGACACGGCCTCAACGCCGCGACCGGCGAGTACGTCGACCTCATCGCCGCGGGCATCATCGACCCGGTCAAGGTCACGCGCTCCGCTCTGCAGAACGCGGCGTCGATCGCCGGTCTCTTCCTCACCACGGAGGCCGTCGTCGCCGACAAGCCCGAGAAGAACCCGGTCGCCGCGGGCGGCGACCCCACCGGAGGCATGGACTTCTAGTCCGTCCCCCCACCACGCAGAAGGCGGTTCCCCTCCGGGGGAGCCGCCTTCGGCGTTTCCGGAGGCATCTGAGCGAGCAGCAGGCGACCGAACCGGCAGGTGGTTCTGAATCCGCTCCGCGACCACAACGGCGGTCCTCCTGCGGTGGCACCGCACTCCGCGCCGCCTCGGTCTCCTCAGCGGACACCGGCACCAGAAGCGCGTGGGGTGCGCCGGTGCGGGTCGCGACGTACGGGGTCGGGGCGGAGATGTCGTCGGCCGAACGGATGCGGACGGCGACTCTGCAAGAGCCGGCGACGCGGCATCCGTCGAGCGTCGGGTGTCATCTCCAGCGGTCCGGGCGGGCTCGCCGCCCGTTGGTCCCCAAGAGGAGAGAATGAGCCGTGCGCGGCCGTGCGCGGCCGTGCGGGCCGGGTGGGCGAGGTCACGGTCGCTCGGGCGGATCGATCTGTGCCGCTCGCGGACGTCGACGGGAGAGCTCGGACCGAAGGGGCCCCCGAGGAAGGACGGACCGCGGTGCGGATCAGACCGAGGCGGGGGAGGTCTCGCCGTTCTGGCCGACCGTGAGCAGCGGCAGCGCGACGCGGAAGGTCGCGCCTCCGCCCGGCGTCTCGACGACGTCCACGCGGCCCTTGTGCGCGGCGACGATCGAGGACACGATCGCCAGTCCGAGGCCGCTGCCGCCGGTCTCGCGGGTCCGCGACGTGTCCGCGCGCCAGAAGCGCTGGAAGATCTTCTCGCGGATCTGCGGCGGGATGCCCTCGCCGTGGTCGATGACCTCCAGCAGGGCGAGGCGGCGGGAGCGGTCGACGGCGACGCCGATCTCGATCGGAGTGTCCTCGGGCGTGTAGCGGACGGCGTTGCCGATCAGGTTCGTCAGGACCTGGCGGATCTTGTTCTCCTCCGCCATCACCATCGCGGGCACGCCCGGCTCCTCGGGGGCGGTGGCGGTGCCGGCGGCGATCTCCTCGGCGTTGACCCGGCGCGGACGCCGGCGGAATCGGGCGAGCCTCGCTCCTGCCGCGGCGATCGGGCCGGTGAGCCCGGGGTTCGTCAGCTCCATGGTCTGAGTGGCGGAGGCGCCGGCCTCGTCGGGCTCGAGCGCGGGCGTCTCCACGGGGGTGTCGTCGCGGGTCTCGACGCCGAAGTCGCGGTCGGGCCAGGAGGCCATCGCGTCCATCGCGGCGTCGCGGGCGAGCGGCATCAGATCGACGGGCGCGAGTGCGAGAGGCTTCGTCTCGTCGAGGCGGGCGAGCTCGAGGAGGTCCTCGACCAGGCCGCCCATCCGGATCGCCTCCTTCTCGATGCGCTCCATCGCCTGGCCGACGGCCTCGGGCGTCTGCAGAGCGCCCATCCGGTACAGCTCGGCGTAGCCGCGGACGGAGACCAGCGGGGTGCGCAGCTCGTGGCTGGCGTCGCCGACGAAGCGGCGCATCTGGTCGATCGTGCGGGCGCGGTCGCGGAAGGCGGAGTCGATCCGCCCGAGCATCGCGTTCAGGGAGCGGTTGAGGCGTCCGACCTCGGTGTTGGGTGTCGTGCCGTCCAGGCGCTGGCTGAAGTCGCCGTCGGCGATGGCGGCGGCGGTCTGCTCGACCTCGCGCAGCGGGGCGAAGGTGGTGGTGACCAGCAGGCGGGTGAGGAGTGCGCCGATCACGACGATCGCGACTCCGAAGCCGAGGAAGATCGTGAGGTACGTCGTCATGATGACGTCGACGCTGCGGGTCGACACCGCGAGCAGGAGCGTCTGGTACTCGGTGCCCCTCGTGAACACCGTCGACATGACGTGGTACTCGACCTTGCCGTTGGAGCTCCAGATCTCCATCGGCTTGTCGCCGCCCTGCAGCGCCTGCTCGAGGGTGAAGGTCTGCGGGAAGGCGGGGTCGGCCGCGCCGGACGCGTTCGTGTTGTCGAGCGTGCCGTACTGGTCGTAGACGGCGCCGAAGTCGGCCTTGGACTCGTCGATCGCGGCGAGGTCGTTGACGGAGAGGTCGCTCGCCGTCCGCTGGACCTGGTCGGCCAGCTGCGCGTCGAGCTGGGCGACGAGCTGCGGCTTCAGCATCGTCATCGTCCCGATCCCGGAGACGAGGAGTCCCAGCGTGAGCAGGAGGACCGTGACCGCGGTGATCTTGGTGCGCAACGAGATGGAGTTCCACCGCTCGGCCAGACCCTGGTGCATGGCGGTGGAACTCCCTCGGGATCGGCGGGCGCCGCGCCTCCGGCGGGAGGTGGCGCCGAGGTGGCGGAGGCTAGGCCTTCGCGACCTTCAGCATGTATCCGAATCCTCGCTTGGTCTGGATGAGCGATTCCTCCGAATGCGTGTCGAGCTTACGTCGCAGGTACGAGATGTAGGACTCGACGATGCCCGCATCGCCGTTGAAGTCGTACTCCCAGACGTGGTCGAGGATCTGCGCCTTGCTGAGCACCCGGTTCGGGTTGAGCATCAGGTAGCGGAGCAGCTTGAACTCGGTGGGGCTGAGCTCCACCGGCTCGTCGCCGACGAGGACCTCGTGCGTGTCCTGGTCCATCGTCAGCTCGCCGGCCCGGATGACGGCGTCCTCCTCGGCGTGCATGGTGCGGCGGAGGATCGCCTTGATGCGCGCGACGATCTCGTCGAGGCTGAACGGCTTCGTGACGTAGTCGTCACCGCCGACGGTGAGGCCCGTGATCTTGTCCTCGGTGTCGTCCTTCGCCGTGAGGAAGAGGATGGGGGAGGTGTACCCGGCCGAGCGGAGGCGCTTGGTCACGCCGAATCCGTTCATGTCCGGGAGCATCACGTCGAGGATGATCAGGTCCGGCTCCTCCTCGAGGACCGCCGAGATCGCCTGGGCCCCGTTGCCGACCGCACGCACGGCGAAGCCGGCGAAGCGGAGGCTCGTGGTGAGCAGGTCTCTGATGTTGGGCTCGTCGTCGACGATGAGAATGCGGGGTCCGTCCATGCAGGACAGTATCTGGCCGTCGGCTGTACGGAGTCTGGGAGTCGGTTGTCCGGGCGCTCGGTGCCGGCTCGGCGGCGGGGAACGCCGGATCGGAGGCGGTGCGGCAGGAGGAGAGCGCGTCCGATCAGGACTGCGCGCGGCGGCGCCGGACCCCCACGATGAGCATCGCGATCATCATGAGGAACGCGATGGGCAGGCCCACCAGCGGCACGGCGAAGACGAACTGCCAGAACGGGCCGGCGTACTCGCGGATCCCGAGCGCGGGGGCGACCAGGATCGCGAGGAACGCGAGGACCGTCACGACGATGATCGCGATGAACATGTAGGCGAGCGTGCGCTCCGCGCGTCCGACGCCCGCCGGCTCCTGTGGCTTCACCCGTCAAGGATAGGGCGGCCCCGGTCGACTAAACTGATGGCTGCTTCATTTCCAGGAGGGGTCTGCATGCCTACCGGCAAGGTCAAGTTCTACGACGAGGAGAAGGGCTTCGGCTTCATCAGCACTGATGACGGCCAGGAGGTCTTCCTGCACGCTTCCGCGCTGCCCTCCGGGACCGCGGTCAAGGCCGGCACCCGACTCGAGTTCGGCATCGCCGACGGCAAGCGCGGGGCGCAGGCGCTCTCGGCGCGCGTCCTCGACGCCCCGCCGAGCCTGGTGAAGCTCAACCGGAAGTCCGCGGACGACATGTCCGTGATCGTGGAGGACACGGTCAAGCTGCTCGACGGGATCGGCGCGGGGCTCAAGCGCGGCCGCTACCCCGACAAGGCGCACGGGCGCACGATCGCGGCGCTCCTGCGCCGGGTTGCGGACGAGCTGGATGCCTGACGCCGACGGCACGACCGACGAGCAGGGCCCGGTCGAGGAGACCGTCGCCGCTCCGACCCCGGAGGACGCTCGCGTGGAGCAGTCCTCGGGAGAGGGCGACTCCGGCGCCGAGCCTGACGCGACTCCCGCCGATTCTGACTCCTCCGCTGAGGACGCGCGCGGAGCCGACGAGGAGACCGACGCTGACCAGGCGGCTCCTGTCGACGAGGCTCCCTCCGGCGAGGGTGAGAGCGACGCGGCCCTCCCGGTGACCGAGGCTTCTGGCGAGGACTCCGCCTCTGCGGAGGAGACTCCTCCGGCCGACGACGTCGCCGCGGAGGCGGGAGTCTCCGGCTCGGGCACGGCTTCTGCTGCAGTGCCGGCTCCTGCTGAGAACGCGGCCACTGCTGACAACTCGACTCCTGCTGACGACGCGGGAACACCTGAGGACTCGGCTCCTGCTCAGGACCTGGCTCCTGCTGACGACTCGGCTCCTGCTGAGGATGCGACTTCTGCTGAGGATTCCGCCCTCGTCATGGACGAACCTTCCGAGGCCGATGGCGCACCGGCGGCGGACGCGACGTCAGCCGACGACGACGCTTCCACGGGGGAGGCGGACGAGGCCGCCGCGGACGAGGCTCCCGAGCCCGTCTACGAGGCGGACGCCGTGCTTGCCGGGTCTCTCGATGTCGCGCGCGCCGCGCTCGCCGAGATCGCCCCCGAGGGGACGATCGGCGAGCTGGTCACGACTCTGGCGCAGGGCGAGCACGTCGTGTCGCTGCAGTTCGCGAACCTCATGCGCGGGTACCCGGGTTGGCTGTGGACGGCGACGCTGTCCCGGATCGACGAGACCGAGGACGTGAACGTCCTGGAGGTCGAGCTGCTGCCGGGCGAGGGCGCGGTCCTCGCTCCGGACTGGGTGCCGTGGTCCGTGCGTCTCGCCGACTACCAGACCGCGCAGGACGCGCTCGGCGAGGAGGTCGAGGACGGCGACGAGCTCGAGGACGCCGAGGAAGACGACCTCGACGACGAGTCGGACGACGACTCCGACGAGGACGAGGACGACTCGGACGACGACGACGATCCGGTCGACGACGACGACGACTCGGACGACGATTCCGACGGCGACGACTCGGACGACGAGGACTCGGACGAGGACGACTCCGACGACCCGGACGACGACTCGGACGACGAGGACTCCGACGACGTCGAGCCCGAACCCGCTCCCGCCCCGACCACCCGTCGCCGTCGACGTCGCCGCTGATCCGGTCCGGCGCCGCCCGATGAGCATCGACTCCGACACCCGCATCGCCTATCCCGACGGCGCCGTGCGCTCCTCCGGGCGCGTGCAGCACGTGGGCCGGCTGGAGGACGGCCGCTGGGCGGTCGTCCTCGATGCGACCGCCGCTCACCCCGTCGACTCGACCTGGCCCGACCAGGGGCCCGACCGCGGCGCGCTGGTCGTGGCGGGGGAGCGGCATCCCCTCATCGACTGCCGCATCGGGGCGTGGCAGGGCGGCGAGCTGCACGTCGGCGAGCGGCTCCCGGCGCGGCTCGGCACTCCGGAGTGGAGCTTCGTCGTCGTCCACATCGTCGACGACGCCTCCTCACTCCACGTGGACGACGAGGTCGGCGTCGAGGTCGAGCAGGAGCACCGGCACGAGCTCTCCCGCGGGCACACCGCCTGCCACCTCGCCTCCCTCGCCCTGAACGCCGCTCTGGCCTCGTTCTGGTCGAAGCCGGCGCGCACCGACGCTCTCGGGAACCCGGACTTCGACCAGGCGGCGATCCAGACCTCGCGGATCCGCGAGTCCGGCTCCACCGACGTCTACCGCCTCGGCAAGTCCCTCCGACGCAGCGGGATGGACACCGCCCGCCTGCTGGCGGAGATCCTCGAGGTGCAGGAGCGGGTGAACGCCCTCCTCGCCGAGTGGATCGCCTCGGACGCGGAAGTGCGCATCGAGCGCGATGACGACCTCCTCAGCACGCGGCGGACATGGCGCTGCACCCTCCCCGCGGGGGACGCCGCGATCGCGTGCGGCGGCACCCATGTCGAGCGCCTCGGCGAGTTCACCGGCCTGCGCGTCCGTCTCGAGCCCGAGGCCGACGGCACCGGACTCCGGATGGAGACCGACGCGGTCTAGCGGCGGTTGCGGCTGTAGAACAGCCCGATCGTGCCGAGGACCAGTCCGATCACGACGGTCGACAGGACGACCGGCTCGATGACGGCTCCGACGGCCGTCGCCACGAGCACGGCCACGAGCGCGACCGCCCAGACGACGCACCCGACCAGCAGAGCCGTCGCGTCGTCGCTCGCGTAGGGCGGCGGCGCGGGCCGCCGCTCCTCCTCGCGCAGCCACAGCCGCATGGCGTGCCTCAGACCGCCAGGCGCTCGAGGACGTGGTCGATGCAGCCGAGCAGCGAGCGGACGTCGTCCGGCTCGATCGCGACGAACGTCGCCACGCGCAGCTGGTTGCGGCCGAGCTTGCGGTACGGCTCCGTGTCGACGATCCCGTTCGCGCGGAGGATCCTCGCGACGAGAGCGGCATCGACGGAGGCGTCGAAGTCGACGGTCGCGACGACCTGGGAGCGGTGCTCGGGCACCTCGACGAACGGGGTGGCGAGGCTCGAGGCCTCGGCCCAGTCGTAGATCGCGGAGGAGGACTCGGCCGTGCGCGCAGACGCCCAGGCCAGGCCGCCCGAGGCGTTCATCCACTCGAGCTGCGACTCCATCAGCAGGAGGGTCGAGAGCGCCGGAGTGTTCAGCGTCTGGTTCAGGCGCGAGTTGTCGACGGCGTTCTTGAGGCTGAGGAACTCGGGGATGTAGCGGCCGCTCGCCGCGATGCGCTCGATCCGCTCGATCGCGGCGGGGGAGAAGAGGCCGAACCAGAGTCCGCCGTCGGAGGCGAAGTTCTTCTGCGGGGCGAAGTAGTAGACGTCGGCCTCGGCGATGTCGACGTCGATGCCGCCCGCCGCGCTGGTGGCGTCGATGACGGTGAGCGCGCCCTCGTCGCCGCGGACCCGGCGGACCGGGGCCATCACTCCGGTGCTCGTCTCGTTGTGGGGCCACGCGTACACGTCGATCCCCTCGACGATCTCGACCTCGCTTCGGGACCCCGCCGGGGCGGAGACGACGTGGGCCGGCTCGAGGAACGGCGCGGAGGCGGCGGCCGCGAACTTCTGGCCGAACTCGCCGAACGTGAGGTTCTCGGCGCGGCGCTCGATGAGGGAGAAGGCGGCGGCGTCCCAGAAGGCGGTCGAGCCGCCGTTGCCCAGCAGGACCTCGTAGCCGTCGGGGATGCGGAACAGCGTGGCGAGGTGCTCGCGCACGCGCCCGACGAGGTCCTTGACGGGCGCCTGGCGGTGCGAGGTCCCGAGGAGGTGCGCGCCCTGCGTCGCGAGGTGGGCGAGCTGGTCGTGCCGCACCTTGGACGGGCCGCAGCCGAACCGTCCGTCGTGGGGGAGCAGCTCGCGAGGAATGGTGAGGTCCGGCATGCGTTAATACTAGGGTTCCCGGCCCGCACCCCTCCTCCGAGCGACGGAGGCCTGCGTCGCGCCGCAGCGCCGATGCTGCGTCGAGGCGACCACTAGGGTGGAGCGCGCCGAGACGGGAAGGCTGAGATGACGGATCTGATCGACACCACCGAGATGTACCTGCGCACCATCCTCGAGCTCGAGGAGGAGAACATCATCCCGCTGCGCGCGCGCATCTCGGAGCGGCTCAGCCACTCCGGGCCGACCGTGTCGCAGACCGTCGGTCGCATGGAGCGCGACGGCCTCGTCGTCGTCTCGGGCGACCGCCACCTCGAGCTCACCTCCGACGGCCGCCGCAAGGCGATCCACGTCATGCGCAAGCACCGCCTCGCCGAGCGGCTCCTCCACGACGTCATCAAGCTCGACTGGGAGTTCGTGCACGAGGAGGCCTGCCGCTGGGAGCACGTGATGAGCGAGCAGGTCGAGCGCCGTCTCCTCGAGATGCTCGACCACCCGACGGAGTCGCCCTACGGCAACCCGATCCCGGGCCTGGACGAGCTCGGCGACACCCCCGCCTCCCGCTTCGCCGACGGCGTCATCAGCCTGCCGCGCTTCGTCGCCGGGTCGAGCGAGCCCCGCCGCGGCGTCGTCCGTCGCCTCGGCGAGCCGGCGCAGGTCGATCCGGAGCTCCTCCTCCAGCTCAAGCAGGCCGGGGTCGTGCCCGGTGCCGAGGGCGAGTTCTCGGCCCTCAACGGCTACGTGCTCGCGCGCATCGACGGAGCCGAGGCGGGCATCGAGCTGCCCAACGAGGTCGCGGCGCACATCTTCCTCGTCGTCTGACCCCGCCTCCCTGGGAGTGGCCCGTACGGGCCCCTAGCGCATCCGGTGACCGGAGGCGAACGGGAGAGCGGTCTCTTTCCGCCGAGAAGGTGACAAATCGGTAACGGTCGCTTACGCTCTGTGGAGCCCTGCGGCCGAGCCTCGGTCCCAGGGCGCGGGATCCGACGCCCCCACACCCGTCTCGGATCCTGTGCACACCGATGCTTCGTGCATGAGACGGGACAGCTGCCTGGGCTGAGGGGACGTCGGAGGATCTCCCCCTTGCCCCAGAACCCCCTCACCCCGAACGAGGACGCCGGCTCACCCGACCGGTTCCGCTCCAACCACCCCGACCGCTCCGGCGACGCGACCTTCGAGAACCGGCCCCCGGTCATCCGCGCCCGGATCCACGGGGACGCACCCGTCTCCCGTCGCGCCGTTCCCGCAGCTCCTGCCCGCCGCGCGGACATCACCGACTTCGTGCCGTCGCCGGCCGGGACCCCGCGCAAGCGCCGGGGCCGTGTCGTCGGCAAGGTCGCGATGGTCGGCTTCGCCGGCGCGCTGGTCGCGACCATGGCGCTCCCCGCCTACGCCTTCACTCCGGGCAGCCAGGACGACGGCCTGTTCGCGGCGTCGCGAGCCGACCTCCTCCGCCAGGGCTCCGCGCAGACCGTCGCCGTCGACGGCGGAGTGGTGCAGGCCGCGATCGCCCGCGACGGCTTCTCGGCCGAGGCGGCGCCCCCGCCGCCCGCACCGGAGCCCGAGCCCGTCGTGGTGGCCGAGCCCGTCGTCGACACGAGCGACGTCGAGGAGGCGCGCGCCGAGACCGCCGAGGAGTTCAACTCCTACTCCGGCGCCTCGGCCAGCGAGATCGCGGCCGCCGCCCCGACCACCAGCTACAGCCTCTCGGCGGTGTTCGATACGGCGATGCAGTACCAGGGCGTGCCCTACGTCTTCGGTGGAGCCGACCCGAGCGGCTTCGACTGCTCCGGCTTCGTGATGTACGTCTTCGCCCAGTACGGCATCTCGATGCCGCACTCGGCTGCGGGCCAGGGCGCCATGGGCACCCCCGTCTCGCTCGCCGACGCGCAGCCCGGCGACCTCGTCATCATGGACGGCCACGACGGCTTCTACGCGGGCAACGGCAACATCCTGCACGCACCCTACGAGGGCGCGAGCGTCCGCGTGCAGCCGCTGTGGACCTCCGACTACCGGATCGTGCGCATCAACGGCTGACCCGGTCGATCCGCTCGAGAGCCCGTCCCCTCCTGGAGGGGGCGGGCTCTCGTCGTCCCGCCATGTGAACGCCGCGTGACGAATCCGGACCGACCCCTGGTGTTCCGGGCGTGAAGGGTTAACCTGAACCCCAGTCCGCTCGCGTGGCGAGCGGATCGATTCGTCGAGGGACGGAGTGCCGGGATGGCCGAGCGGAGCGGGCGCCACAGCGTGGGGCTGCGCTCGCGCGTGCGGCCGGCCGATTCGATACGCGCGCGGGTCCTCACCGCGGCGGTGCACTCCTCCGACACGCGGATACGACTCCACGTCATCGCGCGGCACTCCGCCGCGGCCTCGCAGGGCGCCGTCATCACGACGGCGCCCTTGCTCGTGGTCGCGGCGCTTTCGCGTGACGGCGTGCGACAGCACGGAGGTCACTGATGCGCACTCTGGTTCTCAACGCCGGCTACGAGCCGCTCGCGGTGGTGTCGTTCAAGCGGGCCCTGGTCCTGCTGATGACGGAGAAGGCGACCGTCATCGCCGCGGACGAGGGCAATCCGGTGCACAGCGCGCACGGCGACCACGTGCGGCCCTCGGTGATCGTGCTGACACGCTACGTGCGCATCCCGAGCGGCCGGAGCGTGCCGGTGTCGCGCCGGGGCGTGCTCCGCCGGGACAACCACCGCTGCGGCTACTGCGGTCAGCACGCGGCGACGATCGACCACATCCAGCCCAAGTCGCGCGGGGGCCGGGACACGTGGGAGAACCTCGTCGCCTGCTGCCAGCGCTGCAACAACGTCAAGAGCGACCGCACCCCGCACGAGATGGGATGGCGTCTGCGCACCGTCCCCCGGATGCCGCGCGCCGGCTCCTGGCTCGTGCGCGGCGCGGAGCGGACGCAGCCCGACTGGGACGACTACCTGGCTCCCGCAGCCTGACGGGCCGCGGTCGTGTCGCTGGCGGCGTTGTCGTCGGGCGCGATCGCCGGTATCGCTTCCTCCTCCGCCTTGCCAGCGCCTGACGGGCCGCGGTCGCGCCGCTGGCGGCGTTGTCGTCGGGCGCGATACCGCCGGTATCGCTTCCTCCTCCGCCTTGCCAGCGACACGACCGCGACCCGTCAGGAGAGGGGCGTCGGGTGCGGCCCAGCGTTACTCGTTGTCGTTGCCGGTGTTGGCGCTGGCGTTGCCGGAGCGCTCGCCGGCCCAGGTCCAGTTCGCGACCTCGGGGATGTCCTCGCCGTGCTCGCGGGTGTAGGCGCGGGCGCGGATGCGGGCGTCCTGCATCTCCTGGCGGAGACCGGCGGCGCGGGCGCCGAGGCCGGGGGTCCGGTCGATGACGTCGATCACCAGCGAGTAGCGGTCGAGGTCGTTGAGCATCACCATGTCGAACGGAGTGGTGGTGGTGCCGTTCTCCTTGTACCCGCGCACGTGCAGGTTGCCGTGGCCGGTCCGCTTGTAGGTCAGGCGGTGGATCAGCCACGGATAGCCGTGGTACGCGAACACGATCGGGCGGTCGGGGGTGAAGACCGCATCGAACTCGCGGTCGGAGAGGCCGTGCGGGTGCTCCGACTCCGACATCAGGCGCATCAGATCGACCACGTTGACCGTGCGGATCGCGAGGTCCGGCAGCTTCTCGCGGAGGATGCTCACCGCCGCGAGGGTCTCGAGGGTCGGCACGTCGCCCGCGCAGGCGAGCACGACGTCCGGGGACTCGCCCTGCCGCTCGCTGCTCGCCCACTCCAGGATGCCGAGTCCGCGCGTGCAGTGGGCGACCGCCTCCGCCATCGTGAGCCACTGGGGCGAGGGCTGCTTCCCGGCGACGACCACGTTGACGTAGTCGACGCTCCGGAGGCAGTGGGCGTAGGTCGAGAGGAGCGTGTTCGCGTCGAAGGGCAGGTAGACGCGCACGACCTCGGGCTTCTTGTTGACGACGTGGTCGATGAAGCCGGGGTCCTGGTGGCTGAAGCCGTTGTGGTCCTGGCGCCAGACGTGGCTCGAGAGCAGGTAGTTGAGGCTCGCGATCGGGCGGCGCCACTCGATGTCGCGGGTGCCGTCCAGCCACTTCGCGTGCTGGTTGAACATCGAGTCGATGATGTGGATGAACGCCTCGTAGCAGGTGAAGAGCCCGTGGCGGCCGGTGAGCAGGTAGCCCTCCAGCCAGCCCTGGCACTGGTGCTCCGAGAGCACCTCCATGACCCGCCCGGCGCGAGCCAGGTGGTCGTCGAGGGGGCTGAGCTCGGCGTCCCACTGCTTGTCGGTGGCGGCGTAGACGGACTGCAGCCGGTTGCTCGCGACCTCGTCCGGCCCGAAGAGGCGGAAGTTGGTCGGGTTGGCGCGGATGACGTCGGCGAGCCATTCGCCGAGCACCTTCGTCGCCTCCGCGACGGTGCCACCCGGCTGCTCCACGACGACCTCGTAGCGGCGGAAGTCGGGCAGGTCGAGGGTCTGCCGCAGCAGCCCGCCGTTCGCGTGCGGGGTCGCGCTCATCCGCAGCTCGCCCTCGGGAGCCAGCGAGCGGACGCGGTCGGCCACGCCGCCGTCCTCTGTGAAGAGCTCCTCGGGGCGGTAGGAGCGGAGCCAGTCCTCGAGGAGGCGGGTGTGCGCCTCCGTGTCGCGCGCGTTGGGCAGCGGGACCTGGTGCGAGCGGTAGGTGCCCTCCACCTGGACGCCGTCGATCTCGGTCGGACAGGTCCAGCCCTTCGGGGTCTTCAGTACGATCATCGGCCAGGCCGGGCGTGAGAGGTCGCCGGCGGCGGCGCGCTCCTTGATCGCCGCGATGCGGTCGAGCACCGTGTCCAGGACGTCGGCGAACCGCTCGTGCACGCGCATCGGGTCCTCGCCGTCGAAGCCGCCCTCGACGAGGAACGGCTCGTGGCCGTACCCGCGGAGGAGGCTGTCGAGCTCCTCCTGCGGGATGCGGGCGAGGACGGTCGGGTTCGCGATCTTCCAACCGTTGAGGTGCAGGATCGGCAGGACGACGCCGTCGGTGAGCGGGTTCACGAACTTGTTGGAGTGCCAGCTGGTGGCGAGCGGGCCGGTCTCGGCCTCGCCGTCGCCGACGACCGCCGCGACCAGGAGGTCCGGGTTGTCGAAGGCCGCTCCGTACGCGTGGCTCAGCGCGTAGCCGAGCTCTCCGCCCTCGTGGATGCTGCCCGGAGTCTCGGGGGCGGCGTGGCTGGGGATGCCCCCGGGGAAGCTGAACTGGCGGAAGAGGCGGCGCAGCCCCTCCTCCGACTCGTCGATGTGGGAGTAGATCTCGCTGTAGGTGCCGTCGAGGTAGGCGTTGGCGACCATGCCCGGTCCGCCGTGGCCGGGACCGGTGATGTAGAGGGTCGGCTGGCGGCGCTCGCGGATCGCGCGGTTCAGGTGCGCGTAGATCAGGTTGAGGCCGGGGGTGGTGCCCCAGTGGCCGAGCAGGCGGGGCTTGATGTCCTCGCGGCTCAGCGGGGTCTTCAGGAGCGGGTTCGCGAGCAGGTAGATCTGTCCGACCGCGAGGTAGTTCGCGGCGCGCCACCAGGCGTCGACCGAGTCGAGAGTGTCCTGGGTCAGCTCGGCGTCGGCGGGTCGCGCGATCCAGCTGTGCTCGGGGACGGGCAGGAGGGACGGAGCGGGGGAGTCGGCCATGTGCCCACGTTGGCATCCGGACGCCCGGGGCGGAAGGGCCTTGCAGGCCCGGTTCCGGAGGGGGTCAGCCGCGCGGCGTCGCCCGGCGGAGGACCAGCGAGCCGACCGCCGTCAGGAGCGCGGCGGGGACGAGGAGCAGAGCGGCGGCTCCGGCGGTGCCCGCGCTCTCGAGGACGTCCACCACGACCGGCCGGCCGCCGGCGAGAGCGACGACGACGACCACCGCGAGTGCCGCCGCTCCGAGGACGAGGAGGAAGGCCGTCACTCCGCGCTCCCGCCAGCGGAGGAAGACCGCGCCCGCTGCTCCGCCGAGGGCGAAGGCGGTGAGGAGCGAGCAGAGCAGGACGACGAAGCGCTCGAGCCACGGGCCGTCGAGGGGAGAGGCGAGGAAGAGCGCGCCGCCCAGCCACCAGCCCCCGGTCGCCTCCTCGATCGCCCCGAGGGCCACGACGATCGCGGACCAGAGCACGGACAGTGCCGCGAAGGCGAGGGCGCTGCCGAGGACGTGGTCGCGCCGGGTCGCTCCGTAGCTCAGCGCCAGCCCGAAGGTGGCGGTCGTGGCCTGGATGGAGCCGATGAAGAGGAAGACGACGATCAGCATCCCCGGCCCCACGAGCAGGATGCCCGAGTCGCCGCCGCCCCGCTCGGCCCCGATCCCGCGGAGGACGAGCCACCAGATCACGAGGTTGCCGGCGAGGACGGCGAGCAGGACGAGCAGCGGCCAGCCGAGGACCGTCCCGGGGTGGGCGAGGTGGAGCCTCAGAACGGAGAGGATCCTCCGCGAGGAGGCGGAGCGGCGGGCGGGGGCGGTCATGGTCGGTCCTCTCGGATCGGTGGCGGTGGTGTCAGCTGCTGCGCGGGGTGGCGCGGCGGAGGATCGCCCAGCCCGCGACTCCGGCGATCGCGGTCGGGATGAGCGAGAGGGCGTAGCCGCCCGCGTATCCGACGCTGCCGAAGAAGGAGCCGACGGCGGGCCAGTTCTCGGTGAGCGTGAGGAGGGCGATCACGGCCAGCAGGAGGGCGCCGAGGATCCCGAAGAAGAGCAGCATCCCGCGCTGGCGCCAGCGCACGTAGACCGCCGCCGTCGCCGCTCCGATGAAGAAGAAGAAGAGCAGGGCGCAGAGCACCGCGACAGCCTGCTCGCCCACGGAGTCCCCGCCGAAGTAGATCGAGCGGAAGAAGCTGCCGCCGAAGCCCCAGCCGTCGGTCGCCCGCTCCACGATCCCAAGGACCACGAAGACGCCGGTGTAGAAGACCGAGAGGGCGACGAAGGTGAGGGCCGTGCCGAGGGAGAAGTCGCGGCGGGTGGCGCCGTAGCCGAGGGCGAGGCCGAAGGTGACGTTCACCGACTGGACGGCCACGACCATCATGTAGACGAAGAGGAAGAAGGACGCGCCGGAGTAGGTCATCCCCTCCTGCGCCTCGAGGCGCTCGCCGGAGTCGAGCCCGCGCAGG
Source organism: Rathayibacter sp. AY1E6 (assembly GCF_002931115.1). Lineage (NCBI taxonomy): Bacteria > Bacillati > Actinomycetota > Actinomycetes > Micrococcales > Microbacteriaceae > Rathayibacter > Rathayibacter sp. AY1E6. Next base: position 88,777 of record NZ_PSVK01000008.1, on the reverse strand, counting down.
ATCAGCCACCAGACGACCAGGTTGCCCGCCAGGATGACGGCCGTGATGATCAGCGGCGTGTAGAGGATGGTGGCGGGGTTCGCGAAGTGCAGGCGGACGATGCTGCCGAGGCGGCCGACGGCGGTGTCGTGGCGCGTGTGGGCGGCGGTGAGGGCGGTCATTCCGAGGCCTTCCCGGTGGTGAGCTGGACGACGAGCTGCTGGAGGGGGACGGACTCGAGCTCGAGCCCGTGGCGGGCGGCGGAGGCGCGGCCGGCGTCGTCGAGGCGGGGGAGCGTGGCAGAGGCGCGGCTGCCGAGAGCGGAGCGGGCGATGACCTCGCGGCCGGCGGTGAACGACTCGACGGCCTGCCGGGGTCCGATGACCGTTGCCGCAGCACCCCGCAGCTCCTCCGCGTCACTGTCGACGACGAGGCGGCCCTGGTCGATGACGAGGACGTGCTCGAGCAGGCTGCTGACCTCGTCGATGAGGTGGGTGGAGAGGACGACCGTGCGCGGGTGCTCGGCGAAGTCCTGGAGGAGGCGGTCGTAGAACAGCTGCCGGGCGACGGCGTCCAGCCCCAGGTACGGCTCGTCGAAGAACGTGAGCGGGGCGCGGGAGGCGAGACCGACGATCACTCCGATCGCCGAGAGCTGTCCGCGGGAGAGCTTCTTGATCTTGCGGTCGACCGGGAGGCGGAAGTCCTCGACGAGCTCGCGGGCGAACGCCTCGTCCCAGCCGTCGAAGAACCAGGGAGCGCTGCGCAGGACGTGCTTCACCTTGAAGTCGTCCGGGTACTTCTGGCTCTCCTTGATGAAGCAGGTGCGGGAGAGGACGGCGGCGTTCTCCACAGGCGACTGCCCGAAGACGCGGATCTCGCCCGAACTGGCGAACTCCTGGCCGGTGAGCAGCGACATCAGCGTCGTCTTGCCCGCGCCGTTGCGGCCGAGGAGGCCGTGGATGCGGTTCTCCTCCAGCGCGAAGCCGATGCCGTCGACGGCGCGCATGCGTCCGTAGTGCTTGGTGAGGTCGTGGACCTCGATGACCGCGCTCATCGCGATCCCCCTTCTGTGATCATGTCGGCGAGCTGCTCGGTGCTGAGGCCGAGCTTGGCGGCCTCGGCGAGCAGCGGAGCGACGAACTGGTCGCGGAACTGCGTGCGGCGCTTCTCGACCAGCCGGTCGCGCGCCCCCTCGGCGACGAACATGCCGATTCCCCTCTTCTTGTAGAGCACCCCGTCGTCGACGAGCAGGTTCACGCCCTTGCCGGCGGTGGCCGGATTGATGCGGTGGAACGCGGCGAACTCGTTGGTCGACGGGACCTGCGACTCCTCCGGCAGCGCGCCGTCGATGATGTCGTTCTCGATCTGCTCGGCGATCTGCAGGAAGAGCGGGCGGGAGTCGTCCACGCGGGCTCCTTCGGTGCTGGGTTGAGTGGTTAGTTGGTGTTGTAACTAACCATGGAGGCGGTAGGCCTTCGTGTCAAGAGGGGTGTGCCGCGCAGTCGCCGCGACGAGGGCCGTGGCGTGCTTCGCTGGCCTTGTGGTGGGGCCCTGTCGTCGCTTCGCGGGGGGCGGGGCACGGCGGGTACACTGGCTCGGCCAGCCTCTGTAGCTCAATGGAAGAGCGACTCCGTCCTAAGGAGCAGGTTGGGGGTTCGAGTCCCTCCAGGGGCACCACGATCCGCAATCGGGATCAGTCCATCGGACGACCGCCGCTTTCGCTCCGTCTGACGCCAGCGTCCGCCCCCCGCCCAGCACTCCGAGCTCTGCTCGTCGAGGCGACGACGGTCCGAGCCCTCGATGGTCCTGCCCGGGTGGGGACTCCTCGGCGGCAGGGACGCACGACCGAGGAGCTCCGTCGCGCGTTCTCGGCCGTCCTCGTCCTGAGCCTCTCCATCCAGCGGGACCCGTTCGCGGACAGACGGCGCGCGGGTTTCAGTGCGCTGCTCGCGATAGCCGGTCGCATGGCGGCCGTCCGCAGGCGGTGACCGGCGGAATCCGAGACCCCCTTCTCGGCGGGATGTGGCGGGCCGTCTTCCGCCCGCGGTACGTGCGCGAGCTCCTCGATCAGGCGGGGAGCACGGATACGCTCTCGAAGCGTCGCCCGAGGTTCTGACCGCTCACGGTCTTCTGAGGGCGTCCCGCGGGCCTTCGTTCAGGCTGCCTCGACATGATCGAGGCTGGTACTCGACGGAAGGTTCTCTGTGAGCATGTTCAAGCGCGTTCTCGGCATGGCGTCGAAGGCGCTCGATTCGAAGAGCGGCTCGGGGTCGTCCTCGAGCGGGACGACCGATTGGCGCGACCTGGTGCGCACCGCCGCCGACAAGGTGACGGGCGACTCGCGGAGCGGGCAGGCTCAGCCGCCCCAGCAGTACGGCTCGCCGCAGCGCCCCTCCGCGCGACCCCAGGACGCCCGGCCCGGGCAGCAGCCTGTGGTCACGCAGGAGGACCGCGCGGCGATCGCGCGCTACGACTACCTCCTCCGCACCGCCGACCCGGAGCAGCTCGAGCAGGTCCACCGCGACGCGTTCGCGAAGCTGACGCCGGCGCAGCGCACCCAGGTCGAGGCCCGGCTCCGCGACGAGCTGCCCGCGAACGAGCAGCCGCGGTCCCCCGCCCCCGACGACCTGGCGCGTGCGGCGACGCGGGGAGAGGCGAACAACCCGGGATTCCTCAAGAAGATGTTCTCGAAGCCGGGGACGCGCGGTACGCTCGCGGGCGCGGGCGTCGGAGCGGCGGCGGGCATCGGGCTCGGCGCGGCGGGCGGACTGCTCGCGGCGGTCGCAGGCGGTGCCGTGATCAGCAGCGTCGCCGGTCCTCTGCTCGCGCAGGCGTCCGGTCTCGGCGTGGACTTCGAGAACCTGGCCGGCGGATTCGGGGACCTGGGTGACTTCGGCGACATCACGGGCGGCGCGGGCGAGTTCGTCTCCGGCGCGGGCGAGCACGTGTCCGGGCTGGGGGAGCAGGTGTCCGAGTTCGGCTCGGACTTCCAGCTGCCGGGTCTCGGCGACCTCGGGAACCTCTTCGACCGCTAGGCGGTCCCGGCCGGAGCGCTCCGGCGGCGGAGGAACGGCGACGCGATCGCGAGCGCCGCTCCGACGACGAGCAGGACGGCGCCCACGATCGCGACGGCGGTCGTCGACCAGTCGGGGAGGTCGACGACCGTCGTGCCGTTGAGGAGCTTCCATTCACAGGCTGCGCCGAGCGGCCACCACGACCAGAAGCCGCGGACGAGCTCTCCCGCTTCGGGCGGGACACCGCCGAGGCTGACGCTGCAGACGTAGTCGAAGCCCTGACGGTCGATGTTCGCGTACTGCAGAGGCACGAGTGCGAGCGCGGCCAGGCCGGCGACGGCGAGGACGAGGCCGGCGATCAGGGCGAGACGGGCGGCCGTGAGGCGCTTCTTCACCGGTGTCGAGGCGGGGGCGGGAGGCGTCTCGGTCATCATCCGATGGTGTCATGAGCGCGGAATGGCCGGGCGGGGGTGCGCAACTACGGCTGAGACGCGTGCATCGGTCTGATTCAGCGCTTCGCGAGAAAGTCAGCATCCGGTGCGCAAGAGTCGCCGGTGTGCTGGCGCGATCGGATGCCGTCACCAGCGTCCGCCGACCGCCCGCAGCGCGACGGCCAGCATCCCGGCCAGCGCCACCAGGACGGTCGCGATGACGAAGATCCCGGACGAGTAGCCCTCGACCATCAGCGGCAGCACTGCTCCGAGGACGGTCCCGACCTGCGTCACGGCCGTGTATGCGCTGGCGCCCGCGCCGACTCCGCCCCTGCTCGTTCGACCGAGCAGGACCAGGCCGGTGCTCTGAAAGCCGACGCCCACAACGGCGTAGAGCACCTGGGCCAGCAGCAGCACCGGATAGGTGGTCGCGAGGAGCAGGAGCGAGAACGATCCGACCCCGAAGAGGGCGATCACGACGAGGGTGACGGCGCTGCCGCGGGCCGCGCTGAGCCGACCGAGCAGAGGCAGCGCGGCCAACTCCAGTAGAGCCGATATCAGGAACAAAGGAGGCACCTCGGCAGGGCGGAGCCCGGACGAGACAGCGAACAGCGGCAGATAGATCCCCCGAAGGGTGTCGGCCGACTTGAGAAGCGCCACGAGGACAAGCGCAGTGAAGAACGCTCCGCTTCTCGCTCGAGGCGTTCCGACTTCTCCGCCATCGTGCTCGCGCGGGAACGCGCGTCCAGCGAATGGTCTGCAGGTCGCACCGATCATCGTGATGCCGCCGAACACGGAGGCGATCAAGAGAGGATCGAGCCCGAGCGCGGACACGGCCGAGTAGATGACGAGGCCGAGGATGTATCCGCCGACCGTCATCAGCCGAAGACGCGTGACCGCGGCGACCTGTTCGTCGTCACTCAGCTGCGCGGCGACGCGGCCGAAGATCTGCGGGACGATCGTGCTGACGAGGAGCAGGAGAACGCCGCTCAGCATGACGAGCACGAATGTACCTGCGGTCGCGCGGAGTGCAAGGAGGGCGACCGGGACGGCTGCGCAGGTCAGGACCAATGCGCTGCGCGGGTACCCGTGATGGCGAACTGTAGGGACGAGCAGGGTGTTGTAGACGATGGCGGCGGCCGCGTTGACGAGAAAGAACACGGCGATCTCGCCCTTTGAGTGACCGGCCGAGTCGAGGGAGACGGGAACGGCTACGCTCGTGAGGCCTCCGATGGTCGCGTTGCTCAGCAGGGTCAGGGCGACGGATTGTGGGACGCGAGCGCCAGACAGTGGTTCCTCCTTAGTCGCTGACCGGTCTAGTTGGCGCGGGCGGACGAAGGTGGATCCTCGATGTCGCCCGGGTCGTTGCGATCCGAAACTGATGCGCGCCACTGAATATCTCTCACCTAAAAGCCGTCCGACCCTATCCCCGCTGATTGAAATGCCGCGGCGAGACCGCGCCCCAGCAACAGGTCCTTCCCGCACCTCCGGGCCGTGGCCAGAAGATGCTCACCCCACACTGCAGCCAGGGGCGCCATCGCATCGCTCAGGTACACCATGTCGAATTCGCGTTCGGCGAAACCGCATCGGATCCCGATCGCGTTGAGATTGACCGGTCGCCGTGCAGTCGACCAGCCGCTCGGATGTTCGGACGCAATGGGAAAACCCGGCCCGAGCGCGACGACGGACCGTGAATGAGCTACTTCAGACATCAGTCCGACGAAAAGCATCGATGTGTCGTTCGGATGCTGACGAAGGATCTGCAGGTCAGCTCGGCTGTTCGTTGAATCTCGAGCCCACCTCGCGACGCGCTCCCACTCGGGCTGCTCCAATTGCGCCAGGGGCCTGTTGCAGATGAAGAACTCGATTTCCATATCGACACATCGATCGGCCCACTGTTCCAGGTTAGCTCGATTGCTTCTTGCTTGTTCGGCTGTATTTTCGGAGATGCTCGGCAGTTCTACGCCCCACGCGTCCTCTATCCAGTGAAGAGAAAGGCCCATCCGGCATAGCCTGTAGCCGAACTCCACTCTTCGACTCCATAAGTTGAGAAGCGCTCGTCGAAACCGCCCGCGGAGAAGAAATCCGATCGCGCCACTGCAATGTTCCGTCCCCAGTAGAAACGCCAGGGGACCGCCAGCGGAACCCGCCGGACATCGACATCCAACCACTTGTCCGATCTGTAATCAGCGTAGCCGGGCCGCGTAGCCATCTCCATGTGTCTTGTGCGCCAGTCCGGGCCGCTGACAAGAGAACGGAATGCATGGGCATCTTCGCCAGAGAAGTCCCAGCCGTAGGTCGGCCCTGCTGTACTGCGTTTACCGACTTCCACGTTCGCCGCATGGGACTGAATCAGGTTCTCGCCCGCGAGAGTGCCGCAATCGAGGAAGATCAGTGTTCTGCCCCGAGATGCTCGCGCGCCGAGATTCCTTACCGCGCTCAGGCGGAACCCGTCGTCTCGTTGGCGAGTGTATGAGATGTCAATCGCGTGTTCGAAGGCCTTGACGACCGCAACGGTATCGCTCGAAGAGCCGTCGTCTGCGACGATGACCTCATAGGTGAACGACGCCTCTTGTTGCGCTAATGTCGTCAGAGTTCTTCTCAACTCGTCAGGGCGGTCATAGGTCGGAACGACGACTGAAACCTCCGGAGAAACACCGTCTGCTTTCTGCGGGAAGATCAACGGTCCTGACATGCCTTCATCCTTTCTCGCGTACCTGGAGGCATCGCAGAGCCGGCCCTCATTGTACGTTGCGGACTGCACTCCGCGATGTCGCGGTAAAGGAGTGATCGCTTCACGTCAGTTCGCTTGTGACTTCGCAATTCGATGTGCGAGACCGTAGCAGGCTGTGCCCTTCGGCGACCAGAGTGTGGCGCGCGTGGCACCCCTCGGGTCGTGAACACCGTGCGCACGCGCAGACGTGGCGCCAAGGCTCGCCCGCTGTCCAGCTCTCACAGAGCCAGGCGCGGCGAGTGTCATTTCGTGCCAGTCGTCGGCGTGGATGGCTGTGGGATATATGTTCATCATCACATCGAACCGACGAAGACCCACACGAAGAGGTGCGGAGTGATTTATCTCGATTCTGCGGCCACGTCTTTTCCCAAGGCGCATCATGTAGTGGACGCCATGAAATCCTATGCTTAACGTGGAACAAGCCCAGGCAGGTCGGGGCACCGGCTATTCGCTTGGGCTGAGGGCCAAGTCTGGGCAGCTCGTGAGTCGCTAGCAGATCTGGTCAAATGCATCGATCCGGAGCGGGTGACCTTCTCGCTGAATGCAACGATGTCTCTCAATGCGGTTGTGCACCACCTGGGCTCGATCGGGGGCCGCGTCCTGACGTCCGCTTTCGAACACAATTCAGTGGTTCGGCCACTTCATGCAGCGGCGCAGGAGGGTTCGGTCAGGCATGAGATCATTCCGCCCTCGACCAGCGGACCGTTCGATCTCGATCGACTGCAGGAGCAACTGCTTGCCGGCGGAGTCGCCGGGGTCATTGTCACCTGGGCCTCCAACGTCTCCGGTTCAGTGCTTCCGATCCGTGAAATCTCTGAAATCTGCAGAGAGGCCGGTGTTTTCATCGCCGTGGATGGGGCGCAGGCGCTTGGGTACCTTGATGTCGACGCGGGTCTTGCGGACGTGCTGGTGTTCGCTGGGCACAAGGGTTTGGGGGGACCTTTGGGTGTTGGTGGCGCTGTTGTCGGAGAAGGTGTCCGGTTGTCGCCTTTCGTCACCGGCTAATCGGGTGGACGTTCTGAAAGTCGGGATCATCCCTGCTGGCTGCCCTGGTCGCAAGAGGCGGGAACACAGAATGGGATCGGAATCGCCGGGTTAGGCGCGGCTCTGAGGCTGTTGGACGGGGCCGAGATCGCCAGAAGGCGGCGTCGAGCAACCGATTTGCGAGAACGATTCGTTACTGGTCTCAGTGGTGGTGGCGCGGTCACCCTCATCGAATCGCCCAGCGCCGAAGAACCTGTCGGAGTGGTGTCGTTCCGGATGAACCGTGTGACCCCGAGTGTTGCTGCTTCGCTCCTCGAAGAACGCTTCGACATTCTCGTTCGCGCCGGACTGCATTGCTCTCCTCTGGCCCACGAGACTCTCGGCACAGGCGATGGCGGGACTGTCCGGGTGAGTTTCGGGCCGAGAACTACGACAAATGAGGTCGATCTAGCACTTGCCGCAGTCCAGTCCATCTCATCGAGTTCGAGCGAAAGGAAATGATGAAGAATGTCGGTCACCTGGGACCCCGAATGGGTCTTCTGCAGGTCGAATCCGCGTCGAGTGTGGGAGGAAGACGGACTCGCGGTCTGTTCTGATCCAGCTCCCCTTCGGCAGGGTCACCTCCTCATCTACACAACCGAGCACTATCCATCGGCCGCAGACATGGATGCGCAGGCGGCAGAGCGGCTCGACGCATTGGAGGCCGACCTCGGTAAGCGTATCTGTGCAGAGTTCGGGGACTACGTTCTGTTCGAGCACGGGCGTACCGGTCACTGTCTTCGAAGTCGTCCTGGAGAGCGCCTCTGTCATCACATGCACGTCCACATGATCCCCGGCGCCCTAGACCTGCGGGGCTATGCAGGAATAGCGCAAGAGATCGAGATCTCATCATGGCGAGACGTCCTAGCCCTTGGTAGCGATGTCGATGGCTACGTTGTCATCGGCAATGCGCACGAAAAGGTCGTCGCGCCATTGACGCGCTCTCTTCCTCCGCATCACCTGCGTACGGTGATCGCGCGAGCGAACGCAACTCCAGATCTCGCCGACTGGGAACTCGCTCTCGCGGGAGAAGAGGTGGGCCTGGTCGCCGCTGCATCGCATTCGACTGTCGTCGCGCTCGTTGAGAATTTTCGGTTTGCGAGGGCGACATGAAGCGCCCCGTTGTACTGCATGTCTCGTGGGGAAGGGGGAACGGCCACGTCACGCGCCTGGTAGCCATAGGTCGGGCTTTTCACTCCGCGGGTTGGGACTGTGTTCTACTCGGTCGGCAGAATGCGGTGCACGATCGATTGGTCTCGAAGGCGGGAATCTTCACGACAGCCTATTACCGCGAAGGTGTCGCAGACATCGACCCATGGGCAGAATGGGGAGATCCTGGCGTGTTCGATAAAGCAGTCGTTGCTGACGTCGCTGTGCTCCAGCGGTTCAGGCCGGACCGGGTGATCAACGATAACCGATTGTCGATGATCGTAGCTTGCGCTTCGCTCTCCATCCCGATCGTCACGCTATGCCAAGACAATCAGCTCGTCGGCTACCGCTATCAGGGCGAGGGAGTGTCCGAGATCTGGACCGGACCGCTCATGGCGGTCAACGAGGCTCTTGGGCGGCGAGGGCTTCCCCTGGTCGATCGAGATGTTCGAGAACTGTTCGAACGCGGGCTGATCGCAATACCGAGTGCGCCGAGTCTTGACGTAATGGAGAGCCGCGTCGGTATGAGAGAAGTGGTTTTCACTGGCGTTCTCGGACCGGTCAAAGCGGGTCTGCATGGATCCGGGTTGCTGTTCTATCGGACGGTAGGAGGAATCGACTCGGAGTTCCTGCACGCTTTCGAGAACTGGGAAGGAGAAATCTATGTGGCGACCGGAGACCAGGCGTCAGCGGATTCGTATCGACATGTCCCGGACGCCATCCACGTCGCGGCTCTCTGGGATCTCGAAGAAGTGTTTCCGGAGCTGGCTGCCGTCGTGCATCACGGAGGACATGGAATCGCGACGACGTGCGTGGCATCAGGGGTGCCAGCCGTCATTCTTCCAGGTCACAATCCGGAGAGGCGTTCGAACGGGTATCGGGTGGAGTTGTCGGGGTGGGGGAAGGTGCTCGGTCCACTTTCAGCGGAGGGTACTCGATGGGGCCCGGCCGTCGATGTGACCGGAGACCGTCCTCCGTGGAGCGATGTCCGTGGTGCAGTCGACGCTCTCCGGGCCCCCGACGTCGACGCGGGCGGGTCCGTCGCGTCAGCATCAGAGCTCGTCCGGCTGCTGACATGACGAGGGAGAAGCTCGTCCGAGACGGTGTACCGGCACTGCTTTGGGGTCTCGGTGTCGACGCGCGCTTCAGATCCGTCGATGCCGGCGAGCGGCGGGCCTGGCTCCTGGCGAAGCTGAAGGAGGAATGCGACGAGGTCCTGGCTGCCCCGTCCGTCGAAGAGCTGGCGGACGTCGCGGAAGTCCTGCATGCGCTCGCGTCGGAGCTCGGAGTGGCCTGGAGCGAGGTCGAAGCGGTGCGCGAGAGGAAAGGAGCGGACCGCGGAGTGTTCGACGCCGGAGTCGTGATGCGACTCTCCGAGTAGCACTCTGCTCGCGCGGCGGCGTCGTACCCTCGTCTGCATGGGGTTCGTCTTCTCGCTGCTGATCATCGTCCTGACCGTGCTCGCGCTGGTCGACGTCGTACGGCAGCCGGACAACATCATCAAGAACCTGCCAAAGATCGTGTGGATCCTGCTGATCTTCTTCCTCCCGCTCATCGGCGTCTCGCTGTGGTTCCTGCTCGGGCACGACTGGAAGCGCGGCGACGGCGGATCCTTCGTGCCGGGCGGCCGAGTGCCCCGCCGCCGGAAGCAGGCGCCGCCGCCGATGGTGGTGCGGCCCGCTCCGAAGAGCACCGAGGAGCAGCTCGCCGACCTCGAGCGCGAGGAGGCGCACTACGCGCGGCTCGCCGAGGAGCAGCGTCGCCGCCGCGAGGGTGAGCGGCCGCTCGACGCGTGAGCGGCCGCTCCGGAGGCCGCTACTTCGAGAAGTTCGACGCCGCCCACTGGATCGAGGCGATCTTCGCCTGACCCGCGACGCTCGGGTGGAAGTAGTCGGTGGTCCCGATCAGGCCCCTGGTGACGGGGGTCGCGGTGAGCGCTCCGCCGTCCCAGTCGCAGAGCTGACCGGCGGCGCTGCACGCCGTCTGCAGCGCGGTGTTGTACTGCGTCGTCCGCGTCTTCGCGGCAGCGGCGGAGGCGGCAGCGGCGGTGCTGCTGAGCCTGCGGCCGGTGGAGCTGACGCCGCGCGTGGTCCGGCAGAGGTCGCCGCCCGCCCAGACGAGCGCGCCGACTCCGGTCTTCACGACCGACCACTCGGAGGCCACGTTCGGCATCGACGAGAGGACGATGCGGGCGGAGGGCCACGTGGTGCGGATCTTCGTGATCGCGGCGGAGGCTCCGGTGCGGAACGTGCTCGCCGGGGTCATCGTGTAGCCGTCGGAGGCGACGCGGTTGTCGGGCGAGCAGAGGTCGTTGCCGCCGATGAGCAGGGTGACGACGTCCGGCCGCACGCCGGCGGCGACCGCGGCGTCGATCCGCGAGGGGACCTGCGCGACGACGTCGCCGGTGGTGGCGAAGTTCGCGGTCGTGACGGTGGTGCCGGGGAGCGCGGTCCGCAAGCGGGAGGCGAAGGAGTTCACGGAGGAGCTGGTGCCGGTGGACCAGTTGTTGCGGGGGCAGTCCGCGAAGGAGCCGCAGGTCCCGTAGGCCTGGGTGATGGAGTCGCCGAGGCTCAGCACCGAGAGGGTGGCGGGAGTGGCGGCGGCGGCGGCCTGCGCCGGGAGCAGCGCGGCGGCGAGGGCGAGCGCGGCTCCGACGGCGAGGGCGCGGACGCGGCGGCTCGGGGTCGGCGGGCGGGAGAGGGAGAGGCTCATGGGGGACCGTTCTCGAGGGGGAGGACGGTGGGGGAGCCGTCGGTGCTGACGCTAGGGGAGCGGCGCCCCGGATGACCCCGAACGGGTGACCCCAGAACGGGCCGGATGTGCGCGACGGCAGCGGATCCGGTCGTCCGGCGGGCGGAACCGTCTGGAAGGCGAGCGTCCTCTCAGCCGCCTGCCACCGGCACGATCCGCAGCCGGCTCATCGCCCAGACCAGCGCCCCCGACGCGAGGAACGCGACCGCGATCCCGACGACGAACACCGACACCTGCCCGTACCCGGTCGCGGGATCCAGGAACGGATAGGGCACCCAGCCGTCCGTCGCTCCGCGGATCAGCACCACGACGAGCCAGACGATCGGGTAGACCACGACCAGCCAGAGCCTCCGCCACGGCAGCGGAGGGCGATCCGCGAGCAGCAGCCAGTCGAGCAGTCCGTAGACGGGGAACAGCACGTGCATGACGGTGTTGGCCCACGGTAGCGCCACTCCGCCCGCCACATCGGTGAGGAGGGTGTTGTAGACGAGGCCGACGATGATGATGTACCCGGTGAAGGCACCCCTCACCAGCACGAGCCCGCCGGGCGCGGGACGGCGGCGGAGCGCGAGCACGGCGGTGGCTCCGAGCACGACGGCCAGCACGATGTTGCTCTGGATGGTGAAGAAGCCGAAGAAGTTAAACGGGTTCAGCGGCGTCCGAGAGGCGGTGTCGACGGCCGTCGCGATCACGGCGACGAGCACGGCGGCGGCCACGAGGAGGCGGAGGAGCGCGACCGGCACGCGGGCCGACTCCGCCCGGGGGGAGGGAGCGGGCGGCGTCATCGCTCGAGCGTAGCGCCGGAGCGCCTACCCTGTCCCCGTGCTCACGATCGGTGTCGACCTCGCTGCGGAGCCGGTTCGCACCGCTCTCGCCGCCCTCGAGTTCTCCGGCGGCCGGGCCGTCGTCCGCTCGCTCGCCCTCGGCGCCGAGGACACGATGATCGTCGAGGCGTCACGGGACGCGGCGGTCATCGGGATCGACTGCGCGTTCGGCTGGCCGGTGGAGTTCGCGGCGTTCGTCTCCGCGCACACGCGACGGGAGGTCTCGCCGCGGACGCTCGCCGGGCGCGACTGGCGCCGCCTCCTCGCGTACCGCGAGACGGACCGGGTGGCGCGCGAGGTCACCGGCCGCTGGCCGCTCAGCGTCTCGACCGACCGGCTCGGGATGACCGCGATGCGCTGCGCGGAGCTGCTCGACGCCTTCGCCGCGAGCGGGGAGGACGTCGACCGCTCCGGGCGCGGACGGCTCGTCGAGGCGTACCCGGCGGCGGCGCTGCGGCACTGGGGAGTGGACACCACGGGGTACAAGACGCGACCGGAGGCCGTGGCGCTCGCCGCGGAGTCGCTGCGACGGGCCGCGCCCTGGCTCGATGTGCCGGCGGCCGCGCTCGCGCTGATGAGCCGCTCCGACGACGCGTTCGACGCCGTCGTCGCCGCTCTCAACGCCCGCGCCCACGCCCTGGGCGCGACCCTGCCGGTGCCTCCCGAACTGCAGGAGGCGGCGGAGGCCGAGGGGTGGATCGCGGTCCCGACCGGATCGCTCGCGGAGCTCGCGGGCTGATCCGGCCGTCTCGACCGGTGTTCGCTCAGGCCGGGATCTTGGCCCCCAGCAGGCCGGCGGCGACCTCGGCGGCCCGCTCGGCCTCCTCGACGGTCGAGAAGGGTCCGGTGGGGACGAGGGAGGGCGCGGTGGTCAGTCGGGCGTCGATCTCGAGTCGGAACCGGGGCAGCTCCGCCCCGGGGACGACGACGATCCTGACTCCGTTCCGGCTCCATCGCGCGGGTTGGATAGAAGAAATCTGTGTCATGGTGCTCTCCGCTTTCGCGATCATCCGCACGGGTGGCTGACGCCTCGACCGTGCACGCTTCACGCTACGTCCGGTGCCCGTCTCTCCGAACGGGCTTGACCTCTCAGGCTCGTCGGGCGTAGCGCCTCACTGCAGTCGGTCGAGGGTGTCGCTGATCCGCCGCAGACACTCGATGAGGACCGACACCTGCGCGGTGTCCAGGTCGGCGAGCACCTCGCCCTCGGCGGCGACGAGATTGCGCATCGCCTCGTCGACCCGCTTCGTGCCCCGCGGGGTGAGCGAGACGATCTTGCTGCGCGAGTCGGCGGCGTTCTGCTCGCGGACCACGAGCCCGCGAGCCCCGAGGCGGTCGACGCGGCTGGCCAGGTTGCCGCTGGACAGCGCGAGGTGCGTGGCCAGGGCCGAGGGCGTCATCCCGCCCTCTCCGCGCTGCCGCAGCAGCGAGAGGAGCTCGAACTCCCACGGGGCGAGATCGCTGACGGCGAAGGACTGCCGCCGAACCTCCTGCACGCGCGGGCTGAGGCGGCGGAGGCGGGAGACTACGTCCAGAGGCGCGAAATCGAGGTCGGGCAGGGCCCCGGCCCACGCGTCGATCACCAGATCGACGTCGTCGTCTTCGCGCATGCCCCGATTATCCCCGGACGGCGCGGGCGCCGACGACGGGTGGTCCGGGGAGGCCGGCGGGCCTAGCCTGTGCGGACGACGGGCGGACCGGTCAGGCGCGGGCGGCCCGGACGTAGGCGACGATCGCGTTGGCGTGGCCGTGGCCCAGGCCGTGCTCGGTCTTCAGCCAGGTGACGACCTGCATGTGCGGCTCGGAGCGCAGACGCTCGTCGGCGAGGTCCAGCCAGTCCTGGACGGGACGGTCGTAGGTCTTCTCGATGCTCGGGAAGTACGAGGCCGGTCCCTTCGGCTTCGCACCGTCGGCGGGCGGTTCGGGAGAGAGCACGCGGTCGGTCATGCGGTCACGATAGCGAGCCGCGGTCAGGTCGTGTAGGCCGAGGGGTCGAACCGGCCGAGCTCCTCGCGGAAGGCGAAGGCGAAGTCGGGCCAGAGCAGGGTGAGTCGCCGGTTGTCGTCCAGGTACCAGCTCTCGCAGCCGCCGTTGGTCCAGACGGTGTCGGCGCTGAGGGCGTCGAGCCGTGCGACGGAGGCGGCCTCGGCCTCGGCGGTGACCTCGAGCCGGTCGGCGCCGGAGACCGCGAGGTGGTCGAGCGCGGCGAGCACGTAGGCGATCTGCGTCTCGATCATGTGCACCGCGGAGTTGTGGCCGAGGCTCGCGTTGGGGCCGTTGACGACGAAGAGGCTCGGGAAGCCGTGGACCGCGGTCGACTCGTACGCGACCATGCCGTCGGCCCAGCGGTCGGCGAGGAGGACGCCGCCGCGGCCGCGGATGCGCCGGGCGAAGGGCGGCCGCGTGGAGTGGAAGCCGGTCGCGAAGACGAGCACGTCGACCCCGTGCGGGACGCCGTCGTCGCCGAGCGCGGCCCCCTCCTCGAGGCGCCGGAGCGGACCGGGGACGACGCGGACGTGCGGCTGCGCGAGAGCGGGGTAGTAGTCGTCCGAGAGGAGCACGCGCTTGCAGCCGATCTCGTAGTCCGGAGTCAGCACGGCGCGGAGCGCGGGATCGACGATCTGCGCCTCGAGGTGGCCGAGCGCCTCCGCCCGCAGCCGATCGATGGCCTCGGGCACGGCGACGCGGCCGGCGAAGCCGAGCTCGGCGCGCCAGAACAGCTCCTCGCGGAGCCTCGCCAGGGCCCCGGGCGCGCGGGAGAGGGCTCGGCGCTCCTCCGGCGGGTACGGGCGGTTCCGGCGGGGGACGACGTACGGGGCCGAGCGCTGGAAGAGCACCACCTCGGCGGCGCGCTCGGCGAGGTGCGGCACGATCTGCACGGCGGAGGCGCCCGAGCCGACGATGCCGATGCGCTTCCCGTCAAGGTCGACGTCGTCCCGCCAGCGTGCGGAGTGGAAGGCGGGACCCGCGAACGAACCCAGGCCCGGGACGGCCGGGAGGCGGGGCTCGGAGAGGCGCCCCGCGCAGACGAGGAGGACCGCGGCGGAGTAGTCGCCCCGGGAGGTGCGCACCCGCCAGCGGTGCGCCTCCTCGTCGAAGACCGCCTCGAGCACCTCGGTCCCCAGCCGGAGCCGGGGCGCCAGGCCCTCCTTCTCGACGACGCGCTCGAGGTAGGACTGGATCTCGGCCCCGGGGGCGTAGAACGCCGACCAGTCGGCCTCGGGGGCGAAGGAGTAGGAGTAGAGGTGCGAGGGGATGTCGCAGGAGACCCCGGGGTAGACGTTGTCCCGCCAGGTCCCGCCGATCCGCTCGGCGCGCTCCAGCACGACGAACGAGGTCCCGCCGCGGCGCTCCAGGCGGACCGCGGCTCCGAGCCCGGCGAACCCGGCGCCGATCACGACGACGTCGACGTCCATCAGACCGTCGTCCTCGCCAGGACGCTGCCCGCCGGGTCGCGGTGCGGATCGGCGAGGAAGTGCTCGAGGACGGCGAGGAGCTCGGCGGGCCGCTCGGCGAGCACCGCGTGACCGGCGTCGAGGACGGCGTAGCGGGCGTCGTCGATCGCGCCGAGCAGGGCCTCGGCGCCCTCGACTCCGGCGACAGCGTCGGCGGAGCAGCCGACCACGAGGGCGGGAACCCGGCAGTCCGAGGCGGCCGCAGCGACGTCGGCCCGGGCGGAGGCGGCGAGCATCCGCGCGACGTCGGCGCCCCACGGGGAGGAGGCGGTGGCCGAGCGGACGGCGAGGAGCCGAGCGGCCTCCTCCTGCGCGTCGGGCGGCAGCATCGGCCAGAGGCGCGCCGTGCGGAGGAGGCGCTCCGTCGGGCGCAGCCATCCGGCCACGAGGGCGAGGGCGCGCACCCGCCGATCGCCCGCGGCGAGGGCCACGGCGGCTCCGAGCGAGTGGCCGATCAGGACGGCCTCCTCGGCGCCGAGCGCGTCCAGGGAGGCGCGGACCGCGGCGGGTCCGTCGAGCCAGGGGTCGCCGAGATCGGCGAGCTCGAGCGCGGCGACGCGGTGGCGCCGCGCCAGCATCGGCAGCAGCAGCCCGGTCTCGCTCCGCGCGCCCCGGCCGACGCCGGTCAGCAGCAGGACCGCGCGCGGGCTCTCGGCGCCCGCGGTCAGCAGCCGCACGGTGGCGCTGCCCGACTCGATCCGCTCCTCCCGGACCAGATCGGCCTGGCGCCGCAGGTACTCGGAGCGGGTCATGACGCCCGGCGGGTCCCGCGGACCGGGAGGCGCATCCGCTGCGGACCCGCCGCTGCGACGGGCTCCGCCCGCAGCGCCCTCTCCGGCGCGACCACGCCGTACGTCGTGGTGCGCTGGCGCCAGCCGCGGCCGATCTCGCCGCTCAGCCGGGCGACGGTCGCGATGTCGAGCGAGCGGTAGGCCTCCGCTCCGGCCTCGGGCCGCAGGGCCCCGTCGAGCAGCAGGCCGCCGAGGTCGTCCGCCCCGCCGCGGAGGAGGACCTGCGCCGCGTGCAGTCCGAGCTTGGTCCAGGCGGTCTGCACGTGGGCGATCCGGCCGTGGAGGACGAGCCGTGCGACGGCGTGCACGGCGCGGGTCTCGCGGAGGGTCGGCCCGCCCCGGCTCGCGCGCACCACGGAAGGAGGCGCCTCCGCCGGGACGAAGGGCATCGCGATGAACTCGGTGAAGCCGCCCGTCTCGTCCTGGATCGCCGCGAGCGTGCGCAGGTGCGCGAGCTGCTGCTCGGGGGTCTCGACGTGTCCGTAGACCATGGTCGAGGTGGAGCGGAGGCCGCTGCGGTGCGCGGCCGTGATCGCCTCGCGCCACTCGGCCACGGTCGGGTCCGTCCCCTCGCTCAGGACGGCGCGGACGTCGTCGTCGAGGATGCGGGCGGCGGTCCCCGGGACGGAGTCCACGCCGGCCTCGCGCAGAGCGTCGAGCATCGCGGGCAGGGTTCGGCCCGTGCGCCGGGCGACCTCGAGGATCTCGCCGGGCCGGTAGGCATGCAGGTGCAGCGAGGGCTGCCGCTGCTTCAGCGTGCGGACGATCAGCAGCAGATCGTCGCCCGGGTGCTCCGGTCCGATCGCGCCCTGGAGGCAGAGCTCGGTGGCGCCGAGCGCGACCGCCTCGTCGGCGAGCTCCTCCAGCCGCTCGACGGTCAGCCCGCCGTCTCCCCAGAGGGAGGTGTCGATGTTGCGGTTGACGACGACCGAGACCTCGTCGCCGGCGGCGTCGTGCCGCAGGTCGTCCGCCAGAGCGGAGAGGGCGTCGAGGTCGTCGCCGTCGGCTGCGAGCAGGGCGAGGTAGTCGGCGTCCTCGAGACCGGCGGGGTCCGTCTCCGCCCGGGCGAGCACGGCGCCGAGGGCGGGCGCGACCGGTCGGGGCAGGGCGTCGAGCGAGTCGCGGTAGGGCCGGGGGAGGACCGCTGCCGCCTCGTCGGCGAGCCAGGTCCCGCGGTCGGCGAGCGCCTCGACGTAGGGAGCGACGCGCGGATCGATCCAGGTGGCCGAGTCGCGGAGGTACTGCGGGTGGGCGGTCAGCCGCTCGTGCAGCCGGTAGCCGGCCGCCGCGGTGAGCCGCGCGAGGTCGTCGATGTTCGGCCAGGGGCGCTCCGGATTCACGTGATCCGCCGTGAGCGGGCTGACACCGCCCCAGTCGTCGACCCCGGCGCGCAGCAGCAGCCCGAGCTCCTGCTCGTCGGTGAGGTTCGGCGGCGCCTGGATCGTCGCCTCAGCGCCCAGCACGAGGCGCGCGACCGCGACGTTGGCCACGTACTCCTGCAGCTCGAGGTCGACCTCGTTCTGCATGGCCGTCCGCGGCTTCGCGCGGAAGTTCTGGACGATGCACTCCTGCACGTGGCCCCACCGCTCGTGGGACTCGCGGATCGCGAAGAGGGCGTCCGCCCGCTCCGCCGCGTTCTCGCCGATGCCCAGCAGCACGCCGGTGGTGAAGGGGATGCGGCTGCGGCCCGCGTCCTCGAGCACGCGCAGGCGCAGCGCCGGGTCCTTGTCCGGGGAGCCGTAGTGCACACCGCCCTTCTCGGACCAGAGGCGCTCGGCGGTCGTCTCGAGCATCATGCCCATCGAGGGCGCGACCGGGCGGAGCCGCTGCAGCTCGGCCCACGACATCACGCCGGGGTTCAGGTGCGTGACCATGCCCGTCTCGCTCATCACCAGGACGGCCATCGCGCGCACGTACTCGAGCGTCGAGGCGTAGCCGTGCTCGGCCAGCCAGGCGCGGGCGACCGGCCACCGGTCCTCCGGGCGGTCGCCGAGCGTGAACAGGGCCTCCTTGCAGCCGAGCTCGGCACCGGCGCGGGCGACCTCGAGGATCTCCTCCGGCTCCATGAAGGTCGACTCGCGCTTGGCCGCGAGCCCGCCCGGTGTCTCCACGAAGACGCAGTAGTGGCACCGGTCGCGGCAGAGCTTGGTCAGCGGGACGAAGACCTTCCGCGAGTAGGTGACGACGCCGGGCCGTCCGCGGCGGGCGAGTCCGTCGTCGCGCAGGCGGCCGGCGGCCTCCAGCAGCAGGTCGAGGTCGTCGCCGCGCGCGCCGAGGAGCTCCTCGGCGGTCACGCGCGTCAACGCCTCGCCGCGGTCGAGCCGGGCGAGCAGGGTGGCCGTGGTCATGCGGGAGCGGCCCTTCCGAAGGGGGTCGTGGCGGAGGCGGGAGGTCAGAGCGCGCGCAGCCGCGGCGCGAGGTCGCGCTCGAAGGCGTCGAAGAAGCGCTGCTGGTCGTCGCCCGGGGCGTGGAAGACCAGGTGGGTGAAGCCCGCGTCGACGTAGGGCTTGATCTGCGCGACCGTCTCCTCGGGGTCGGAGCCGACGATCCAGCGCTTCGCGACCTGCTCGATCGGCAGCTCGTCGGCGGCGCGCTCCATGTCGACCGGATCGGTCAGCGAGTGCTTCTGCTCCGGCGACAGCGAGAGCGGCGCCCAGAAGCGCGTGTTCTCGAGCGCGAGCGCCGGATCGGGATCGTAGGAGAGCTTGATCTCGATCATGCGGTCGATGGTCGAGGAGTCGCGATCGGCCGCCGCGGCGCCCTCCTCGACGGCGGGGAGCAGCTTCTCGGTGTAGAGCTCCATGCCTTTGCCCGACGTGCAGATGAAGCCGTCGCCCGCGCGGCCGGCGTACTTCGCGACGACGGGGCCGCCCGCCGCGATGTAGACCGGCACGCCGCTCTCGGGCTTGTCGTAGATCGACGCCTCGTGCGTGGAGTAGTACTCGCCGTCGAAGGTGACGCGGTCGCCCGCCCAGAGCGCGCGCATGAGCCGCACGGCCTCGCGCAGGCGGGCGAAGCGCTCCTTGAAGTCGGGCCAGGTCTGCTCGCCCGCGCCCTGGTAGCCGGTGGCGACCTCGTTCAGCGCCTCGCCGGTGCCGACGCCGAGCATGATCCGCTCGGGGTAGAGCACGCCGAGCGTGCCGAACGCCTGGGCGATGACGGCGGGATTGTAGCGGTAGTGCGGGGTCATCACGGAGGTGCCGAGGGTGATGGTGGAGGTGCGCTCACCGGCCGCGGCGAGCCAGGCGAGGGAGAACGGCGCGTGCCCGCCCGTGTGCCGCCACGGCTGGAAGTGGTCCGAGACGACCGCGGTCTCGAAGCCGTGCCGCTCTGCGCCGACCGCGAGCTCGACGAGCTCCCGGGCGCCGAACTGCTCCGCCGATGCCTTGTACCCGAGCGTGATCGTCATCTGCAGCCTTCGTGAGAGGTGGGACGGCTCCCGGAGCGGGAGCGGCCCCTCCATTCTGCGCCCGCCGCGGCGCCCGGCGGGACGGGTGGACGCACCCGGGGGAGGCGTGCCCCGATCCCGCACTGGGGAGGAGCGTCAGGCCGGCGGAGCGGCGATGTTCACCATCCAGCCGACGCCGTAGCGGTCGACCAGCATCCCGAAGCGGTCGCCCCACGGTGAGGCGACCAGCGGCTCGACGACCATGCCGCCCTCGGCCAGGCCGTCCCAGTAGCCGCTCAGCTCGGCGTCGTCGTCGCCGAAGAGCGCGATCGTGATGCGGGCGCCGCTCTCGGCCGGGCTCGAGGAGGGGGAGTCGGAGCCCATCAGGATCATCCCGCTCGGCGTGACGAGCTGGGCGTGCATGATCCGGTCCTGGTCGGCCGGATCCGCGCTCATCCCGAAGTCGCCGAAACGGCTGGAGCTGAGCTCGCCGCCGAGGACGTCCCGGTAGAACTCCATCGCCTCCTGCGCGGAGCCGTCGAAGCCGATGTAGGGGCTCAGTGAAGTGGGCACGGCACGCCTTTCCGTCGAGGTGCGCCCAGTATCTCCGCGTCCCGACGCGAGCACCAGGGGCGTCCTGCAGAAGGTCCGCCCCCGGCCCTCAGAGCTCGTCGCGGGTGGGCGGGTTCGCGCCGGAGCGGGAGGTCGTGATGCCGGCGACGTGCGCGGCGTGGCGGCCGATCGCGTGCAGGGCGGGGCCGTCGAGGAGCATCCCGTTCGCGGCGCCGAGGCCCTGGCGGAACGCCTCGTCGAGGATCGCGCCCATCGCGGAGTCGCCGGCGCCGATCGTGTCCGCCACCACGATCCGGGCGGCGGGCACGGTCACCCGCGTGACGGTCGAGGCCAGCAGCAGTCCCTCCGCGCCGCGTGTGACGACCGCGAGCTGCGACCCGAGCGAGAGCAGTCGGCTGAGGACCTCGTCGAGCTGCATCGTCGGGTAGAGCCACTCCGCGTCCTCATCGCTGAGCTTCACGACCTCGCACGCGGCGGCGATCCGCTCGAAGCGCGCGAGCGCCTCGGCGTGCGCGCCGACCAGAGCCGGGCGGATGTTCGCGTCGACGCTCGCCGTCACTCCGGCGGGCAGTGCCTCGAGGAGCTCGAGCACGGCGGATCCGCCCGGCTCGAGGAAGATCGCGATGGAACCGGTGTGGACGTGGGAGGCGCCCTCCGGGTCCGCCGCCGGCGGGTTCCAGGAGAGGTCGAAGACGTAGCGGGCCGACCCGTCCGCGGCGAGGACCGCCCGAGCGGTGCTGGTGCGCTCCGAGTCGCCGTGCCGGACCTCCACGCCGGAGGCCTCGAGGTGGGCGCTGATGCGGCGGCCGCGCTCGTCGTCGGCGATGTCGGTGACGAGGGTCGCGGGCCGCCCGAGTCGGGCGAGCGTGAGGGCGACGTTGGCCGGGGAGCCGCCGACGTGCTCCGTGGCGCTGCCGTCGCGCTCGACGATGTCGATCAGCGTCTCGCCGATGACCAGGGTGCGGGAAGCCGGGCTGACGCGCTCGTCGGTGGAGGACATGCCGACATCATGCCGGGTGACGGGGTCGCCCCGCGACGCGCGGGGCCGACCGGCGCGAGCGGCTCGCGTCCCGACCGCGGTCTCAGCCCCGGTCGCGCAGGTCCGCCAGCACCGCGTCCACGGTCGTGATCTCGATCAG
Source organism: Rathayibacter sp. AY1E6 (assembly GCF_002931115.1). Classification (NCBI taxonomy): domain Bacteria; kingdom Bacillati; phylum Actinomycetota; class Actinomycetes; order Micrococcales; family Microbacteriaceae; genus Rathayibacter; species Rathayibacter sp. AY1E6. The sequence goes on along the minus strand of NZ_PSVK01000008.1, from coordinate 67,526 downwards.
CGGCGCGTACAGGGACATGGCGTCGAGCGCGCGCTGGTGGTCGGCCTCGGAGGCGCCCGCGCAGGCGTCCGCGGCGACCCTGACGCGTACTCCGGCGTCCGCGGCCGCCAGCGCCGTCGAGAGCACGCAGCAGTCGGTCGAGACGCCGGTGAGCACGAGCTCGCGGGAGTCGTCGAGCTCGGCCTCGAGCTCGGGCCCCCACTTGCCGAAGGTCGTCGCGGTGATCGTGCGGTGGCCCTCGAACCCGGCCACGAGCTCGTAGAGCCGTTCGCTCTCGGGGACGAGCGCGAACGGCCACTCGCGGTAGTAGGGGATCCACGCGCCGGCGGGCCGCTCCGGGGCGACGAAGCGGGTGGTCACGACCCGCTCGCCGAACGCCGGGAGGAGCCGGCGGGTCCCCTCGGCCGCGCGCTCGAATCCGCCGGATCCCCACGGCGACTCGGCGTCGGCGAAGACGTGCTGCAGGTCGATCGCGACGAGCAGGCTCACTCCGAGGCCTCCTGGCGGCGGACGGCCCCGCGCGAGATCGCGAGCGTCCCTGCGAAGCCGATCACGAGCGCCACGAGGACGCCGAGATTGGCGCCGGCCCAGTCGCCGTCGCGGCCGCCGAGCGGGCCGAGGAGGTAGCCCTCCCACTCGAACCCGGGGGAGTAGTTGACCACCAGGCCCCAGCCGACGACCGCGCCGATCAGCACGAGGGCCACGGGGACCGCCGAGACGCTGCCGTAGCGGCCGCGGGAGTCGTACAGAGCCTCCTGGTCGTAGTCGCGCCGACGGAGGAGGAGGTCCGCGAGGAAGACGCCGAGCCAGGCCGCGATCGGCACGCCGAGGGTGATCAGGAAGCCCTGGAACGGGCCGAGGAAGTCGCCCGCGACGAACACGACGTAGACCGCTCCGAGGACCATCAGCACGCCGTCGATCCCGGCGGCCACCGGCCGCGAGACCTTGAGCCCCGTGCTGAGCAGCGCCAGGCCCGAGGAGTAGATGTCCATCACGGCCCCGCCGATCAGGCCGAGCAGCGCGACGACGATGAAGGGGAGCAGGAACCAGGTCGGCAGGATCCCGGCGAGCGCTCCGATCGGGTCCGCGGCGATCGCGTCCGAGAGCTCCTTCGAGGAGCCGGCCAGCAGCAGGCCGACGACCACCAGCACGACGGGCGCGACCGCTCCGCCGATCGTCGTCCACGCGATCACTCCGCTCGTGCGGGCACCGCGGGGGAGGTAGCGGGAGTAGTCGGCCGCGGCGTTCACCCAGCCCAGCCCGAAGCCGGTCATCATGAACACGAGCCCGCCGATGACCGCGGCGGCCGAGCCCGCGGGCAGGGCGCCGACGGCGGCGAGGTCGATCCGGTCGAGGACGAGCACGACGTAGACCACGGTCAGCACGGCGGTCGCGACGGTGATCGCGAGCTGGAGCCGCATGATCAGGCGGAAGCCCGCGATCCCGGCGATCACGATGAGCGCGGCGACCACGATCAGCGCGACCACCTTGGTGAGCACGCCCCCGTCCCAGCCGAACTCCTCGAACACCGTCGCCGTCGCGAGCACCGCGAGGGAGGCCAGCACCGTCTCCCAGCCCACCGTGAGCAGCCAGGAGATCACCGAGATCAGGCGGTTGCCGTCGACCCCGAAGGCCGCCCGGCTGAGCACCATCGTGGGGGCGGAGCCGCGCTTGCCGGCGACGGCGACCAGACCGCAGAAGAGGAACGAGACGACGATCCCGATCACGCTGACGAGCGTCGCCTGCCCGAAGGAGAGGCCGAAGCCGAGGAGGAAGGAGCCGTAGCTCAGCCCGAGCACGGACACGTTCGCGGCGAACCACGGCCAGAACAGGTCGCGAGGGCGGCCGTGCCGCTCCGACTCCTGGATCGTGTCGAGGCCGTTGAGCTCGATGCCGCTTGCGGGGCGGGTGCTCGGACGATCGGGGGAGGTCATCGCGTCCTCGTTCTCACGGGTGCCGGCCCTGCGCCGGAGCTGTGACGAACCTACAGCGCCCCGCGCTCGAACAGCAGCCGGAGCGATTCGAGGTCGTCCGCGACCCGCGCGCAGTCCTCGTCCCAGTCGTCGAGGCTCATCCCGGGGCGCCGCCGCACGGTGAAGGCCACCTCGGCGCCGTCCCCGTTCACGAGCACCCGGAGCGGATTGTCCACCACCGTCCCGTCGGGGAGCGTGACCTCGTGGTCCGCGACGCCGAACGGGTTCTGCGGGGCGAAGCGCACCTCGACCCGGCCCATCGGCGAGTCGACGAACCAGCGTCCGTCTACCTGCTCGAGCGCGGAGGAGGCGAGGCCCGCGGCCCACCGCGGGAGGTTCGCCGGGTCGGAGACGAAGGCGTACACCTCCGCGGCCGGAGCCTCGATCACGACGCCTACGGGGCGCGATTCGTACAGGGTCATCCGCTCGTCCTTCCTCTGCAGCCGGTCAGTGCTCGTCGCCGAAGCTGGCGACCAGCAGCGCGGCCAGCGCCGTCCGCTCCAGCATGCCCTCGATGCCGATCGCCTCGCTGCGCGCGTGCGCCCCCTCGCCCGGGGCGCCGAGCCCGTCGAGGACCGGCAGGCCCAGCGCGGCGACGAGGTTGCCGTCGCTCGCCCCGCCGACCGCGATCTCGCGGAGGGGGACGTCGATCCGCTTCGCGACCCGCTCGGCCCTGCGGTAGAGCGCGGCGACGGAGGCGGTCCGCTCGAAGACGGGCCGCTCCCAGGAGCCGCGCACCTCCAGCCGGATGCGCGGGTCGGCGGCGGCGAGCGCGTCGAGCTCGGCCTCGACGCGGGCGGCCTCGGCGGATCCGCGGATCCGCGCCTCCAGCTCCAGGCGCACGCGGGCCGTCGTCACGTTGACCCGCGAGCCGCCGGAGACCACTCCGATGTTGACCGAGGTGCCCTCCTCCTCCCGCGCGATCGCCAGCACCCGCGGGATCAGCGAGCCGAGCTCGTGGATCGCGCTCGCCCCCTTCTCCGGCTCGACCCCGGCGTGCGCCTCGACCCCGACCACGTCGATCACGAAGCGCCCGATGCCCTTGCGCGCCGTCTTGACCGCGTCGCCGATCGCGCCCTCGAACACCAGGACCGCGTCGGCGCCCGCGCACTGCCGCTCCAGGAACGGGCGGGAGGCGGCGCTGCCGATCTCCTCGTCCCCGCTCATCACCAGGCGGACGGCCGGATGCGGGACTCCGGCGTGGCGGAGCGCGGCCACCAGCCACACCATCTGCACCAGCCCGGCCTTCATGTCGTAGCTGCCCGGTCCGCTCAGGCGGTCGCCGTCGACGGCGAAGGGCCAGGAGCGGGTCGTGCCCAGGGGCCACACCGTGTCGTAGTGGCCGAGCAGCGCCACGAACGGACGCGTGCCCCGGTGCGGTCTCGCGCCGCCGCTCGCCGGGACGGTCCAGCTGGTCGCGGTCGGCGCGTCCTGCGCACGCCGGTGCTGCACGTCGGCGTCGTGCCCGAGCCGCTCTCCCACCCAGTGCACCAGGAAGGCGTGCAGCTCGCCGAGCGCCTCGAGGGAGTCGCTGGGGCTCTCGATCATCACGAGGTGCCGGACGTCGTCGAGCATCCGCGAGCGGTTGTCGCGGAGGAAGGAGCGCACGCGGGCGGCGTCGTCGGCATCGGGGAAGGTCATCGACTCCGGAGTACCAGAGTGCGGCCGCTCGCGCGAACCGGCTGAACCGTTCGGGCCCCCGTTACGTTGGTGCAGGAAGAGGTGGAGATGTCCGAGGATCAGGCCCAGATGCTGCGTGCGCTGCACGACGAGCACGCCAGCGCGCTCTGGCGGTTCGTGCTGCGCCTGACCGGCGACCGCCAGATGGCGGAGGACGTCGTGCAGGAGGCGCTGCTGCGCGCCTGGAAGCACCCCGAGATCCTCGCCCAGGGCGAGGCCGCCGCCCGCTCCTGGCTCTACACCGTGGCCCGGAACCTCGTCATCGACGACCGCCGCAGCGCCCGCTACGCCCGGGAGCTGGGCACGGACGAGGTCCCCGAGCGCCCGACCGCCGACCGCACCGACCAGGTGCTCGACGCCTGGCTGCTCTCGGACGCGCTCAGCGGACTGAGCCACGACCACCGCGCGGTCATCGTGCACGCCTACTACGGCGGCCGCACGGTCACCGAGATCGCCGCGCTGCTGGGGATCGCCCCGGGCACCGTCAAGTCGCGGATGCACTACGGGATGCGGGCCCTCAAGCTCGCACTGCAGGAGCGGGGGGTGACGGAGCTGTGAGCCGCGACCCCTCCTCCGACGACCGGCACGACGACCCCTTCCGCGACTGGGACGCCGCGTACCTCCTCGGATCCCTGACCGCTGCCGACCGCCGCGAGTACGAGCTGCACCTGCGCGCCTGCCCCGGCTGCCGCGAGTCCCTCGCCGAGTTCGTCCCGCTGCCGGGCCTGCTGGCCCACCTGCCCCAGGACGAGGCGATGCGCCTGGTCGAGGAGCCGGAGGCGGCCGGCGATCCGGCTCCGGCAGCACTGCTGACCCGCCTCGCCGCGGCCACCGACTCCGTCCGCCGCCGCACCCGGCTGCGCATCGCGGGCCTGGTGCTCGCCGCCGCGGGCGTCTCGGCCGCCGCCGCCGTCGCCCTGCCGCCCGCGATCGGTCCGTCCCTCGCCCCCGTCGAGACCGTCGGCTCGACCGTCTCGCTCGCCGCGGCTCCGGGCGTCCCCGTCGAGGCCTCCGTGCGGTTCGTGCCGCAGCAGTGGGGCACGCGGATCGACATGGACTGCAGCTGGGCCGACACGGCCGAGCAGTACGCGGGCTCGGCCGGCTACGTCCTCTACGTCACGGACACCTCGGGCGGCACCGAGGCCGTCGGATCGTGGACGAGCGCGCCGGGGACGACGATGGAGCCCAGCCTCGCCACCGGGCTCCCGCTCTCCGAGATCGCCTCGGTCGAGGTGCGGCTGCAGGGATCGGACACCGTCGTGCTCACCGGCCGCCCCTGAGCGGGCCGCCGGATTCCCAGGTGCGCGCGCGGCGGACTGAGTAGCTTCTCAGTCATGACGATCGCGACCCTCGCCCTCGCCCCCGCCTCCGTGGCGACCGCCTCCTCCTCCGACAGCATCGACGAGCTCTCCGGGCTCGTCGGCGTCGCCGCGCGGGTGATCGCCGCGCTCGGAGAGGCGGGCGTCGGCCTGCTGACGCTGATCGAGACGGTGTTCCCGCCGATCCCGAGCGAGCTCGTGCTGCCGCTGGCCGGCTTCCTCGCCCAGCAGGGCCGGATGAACCTGGTGCTGGTCGTGATCACGGCGACCCTCGGCGCCTACCTCGGCGGCCTGATCCTCTACGCGCTCGGCCACCGCATCGGCACGGAGCGCTCGATCCGCCTGCTCTCCAAGCTCCCGCTGGTCGACCGCGAGGACTTCGAGAAGGCGGTCGGCTGGTTCCGCCGGCACGGCACCTGGGCGGTCCTCTTCGGTCGCCTCATCCCGGGCGTGCGCAGCCTCATCTCGCTCCCCGCGGGGGCCGAGCGGATGAACCTGCTGCTGTTCTCGGGACTGACGATCCTCGGCTCCGGCGTCTGGAACGGCCTGCTGATCGGCCTCGGCGCGGCCCTCGGCACGCAGTACGAGCTCGTCGACCAGTACGCGGGCGTGCTCGACGCGATCATCTACAGCGCGTTCGGCGTGCTGCTGCTCGCGCTCGTTGTGCGCCGCGTGCGGCGGCACCGTGCCGCGGCGCGCACCGGATCGCGCCACTGACCTGCGTCCTCGGGCGGGCGGGCGCAAGGCCCCGCTCCACCCCGCCCCGGTGCCCTAACGTTCGAGGGGTCCGCACTCCCCGACGCGAAGGAACGCCATGTCCGAGACCGCCGCGCCCACGATGTCCCGCACCTCCGTCGAGCGCTGGTGGATCATCGCCGTCTCGCTGATCGCGATCGTGCTCGGCGTCATCGCCGTCCTGATCCCCGGTCCGACGCTGCTGACCGTCGCCATCGTCTTCGGCATCCACCTGATCGCCGCGGGCGTCTTCCGCCTGCTGCTGGCCTTCACCGCCTTGCGGCTCGATGCCCGGGTGCGCTGGCTCGCGGGCCTGCTCGGCGCCCTGATCCTGGTCGCGGGCATCCTGTGCCTGTCGAACCCGTTCGAGTCGCTGAGCGTCCTGGGCCTCGTGATCGGCGCGGGCTGGATCCTCGACGGCGTCTCGAGCATCACCAGCGGCCGCACCGTCGCCGGCCCCGCGTGGCTGCCGATCGCGGCAGGGATCGCCTCGGTCATCGCGGGCGTCCTGACGATCATCATGCCCGTGCTGGCGCTGGCCTCCTTCGTCACGGTCGCGGCCATCCTGCTGATCGTCGTGGGCGTCTCGGGCCTGCTCCTGCTCCCGGGCCGCACGAAGCGCCCCGAGGGCGCCGAGGCGTAGACCGCGCGGATGGCCGATCCCGATCTCGTCCCCGAGCTGCTCGTCGCCGACCTCGACCGGAGCCTGGGGTTCTGGTGCGGTCCCTGCGGGTTCCGGATCCACTACGCCCGGCCCGAGGAGGGCTTCGCGTACCTGGTCCTCGGCTCCGCGCACGTGATGCTCGAAGAGGCGGAGCGGGGCCGCAACTGGATCGCGGCACCGCTGGAGCGCCCGCTCGGCCGGGGGATGAACCTGCAGCTGCACGTCGACGACGCCGACCGGACGGCAGCGGCGCTCGCCGAGGCCGGGACGCCGCCGTTCTCGCCGCTCGAGACCCGCTGGTACCGGGTCGGAGCGGAGGAGGCGGGCGTCCGTCAGCTGGTGGTGGCCGATCCCGACGGGTACCTGCTGCGGTTCCAGTCGTCGCTCGGACGCCGACCGGCTCGAGCGGACGTCCCCGTCGCTCCCTGACCGGCCGACCGCCCCACCATCCGCTCGGCTCAGGACGTCACGCCAGCGAGTGACGACCGAGACACCGCGCGGCTGGTTGCCTCGGAGACATGACGCAGCACCCCGCCACCGCGACCCTCCCGCAGGTCCCGGCCGCCGCCCTCTCCGAGCCCGCGATCGAGCAGGCCGCCTCGGCGGAGCACGAGCCCCTCGTCCGTCCGGCAGACCTGGTGTCGGCGCTCACGGGCGTCGCGCTCTGCTTCTTCTCCCTCTTCGTCTACGCCATCGCGCACTGGCAGTACTTCGGCACGGACGTCGACGAAGTGAGCGTCCTCGGCTGGCTCGCGCCGCTGATCGCCGGCGTCGCCTGCCTGCTGTCGGCCGTCGTGTCCGTCGGGGTCCGCGCCTCCGGGCGCCGCGCCGAGCGGACCGCGGCATGATCCCCGTCCTCGCCGGGCCCGGCCTCGAGGCCGCGGAGCAGCTCCTCGTCCGCGCCGGATACCTCCGCCCCGAGCACCCGTGGGCGGCCGGTGCCGCCACGGAGGCCGCGCCGCGGATCGACTTCGCCGTCCTCGCCGAGCAGGCGTGCCTCCTCGACCTCTCGGAGGAGGCGGTCGCGCGCATCGCCGTGTCGCTCGCCACCGGCCGCCCCGTCGATCTGCGGAGCGCCTTCGGGCATCTCACGCGCGACCACGCCCGGCTCGTCATGACCGCGGTCGCCGCGGCCGCCGGGCACGACCGCGTGAGCAGCCGGATCCGCGTGGTCGGCGACGAGCGCCGGGTCGAGACGGCGCCGCCCCTGGCCGTCTGGCCCTCCTGAGCCCCCCGCCCGCCCCGATCGGGCGGGCGCGCTCGCCGATCCGACCCTGGGCTCCGCGTTCCTCCGATGCTCCGGCCCGGTGAGCCGTACGGAGGTGCCGTGCCGCCGACCCGCGTCGCTACGGCCTTTCGGAGGTGCCCGGTTTAGGGTGTCCGTGTGCAACGAGTCGACGATTTCCCAGGAGCCGGACCGGTGGCGACCTCACCCGAATCCGGTGACCAGGGGGAGGCGTCCGCGCATCGGCTCTCCCCGACGGCGACCTCTCCCGTGCAGGTGACGAGCGGCGAGGCCGGCTACCAGGGCGGCAACGTGGCCGATCCGGTGTGGCAGTCGTGGCGCGACGAGCTCGCCAAGGTCGGCGGTCCGTCGCCCCTCCTCCACTTCGTGGACTCGCCCCGGACGCGCATCGAGCTCTCGACCACGCACCCCGGCGGGCTGCCCCCGTTCATCTCGGGCAAGACGACGCTCCTCTCCTCGCTCATCCGCGACGAGCTCGCCCTGCGCACCGCGAAGAACGCCGCGGGTGCGATCACCGACAAGGGGATCGAGCTGCGCTCGGTCCGCGGCATCGAGGGCGTCCACCTCGCCATCGGCCTCGCCCAGTGGCGCGCCGGCGACACGGAGTTCACCGCACCCGTGCTCCTGCGCCCGCTCGCCATCCGCCGCTACGGCCGCGACTTCGAGCTCAAGCTCAAGGGCCAGCCCTACTTCAATCCGCAGCTCGCGCGCGCCCTCAAGCAGCAGTTCGGCATCACGATCGACCCCGAGCAGTTCGTCGAGCTGGCCGTGCAGAACGGCGTCTTCAAGCCGCAGCCGGTCATCGACCAGCTGCGCGGCCTGACCTCGCACCTGCCGTGGTTCGCCGTGCACCCGCGCCTCGTGGTCTCGAGCTTCGCCGACGTGGCGGGCGACATGCTCCGCGACGCCCGGATGCTCGAGCACCCCGTCCTCGACGCCGTCGCCGGGAACCCGGCCGCCAAGCGGGCGCTGCAGCAGTCGCAGAAGGTGGCGTCGATCATCCCGCAGGACGAGCGTCCTCCGGCGACCGACAACCTCCTCCTCGACGCGGACGCCGAGCAGGAGCAGGTGATCGCGAACATCGCGGCCGGCAACTCGCTCGTCGTGAAGACCCTCCCCGGCACGGGCGGCACCCAGACCATCGTCAACGCGATCGGCGCCCTGGCCGCCCAGCACAAGCGCGTGCTGGTCGTCAGCGCCCGCAGGTCGAGCCTCGACAGCATCCACCAGCGCCTGCTCTCGGCGGGCCTGGGCGGCATCGCGGTCGGGCCCCGCACGCTCCGCCGCGACCTCATCCAGTCGATCGGCCGCAACGAGAAGGCGGCGCGCCCCTCCGTCAGCGAGATCGACGACGCCCTGCTCCGGCTGCGGAAGGTGCTGCTCGACTACCGCGGCGCGCTCTCCCGGCGCGACGAGAGCTTCGGCGTCTCGGCGCTGCAGGCCCTCGAGGAGCTCGCCCGCCTCTCGCAGCTGCGGACGCCCCCGTCGACCGCCGCCCGCCTCGACCGCCGCTCCGTCACCGCTCTCGCGCACAGCCGCCCCGAGGCGACCCGGATGCTGATCGAGTCGGCGCGCCTGGGCGAGTTCCGCTACGGCCCGGGCGACTCGCCCTGGTACGGGGCCCAGTTCGACTCCACCGCCGACGCCGAGATCGCCCACGAGCTGGCCAAGCGCCTGCACCTGCGCGACCTGCCGCGCCTGCTCGACCGCGCCCAGGACGTCATCGGCCAGACGCGGATGCGCCCGTTCGAGTCGGTCGCCGAGCTCGGCATCTACCTGCGCCTGCTGCAGGACGTCCGCGAGACGCTGGACAAGTTCCAGCCGGCCGTCTTCGACCGCTCGATCCAGGACCTCATCGTCGCCACCTCGCCGCGCCGCGAGGCCGCCGAGATGTCGTCCACCAACCGCCGGCGCCTGAAGAAGCTCGCCCGCGAGTACCTGCGTCCCGGCGCGCACGTCACCGACCTCAACGCGGCGCTCCGCCGGGTGCAGCAGCAGCGGACGCTGTGGCAGCGCTACGCGGTCGCCGGCACGATCCCCGAGGTCCCGGTCGGCGTCGCCGACGTGCAGGTGGCCTACCAGCAGGTGACCGACCAGCTGAGCCGTCTCGACGAGCCGCTCGGCCGCCGCGGGACGAACCTGCAGCTCGCCTCGCTCCCTCTCGCCGAGCTGGCCTCGATGGTGTCCGGCCTCGCCGAGGACAGCGAGGTGCTGGCCAACCTCCAGGAGCGGACGACCCTCCTCGCCACCCTGCGCGACTGGGGCCTGGACCCGCTGCTCACCGACCTCTCGCGCCGCCACGTGCCGGCCGAGCTGGTCGCGGGCGAGCTGGACCTGGCCTGGTGGCGCTCGGCGCTCGAGATCATGCTGACCGACGAGCGTGCGCTGCTCGGCGGCAACACGAGCGTGCTCGACCGGCTCGAGGCCGACTTCAAGCTCGTCGACGAGGCGCACGCCGCCTCGAGCGCCGAGCTGCTGGCCTGGAAGCTCTCCGAGACCTGGAAGATCGGGCTCGTCGACTGGCCGCAGGAGCGCGACGCGCTGCGCGCGCTGCTGCGCACCGAGGCGGCGACGACCCCTCAGGAGCTGCAGAAGGCCGCTCCTCACCTCTCGCGCGTGCTCGCTCCGGCCTGGCTCGCCTCGCCGTACGAGGTGCACCGCATCGGCACCGAGACGACCTTCGACGCGGTGTTCCTCGTCGACGCCGGGGCGACCACGCTGGCCGAGAACGTCGGAGCGATCCGCCGGGCCAAGCAGGTCGTCGCGTTCGGCGACCCGGTCACGCAGACCCCCACTCCCTTCGGCCTGCGCGTCGACGAGACGCCGGAGTTCGGCTCCACCGCCTCGCGGACCGACGTGGAGGCGCTGCACGCCCAGTCGGCGCTCGCGCGACTCGGCGAGCTGCTCAACACCGTCACGCTCACCCGCAGCTACCGCGCGGGCGGCGAGGACCTGGCCGAGCTGGTCAACCGCCGCTTCTACGGCGGCCGCATCGACTCCCTGCCCTGGGCCGGCTCCTTCCTCGGACACGACTCGCTCCGCTTCCACTACATCGCGAGCGGGCACGGCATGCCCGAGAACGACTCCGGAGCCGTCGAGTCCGTCGACGCCGAGGTCGCGAAGGTGGTCGAGCTGGTGCTCGAGCACGCCGTGATCCGTCCGCGCGAGTCGCTGATGGTCATCACCGCGAGCCCTCGCCACGCCGTGCGGGTGCAGCAGGCGGTGCTGACGGCCTTCGCCAAGCGCACCGACCTGAGCGACTTCATCCTCGGCGATCGGCCCGAGCCCTTCGCCGTCGTGACTCTGGAGCAGTCGGTCGCGCAGAGCCGCGACCGCGTCATCTTCTCGATCGGCTACGGCCGGACGCCCCACGGTCGCCTGCTGTCGAACTTCGGCGCGCTCGCGGAGCCGGGCGGAGAGCGTCTGCTGGCGGTCGGGATGACCCGTGCCCGCCGCTCGATGGACATCGTCTCGTGCTTCCGCCCAGGCGACATCGACGAGTCGCGCATGCGCTACGGCATGGTCGCGCTCGCGCAGGTGCTGCAGGAGGCGGAGGACCGCGTCCAGCCGAGCGACCGCGACGACTACTCGGAGCCGATGCTGGTGGATCTCGCCGCGCGCCTCGAGCGCCGCGGACTCCGGGTCAACATCGGGCACAAGGGCAAGCTGGCCCTCGTCGCCGCGCACGGGACCCGTGCCGTGGTGGTCGAGACCGACCGCGACGTGAGCACGCAGAGCCTGCGCGTGTCGCTGCGCCTGCGTCCGGAGCTGCTGCGCCGGCTGGGCTGGCACTACCTGCGGGTGCACAACTTCGAGCTGTTCGCCGACCCCGAGGCCGTGGCCGCGCGGGTGGCCGGGCTGATCGGTGCGACCGCGGGGGAGGAGCAGACCCCTGCTCCCGCCGCCGGCGAGGCTCCTGCTGCTCCCGCCGCTCCTGCCGCTCCTGCTGCCGCCGCCGCTCCGGCGTCGGGGGAGACGCAGCCCGTCAAGCCGCTGCCGCGCGACTGATCGTGGCGCCGGATCCCGACGCCCCCGCGGGTGCCGACCGCCCGTTGCGGCGCACCCGCGGCGGCCGGCGGGCGACGCTCCCCGCGAAGCCGGGCACCGATCCGTCCCCGCACGACGCTCCGATCGCCGACCCCTCCGCGCCGCCCGCGCGCCCCGACACCGGCCCGAACGACGCTCGCCTGCGCCAGGACGTCCCCCCGCACTACTGACGTCAGCCGGACCGGTCGGTGATCCGCGAGTCGACGCTCGACCCGTCGACGACCTCGGACCTCACCCCGCCGCGCCCCGCCTCGACGAGCGAACGCGTCACGCCGCTGTCCGGCGACCGCTCACGTCGGACCCGGCGACGGTGACCGGCTGCTTCCCGTCCGGTGCCTGCGGACGATCGCGTCCGTCCGGTGCCTAGCTGATCGACCGCTTTCCGCCTCATGCCCGGCGATGTCCGATGAAGGCGTGGACACAGGAACGATCAGTCCCCGCCGGAGACGCTGAAGGCCCCGATAGGCGACCTGCCGAGGGTGCAGGTGTCGTCCGAAACGCGTGCCAGCGTTTCGAACGCACTGTTCGCACACCGCTCCACGGAACGCTCTCCATCGGGAAGCCGACCGCGGTCTTCTTCCGCCTCCGGCGGAAGAAGACAGGACAACTCAGTCGACGTGCTTGCCGGAGTTCGCGGTGGTGGCGGTGCCGTTGTTGGCGAGCAGGTCGCGGATGTCGGAGAGGAGCTCGAGCTCGGTGGGGGCCTTGTCCTCCGCGGCGGGGGCGTCGGCGGCCTTCTTGGCGAACGCGGCGTTCTTGAGGTGGTTGATCGGCAGGACGAACGCGAAGTAGAGGACGAAGGCGACGATCACGAACTGGATCAGGGCCGAGACGACCGAGCCGTAGGCGATGACGGTCGGGTCCTCGCCGTTCTCTCCCGGTCGGATGGGCCAGACCAGGGCCTCGAGGGAGGAGGCGTCGAAGATCACGCCGATGAGCGGGTTGAAGATCCCCGTCACGATCGCGTTGACGATGGTCGTGAAGGCGGCGCCGATGACCACGGCGACAGCCAGGTCGATGACGTTGCCGCGGAGGATGAACTCTTTGAAGCCGTTGATCATGATGGTTCCGTTTCTGCCGTGAGCGGTGGGTGGCGGGTCAGCTCCCGGAGGAGGAACCCGAGGAGGAGGACCCGGAGGAGCCCGAGGACGACGAGGAGGAGGACGATCCGGAGCCCGAGGACCCCGAGCCGGACGAGGAGCCGCCCGAGCCCGATGAACCCGAGGATCCGGAGGAGGAGCCGCCCGATCCCGAGGAGCCCGACGACGAGTCGGATGAGCCGGAGCCGGATGCGCCCGAGCCGGACGAGCCGGCACCCGAGGAGGAGGAGCCGCCCTCGCTCGACTTCCCGCCGGAGCGGGAGTCGGTGCGGTAGAAGCCCGAGCCGTTGAAGGTCACGCCGACCGCGCTGAACACCTTGCGCAGCGCCCCCTGGCAGCTCGGGCACTCGGTGAGCGTGTCGTCGGTGAACTTCTGCTGGATGTCGAAGGCGTTGCCGCACTGCGTGCAGCGGTAGGAGTAGGTGGGCACAGGGGGCTCCTCGGAGGCGGGTGGGGGAGAAGGAGGACGGGGTCAGTGGCGCAGGTCGACGATGCCGGAGGGAGTGACGACTCCGTCGACGGCCTGGTCGTGGACCTCGCTGGGCACCCGGTCGACGAGCTCGCTGTCGAAGACGACGGCGTAGACCGGCGGGCACTTCTCCATCGAGCCGAGGGTCTTGTCGAAGTAGCCGCGCCCCCAGCCCATCCGCATCCCCTGCCGGTCGACGGTGGCGGCCGGGACGACGATGAGGTCGACGTCGTTGATCGCGATGGGGCCGAGCAGCTGCCCGACGGGCTCGGGCATGCCGAACAGGCCCTGGGTCTCGGTGTGGCCGTCGCCGACCGCCCAGTCGAGCAGGCCGTCCTGGCGCGAGACGGGGAAGAGGACGCGGATGCCGTGGCTCTCGGCCCAGCCCAGGAACGGCCGGGTGCTCGGCTCGTCCGGAGCGGAGAGGTAGCACGCGAGGGAGCGGGCCCCCACGCGGGTGGCGAGCTCGATCAGGTGGGCGGTGATCTGCTCCGCGGCCTGGTCGCGAGCGGTCGAGGTCTGCGTGCGGCGGCGCTCGCGCAGCTCGGCGCGCAGCGCCCGCTTCTCGTGCGTGATGTCGGCTGGCATGCGCTCAGTCTAGAACCGGGCCCCGCGCCGGCCTCCGCGCGGACTACCCTGAGGGACGCTCGTCCCGGACCGCCCCGGAACGGGGTCCGGCGCCTTCCGTCGCCGGTCCTGGCGCGAAACTCCCGCGACGTCCCCCGCCGCTAGGATGGCGCCCCATGGGCACTCGAATCCGCAAAGCAGTCATCCCCGCCGCAGGTCTCGGCACCCGCTTCCTGCCGGCGACGAAGGCCATCCCCAAGGAGATGCTGCCGGTCGTCGACAAGCCGGCGATCCAGTACGTGGTCGAGGAGGCGGCGGACGCCGGCCTCCAGGACGTGCTCGTGATCATCGGGCGCAACAAGAACGCGCTCGCCAACCACTTCGACTCGGTGCCCGAGCTCGAGCAGAACCTGTCCCAGAAGAAGGACGACAAGAAGCTCGAGCACGTCAAGTACGCCAGCGACCTCGCCGACGTGCACTTCGTCCGTCAGGGCGAGCCGAAGGGCCTCGGCCACGCGGTCTCCCGTGCGCAGCGCCACGTCGGTGACGAGCCCTTCGCCGTGCTCCTCGGCGACGACCTGATCGACGCCCGCGACCCGCTGCTCTCCCGCATGATCGACGTCGCCGAGCAGCGCGACACCACGGTCGTCGCGCTGCTCGAGGTCGACCCCGACCAGATCCACCTCTACGGCTGCGCGGCGGTCGAGGCGACCGACGAGGACGACGTGGTGCGGATCACCGGGCTGGTCGAGAAGCCCTCCAAGGAGGACGCCCCCTCGAACCTCGCGATCATCGGCCGCTACGTGCTGAAGCCCGACGTGTTCGGCGTGCTCGAGCACACCGCTCCGGGCAAGGGCGGCGAGATCCAGCTGACCGACGCGCTGGAGCGCATGGCCCAGGACCCGGCCGAGTTCGGCGGCGTCTACGGCGTCGTGTTCCGCGGCCGCCGCTACGACACCGGCGACAAGCTCGACTACATCAAGGCGATCGTGCAGCTCGCCTCCGACCGCGACGACCTCGGCAAGGACCTCAAGCCCTGGCTGAAGGACTTCGTCGCCGGCCTCTGAGCCCCGGCGAGCGCGCCTCCGGAACGGACGGGACCCCCTGCTGCGGCACGGGATCCCGTCCGTTCCTCCGTTCCCCGAGAGCACGGAACGCCGCGGAGTCCAGTCCCCCTCCCGCAGTGCGGCGGAGCAGTAGGGTCGCATCATGCCGCTCCCGATCCCGACGCTCACCGAGGGTCGTGTCACCGTCCGCCCCATCCGCGTGCGCGACGCCCGCCCTCTCGAGCGGGAGCTGATCGCGAACCGGTCGTGGCTGCGCCAGTGGGAGGCGTCCGACCCCCGGGGAGGCGCCGCGTTCGACGTGCGCGCCAGCATCCGCTCGCTGCAGCAGAACGCGCGGGCCGGCGGGGGAGTGCCGTTCCTCATCGACTGGGACGGCGAGCTCGCCGGGCAGCTCAACATCTCGAGCATCGGGTACGGCTCGCTCTCCTCCGGGTCGATCGGCTACTGGGTGTCCGAGCGCTATGCCGGGCGGGGGATCACTCCGATCGCCGTGGCCCTCGCGGCCGACCACGCCTTCCTCGACCTGGGCCTGCACCGGATCGAGATCTGCATCCGCCCGGAGAACCGGCCGAGCCTGCGCGTGGTCGAGAAGCTCGGTTTCCGCTACGAGGGCCTGCGGCGGCGCTTCATCCACATCAACGGCGACTGGCGCGACCACTTCTGCTTCGCCCTCGTGGCGGAGGAGGTGCCCCGCGGCGTGCTCCGCCGCTACCTCGACGGGCAGGTCCCGTCGGAGGTCGGCGTGCCGACCGACGCGGACCTCCGCGCCTCGCGCCGCTCGGGTCTCTCCGGACCCTCCGACGGCGCCGGTGTCCCTCCGACGGGGCCCCGGCTGATCCGCGATCCGCACGGACACACCTACCCGTAATGACGGACGGGAGTGCCCGGTGCTCCTAGCGTTGTCCGCATGAGTAGCGACTGGCTGGGCGGGGGCGTCGTCTGGGCGCTCGCCGCCGTTCTGTGGGTCGCCTACCTGATCCCCACGTGGATGCGCAGGCGGTCGTACAACGCGACCGAGCGCAACGCGGTGAGGCTGCAGCAGACGCTGCGGATCCTCGCCGAGACCGCGGAAGTGCCCGAGCACGTGCGTGCGGAGGCGACGGCCCGCGAGGTGTCGCTGCAGCAGCGACGGCTCCGGGTGACCGAGACACGACGACGAGCCGAAGAGAAGGCACAGGCGATGGAGCTGGCACAGGCGGAGAAGGCGGCGCGCGACGCGCTGCGACGGGCGACCGCGAGCGCACGGCGGAGCACGCGATCGGGGCCCTCGGTCCTGCGCTGGCGCCAGGGCGCCGCGCTGGCCGTGCTGGTCGGCGCGGTCGCCGCGCTGGTCGGGCTCGTGATGCTGCCGTTCGGAGGCACGGGCGCGGTGCCGCTCGTCGGCCTGCTCCTCGCCGTCGCGGGGCTCGGCACGCTGATCCTGCTGGCGCCGGGTCGCCGCCGCGCCGCCGCTCCGGCCGCGACAGCGACGACGGCCGCCGCGACCGAGCGCCGGCGCGCCGAGGTCTTCGAGGCCGAGCTCGCCGAGGAGGCGGCGGACGACGCCTCCGAGGAGCTCGCCGAGGACCGTGCGAGCTGGACGCCGCAGCCGCTCCCCAAGCCGCTCTACCTCTCCCGGGGCACGGTCGCCGCCTCCGCGATGGCGTCGATCGACGCCGTGGAGCGCCTGCGCACCGCCGCAGCGGAGGCGGAGCTCGCCCAGCGCGCCGCCGCTGCCGCTCCCGAGGTGGCGCCGCTGCGCGTCCCGCGTGCCGCCGCTCCCGCTCCCGAGGCTCCGCGTCCCTCCTCCCGCTTCGCCGCGATGGGCGTCGTGGACGGCGTCGACGCGATCGACCTCGACCAGGCTCTGCAGCGCCGCCGCGGGGCCTGACCCGAGTGCGAGGCGCCTGCTCGTCCGTGCTAGTGTGGACGAGTTGTTCGGGCCGGTGACGGCTCGGAAGGCACGGGTCCGTGGCGCAGTTGGTAGCGCGCTTCGTTCGCAATGAAGAGGTCAGGGGTTCGAATCCCCTCGGATCCACCACCACGGAAGGCCCGCTCGAGAGAGCGGGCCTTCCGTGTTCTCCCGGCGGCCGGATCGGGAACCTCGCCTGTTCGGCGGGTCGACCGCCTCGCGGCCTCGACGCGCTCGTCGGCGGAGGAGTGGTCCGTTCGATCGGCACTCGGTACTAGGCGTCTCCGCCGATCCTGGCTCGACCGCCGAGGACGGCGACTCCCGTCGAGACTCCGGCGACTGCGACCATCGCGACGATGCCCAGTGCACGGAGCACGAACGCCTTGTGCTCCGAATCCTTCAGCGCTTCGTCATCGATCGCTTCTTTGAACAGCCGAAGGACCGAGTAGCGGTCCGCCGCGCTCAGGGTGTCACGATCCAGTTCGCGGTTCAGGACGGCGCGGTACTCGGCGAAGGCCCTATGAACCTTCTTCTGACTCTTCCAGTTGGCTCGAACGGCTGAACTCGCCTGATCTCGCACTTCACTGAACGAGTCGAGGACGAGATTCTTGAAATCCGGGAACTGCTCGACGACCTTCAGGGCGAGCTCCTCGCTCATGTTCGGCAGCTCGGATGCGAACGCGATGAACTTCTCTTTCGACAGATTCCTCCAGGAGTCGATACCGATCCTCTGCTTGAGATCGTCCTCGTTCGAGTAGTCCATGCTGATCCTTCTTCCCTCCACGGCGACGGCCGATCATCGCCTCAGAGTATCGAGGAGGAGCCGTCGGTCCACGTGCTCTCCGGGCGGGAGAGCGCGCGGGCCGGTCGTGCAGGTCCTGACGATCGGGCGCCTGAAGCTGTGGGCCGCCCGCCTCCGCGCGTCCTCCGTGTCCCCCATCCGGGCCGCGCCGGACGGGAGCCGCCCTCCTCCGGTCCGTCGGGGGAGCCGCGGCGACGTACGCTCGCCCCTCGTGCTCTCGCAGCACGCGAGGCACTCGAACGATGGACGACCAGGGGACGGGACGACATGGGGACCACAGCACACAGGGCACGGCGGAGAGCAGCAGGGGTCGGCGCGGGGGCGATCGCGCTCCTGGCGGGGCTCCTGGCGGCACCGCCGGCGCAGGCGTCCGGGACGCAGACGCTGCTCGCGCTCGGCGACTCGATCACGCGCGCGGCGACGACCTGCGGGGTGAACCGCGACTGCGTCGAGAACTCCTGGGCGACGGGATCGGCGCCCGCGGTCGACTCGATCGCGAGCCGGATGGCGGCGGCGGATCCGCGGACGGCGGTCCGCGCGGTGAACTACGCGAAGTCGGGCGCGGTCATCAGCGGCGTCGAGTCGCGGATCGACGCCGCGGTCGCGGCCGGGGAGGAGCCGGACGTGGTCACGCTGCTGATCGGCGGCAACGACCTCTGCTCGCTGAGCCTCTCGCCCGACTCCCGCGACGGCTACGCGATGACGCCCGCGGCCTCCTTCGCCGCGTCGGCGACCCGGATCCTGCGCTCGATCGGCGAGGAGTGGCCGGAGGCGACGGTGCTCGTCGGCTCGGTCCCGGACATCGAGTCGGAGTGGGAGGCCGTGAAGCCGACGCCGGGCGCCGCGATCTGGGCCTGGGGCGGGGTCTGCCGGACCCAGCGCGGAGTCGACGCCACGACCGGAGCCCCGCTGACCGGCTCGGCCTACACCGCCTCGCTCGCGGCGGCGGAGGACCGGGAGGCCGACTTCAACGAGGCACTCGAATCGGCCTGCGCATCCACCGCGAACGACTGCGTCTGGGACGGCGGCGCCCTCACGGCGGCTCCGATCTCGCTCGACCAGCTCTCGACGGACGTCGACTACTTCCACCCGAACGTCGCCGGCCAGGCGATGATCGCGGAGGAGCTGTGGACGGCCTGGGGCCTCGGCGACGAACCGGCTCCGGCTCCGACCCCGACTCCCACGTCGGCGCCCACCGCGGCACCTGCTCCGGCACCCACGGGCTCGCCCGCGCCGTCGCGCGACACGACGGCTCCGAAGACCGTCATCACCGCGCCGACGAGCGGATCGACGGTGCGCGGCTCTGTCACCCTGGTCGCCACCGCCAAGGACGACGTCGGCACGACGAAGCTGAGCTTCTGGAGCGGAGCCACGCGGCTGGGCGACGCGACGAGGGCGTCGGACGGCACGTGGCGCCTGACCGTCTCGGCCTCCTCCTACCCGGCCGGGCGGTACGCGATCGTCGCGCACGCCTACGACGCCGCAGGGAACCTCGGGCGGAGCGCTTCGATCACCCTCAAGCGCTGAGCGGCTGAGGGGGCCGCCACCGGCCCCCTCAGCCCCGCGCGACGAGCAGCACGTCGGGACGGTCCCAGTTCTCGACGGTCTGCAGCACCCAGAAGATCCCGAAGAGGGCGAGCGCGACGGCCTCGCCGAGCAGGAGCCACTGCTCGCCGAGAAGTTCCGCTCCCCGCCCCGTGAGAAGCAGGAGCACCAGCGCCGTATCGACCGCGGCGATCAGCACCGCGAGAACGGCGTAGCAGCGGGAGTAGAAGCGCGGCGTCCCCGGCCCGCTCGCTCCCTCCTCGCGCACCGCGGCGGCGTGCAGACCCGCGGTGACGGCGATGAGCAGGAAGAAGACGCCGGCGGCGGCGTAGTGGCCGAGCCGCAGGAACGACGGGAGCGTGCTCCAGGCCGCCAGAGCGATCAGGAGGGCGGCGGCGATCGCGGTGCGGACGAGCGCCCAGCGGTCGAGGACCCGGTCGAGGGCGAGCAGGATCACGGAGGCGACGAGGACGGCCGCGGCCGTGACCAGGTAGGCGGGCAGGGAGGCGGCGACCTCACCTGCGGCCGTCGCGGGAAGGCACGACGCCCCTCCCGCCGGGCACACCGCTCCCTGGAGGCGCTGCAGCTCCTCCGAGGCGAGGGGCACCGGCACGATCGCGATGACCGGCGCCGTCATGCCCGCCAGCAGCAGGAGGAAGCGCCGCACGCTCCTCCCGGCGAGGACGACCAGCGCGACGCCGACCGCGAAGAGCGCCCCGGTGAAGAGGGAGCGGACCGGGGTGTAGTACGAGGCGCTGATCGAGCGCAGCGGGCCTCCGACGACGAGCTGGTGGACGAGGCCGGCCGTGAGGAGCATCACGGCCGCCACCAGGGAGAGGCGGACGTAGCGGTAGGTGCGGAGGGAGGAGACGGCGCCGCCCCCGCCCAGCGCGTCGCCGCGGGCCACCCGGCTACTCCGCGCGCAGGCCGGAGGAGGCGAGGGCGAAGTCGACGTCGATGCGGATCGCGACGCGGAGGGAGTTCGGGCGCGGGGTGCGGTAGCGCTGGGAGTAGAGCTCGACGGCGTGCTGCACGGCGTCCGGCTCCTCCTCGATCGTCGCCGGACCGCCCAGGCTCAGCCACCGGATGCCGTCGACCTGCCCGACCGTCGCGGTGCCGCCCCGCCGGACGTTGAGCACCTTCTGGCTCTCGCGGGAGGTGATGACGCGGACGACGCCGTCCTCGTAGGTGAAGCCCACGGCGACCACGTGCAGGCGGCCCTGGCGGCCGGGGGTGGAGAGGGTGGCCAGGTGGCGCTCGGTGACAAAGGCGAGGCCGTCGGCGCTCAGGATGCTCATCCCGCGAGCGTAGCCGGAGGCGCCGACGCGCTCCTGGGGGCGGACCGCCGGTCAGCCCTCGAGGATCAGCGCCTCGCCCTGGCCGCCTCCGCCGCAGAGCGCGGCGACGCCGAGCCCGCCGCCTCGGCGACGGAGGGCCAGCGCCAGGTGCAGGGCCAGCCGTGCTCCGGAGGCGCCCACCGGGTGGCCGAGCGCGATCGCCCCGCCGTCGAGGTTGACCTCCTCGGGCTCGACGCCGAGATCGTCCGCCGACTGGAGGACGACGGAGGCGAACGCCTCGTTGATCTCGATCAGGTCCAGGTCGGACACCGCTGCACCGCGGCGGCCGAGCGCCCGGAGGATCGCCGCCGACGGCTGCGAGTGGAGGGAGTTGTCCGGTCCGGCGACCTGCCCGTGCTCGGCGACGGTCGCGAGCCAGGGCAGTCCCCGCTCGCGGGCCCAGCCGCGGGACACGACGACCAGCGCGGCGGCGCCGTCCGTGATCGGGGACGAGCTGCCCGCCGTGATGGTGCCCTCGGGCGAGAACGCGGGTGCCAGCCGGGCGAGCGTCTCGACCCTGCTGTCCTCCCGGATCCCGTCGTCGGCGGACACGACGAGGTCCGGTCCGCGCCGCTGCGGAACCGCGACCGGCACGATCTCCTCGGCGAGCACGCCGGTGGACCGGGCCGCGGCGGCCCGCTGGTGCGAGAGCGCGGCGAAGGCGTCCTGGCGCTCGCGGCGGATGCCCCGTGCGGCGTTGCCGTCGTCGGTCACCCTCCCCATCAGGCGGCGGTCGAACGGATCGAGCAGGCCGTCGTGGAGGAGTGCGTCCTCGAGCGGACGCGGACCGACACCCAGGCCCGAGCGGGATCCGAGCAGGAGGTGCGGCGCGTTGGTCATCGACTCCTGTCCTCCGGCGACGACCACCTGCGCCTCGCCGAGCCGGATCATCCGCGCCGCGTCGATCACCGCGGTGAGACCCGACAGGCAGAGCTTGTTGATCGTGACCGCCGGGACGTCCCAGCCCAGGCCCGCGAGGACCGCGGCCTGCCGGGCGGGGCCCTGACCGGCTCCGGCCTGGATCACCTGGCCGAGCACGACCGCGTCGACGTCGGCCGCGGAGGCGCCCGAGCGCTCGAGAGCCCCTCGGATGGCAGCGGCGCCGAGCTCGACGCCCGAGAGCGGCGCGAAGGCTCCGGAGAAGCGGGCGAACGGGGTGCGGGCGCCCCCCAGGATCACGGGGGTGGTGTCGTCAGTGGACACGGGGACTCCTTCTCGACGGTGAGAGCGGGGGAAGCGGTGGGGAGACGGATGCCGGATGCCGGCCCGGCTCAGGGAACGAGAAGGATCTTCCCGCGGACGTGGCCGTCCTCGCTGAGCCGGTGCGCCTCGGCGGCCTGCTCGAGCGGGAGGCGCGGACCGGTCGCGACCGCGAAGCGCCCCTCGCTCGCCAGCCGGGCGGCCAGCGGCACCCCCTCGCGGCGGAGGCGCTGCTCCTCCTCGGTCAGCGGCACGGGACTGCCGCCGCTCCAGGCCCGGATGCCCAGCTCTGCCGCACGAGGGCCGGCGACCACCGTTCCGACGTGCTGCGGATCCGCCACCAGCGCGAGCGAGGCGGCGAGCGCCTCGTCCGTCCCGGCCGCGTCGAGCACGCGGTCGACGCCCTCGGGCGCTGCGGCGCGCAGCCGCTCGAGCAGCCCGGGCCCGTAGGCGACCGGCACCGCTCCGAGCGCGCGCAGCGCCTCGTGGTTCACCGGGCTCGCCGTGGCGATCACCCGGGCTCCGCGGTCGACGGCGAACTGGATCGCCGCCCGTCCTACCGCGCCGGCGCCCGCCTGGACCACGAACGTCGATCCCTCCGCGACGCCGAGCGAGACCACCGCCTGGTAGGCGGTGGAGACCGGGATGCCGAGCGCGGCCGCCTCCTCGAAGCCGAGTCCGTCGGGGAGCGGATCGAGGGAGTCGGGGGAGACCGCGACGGCGGTCGCGTAGGTGCCGGTGGCGCCGCTGACGATCACCCGGTCTCCGACGCTCCAACCGGTCACGCCCGGACCGACGGCGGAGACCACGCCGGAGCCGTCCGACCCGAGCCTCCGCGGACCGTCGAACGGCGGGCTCGGGCGCAGGCCGGAGCGCACCTTCCACTCGATCGGGTTCACGCCGGCCGCGCGGACGGCGACCACCACGGTGCCGGGCCCCGCCTCGGGCTCCGGCGCCTCGACGGTCTCGAGCACCTCGGGCCCGCCGATCCGCTCGTACTGCACGATCCTCGCCATGTCGTCCTCCTCCTCGCGGGCCACCGCCCGCTCCGGTCGTCTCAGTCCAGCAGACTCTTGCGCACCTGGCGGCGCAGCACCTTGCCGATCAGCGAGGTCGGCAGCTCGTCCACCGGGACGATCCGCTTGGGCACCTTGTAGGGCGTCAGGTGCAGCCGGCAGAAGTCGCGCAACGCCTCCGGATCCACGGCCGTCCCGGCCCGCAGGACCACGGCCGCCGCGACGCTCTCCCCGCCGTCTTCGCGGGGGAGCCCGACGACGGCCGCGCGCGTCACGTCCGGGTGCGACTCCAGCACTCCCTCGACCTCGGAGGGGGAGACGTTGAAGCCGCCGGTGATGATGAGCTCCTTGGCCCGGTCGACGATCGTCACGAAGCCGTCGGCCGAGACGGTCGCGATGTCGCCCGTGCGCAGCCAGCCGCCGGGGAGGAGGGCCTCGGCCGTCTCCTCCGGCCGCTTCCAGTACCCCTGGAACACCTGCGGCCCCCGGAGCAGGAGCTCGCCGGACTCGCCCGGGCCGCGGTCGACCGACGGATCGGCGGGGTCGACGAGGCGGATCGTCGTGCTGGGGAACGGCACGCCCACGGTGCCGGGCCGGCGGGTCGGGCCGACCGGGTTCCCGAGGGCGACCGGCGAGCTCTCGGTCATGCCGTAGCCCTCGACCAGGAGTCCCCGGCTCGCGCGCTCCCAGCGGTCGACCGTCGCGACCGGCAGGCTCATCGCTCCCGAGATCGCGAAGCGGATGCCGCGCAAATCGAGCTCGTGGCGCTCGGAGGCGCGGGCCAGCGCGTCGTACACGGGCGGCACCGCGGGGAGGAAGGTGGGCGGCGACGACTTCGCGGCCGCCTTCACGAGGCCGACGTCGAAGGTCGGGAACAGCACGACCTTCGCGCCGATGCTGATCGCGAAGGTCAGGCACAGCGTCAGGCCGTAGGCGTGGAACAGGGGGAGCACCGCGTAGAACGTCTCGTCGCCCTCGCGCAGGCCCGGCACCCAGGCGCGGCCCTGCAGGGCGTTCGCGCGGAGGTTCGCGTGGGAGAGGATCGCGCCCTTGGGCGTCCCGGTGGTGCCGCTCGTGTACTGCAGCAGTGCCGTGTCGCCGAGGACCGGGCGGGGGTGCGAGCGCGCGATGCGGCGGTTCTTCAGCAGCGACGCGAAGGGCACCAGGGAGCGGCTGCGGGGGGTCGCGGTCAGCTTCTCGCGCGACCGGCGCGCCGACGGCAGGGGGAGCCGCAGCGCCAGGCGCTTGCCGAGCGGGAAGGACCGGGTGAGGTCGACGGAGACGACGCGCTCGATGCCCAGGTCGGCGGGCATGGTCGCGACGACGTCGGCGATCTTGTCCCAGACGACCGCGAACCGGGCGCCGTGGTCCTCGAACTGCCGCCGCAGCTCGCGCGGCGTGTAGAGCGGGTTGTGCTCGACCACGATCGCTCCGAGGCGGAGAGCGGCGTAGAACGCCACCACGTGCTCCGGGCAGTTCGGGAGCACCAGCGCGACGCGGTCGCCGGCGCGCACGCCCAGGCGCCGCAGGCCCTCCGCCGCGCGCGCGACCTGCTCGCCGAGCTCGGCGTAGCTGGTCTCGGCGCCGAAGAACTCGAGGGCGGTGCCGCGGCGGTACCGCGCGACCGAGTCCTCGAGCAGGTCGACGAGGGTCTGGGTGGGAGGGTCGATCTCGGCGGGCACGCCCTCCGCGTAGGAGGTCAGCCACGGCTTCGTCGCCAGGTTCGAGGATCCGGAGGTCACGGGCCGAGTATCGGGCACCCGCCTTCGCACTTCCTCCGAGGCGCGCGGAGGGGGTGCCGCGCCGGGCGCGGGAGCGGCAGGCTGGCGGCATGAGCGCAGCCATCGACCTCCTCCGCGACGCCTTCGGCCGGGTGCACGAGAACGTGCACGCCGTCCTCGACGACAGCACCCCCGATCAGCTCGCGTTCCGCGCGGACGCCCGCTCGAACTCGCCCGCCTGGCTCGTCTGGCATCTCGTCCGGGTGCAGGACGACCACCTCGCCCCGCTCGCCGGCCACGAGCAGGTGTGGACGGCCGACGGCTTCCACGGCCGGTCCGGCCTGCCCTTGGGGCCCGACGAGACCGGCTACGGGCAGGAGCCGGCCGAGGTGGCGGCGCTCGCCGCGGTGCCGGCCGCGCTGCTCGCGGAGTACGCCGACGCCGTGCACCGGCAGACGCTCGCCCTCCTCGACACGCTCGGCGACGAGGACCTCGCGCGCGTCGTCGACGAGCAGTGGGATCCGCCGGTGACCCTCGGGGTGCGGCTGGTCTCGGTGATCGACGACGACACGCAGCACGTCGGCCAGGCCGCGTACGCGAAGGGTCTCGCCGAGCGCTCGGCGCGCTGAGCCCGGCCTCTACGCTGGCGGGATGCGCGCGCTCCGGACCCTGCCCGCGAGCGCGGTCCTCGCCCTCGCCACCGCGCTGACCCTCGTCGGCTCCTGGATCCCCTCCTACTGGAACGACGAGACCGCGACCCTCCGCCTGGCGCGGCTCCCGGTGGGGGAGCTCCTCGCCTTCGTGCAGGAGAAGGACGCGGTGCACCTGGTCTACGGCCTGCTGATGCACGGCTGGATCGCGATCGCCGGGGAGTCGGAGCTCTCGGTGCGCGCGCCGTCCGCTCTCGCCACGGGAGCGGCGGCGGCGGGCGTCGTCGTCCTGCTGCGATCGTTCGACCGGCCCCGGGCAGCACTCCTCGCCGCCGCGGTGCTCGTGCTGCTCCCGCGGTCCTCGTTCTCGGGGACCGAGGCGCGATCCTCCGCTCTGGCCACCGCGCTCGTGGTGGGAGCGGCGGTCCTCGTCGTGCGGGCGGCCCGCTCCGGAGGCGCCCTGCGCTGGACCGCGTTCGCGGCCGTCGCAGGTCTGGCGAACGCCGTGTTCCTCTACTCCGTGCTGGTGCTGCCGGCTCTCGTCGCTCTCGCCGCGGCCGCGGCGCCCC
This sequence comes from Rathayibacter sp. AY1E6, assembly GCF_002931115.1. Taxonomy (NCBI): domain Bacteria; kingdom Bacillati; phylum Actinomycetota; class Actinomycetes; order Micrococcales; family Microbacteriaceae; genus Rathayibacter; species Rathayibacter sp. AY1E6. The sequence continues at coordinate 41,928 of NZ_PSVK01000008.1, read as the reverse complement.
GGGGTGCCGTGCGGGCTCTCCCGGCGAGCGCCCTCTCAGCACTGGGCGCCGTGCCGGTGCTGCTCCTCGCCGCAGGGCAGAGCGGCCAGGTCGGCTGGCTCCGCTTGCAGCCCGTGACCGCGTTCACCGTCGTGGTCGAGCCGTTCTTCGGATCCGCGTGGTGGCTGGCCGGGATCGCCGTCGCGCTCCTCGCGGTCGCCGCGGTGCGGGGCGGCCTGCGCGGGCCGCTCCTGCCGGCCCTCGTCCTCTGGATCGTGCTGCCGACCGCGGTGCTGGTGCTCGGGACCCTCCTCGTCGAGCCGATGTTCACCCCGCGCTACCTCGCGTCGAGCACGCCCGCTCTCGCGGTCCTCCTCGGCCTCGCGCTCGACTCGTTCAGGGCCCGGACGGGCGTCGCCCTCCTCGCCCTGATCGCGGTGGCCGCCCTGCCGGTCCTCGTGCAGATGCGCACGGTCACCGGGAAGCCGGCCGGGCAGGACCTCCGCGGTCTGGCGGCCGCCGTCGAGGAGCGGGCCCGTTCGGGCGACGCCGTCCTCCTCGGCTCCTCCGGGACGGTCTCGCTCCGGCCCCGCCTGGCGCTCGCCGCCTACCCGGAGGCGTTCGCGGGCGTGGACGATGTCGCCCTCGCCGCTCCGTACAGGACGACGGGCACGTATTCGGACGTCCTGCTGGAGGGCGAGGCGCTGCGCGCCGCGCTCGCCGGGGAGGACCGGGTCTGGCAGGCGCTGCCGGAGGGCGAGGCGGACGCGGTGCTCGCGGAGGCGGGGTTCGTCGCGCGCGAGCGGATCCGGGTGCCGACGACCGTGCTGACGCTGTGGGAGCGTCCGGAGGGCCGCTGATCCGGAGCGCTCGGGGCGTCGCAGCCCCGGAGTGGAGAGACGCCGGAGTGCCCGGAGCCCCGCCGACGGGGAGCCGCTACCCTTGTCCCCGGCGCCGTCGCAGAGCGGTGGCGTCCGCGGAGCGAGGACCGCGCCACCGAGAGGACCCGAACGTGACGTTGCCCGAGACCACCACCACCACCGCCATCGCGAAGCGGAAGGGGCGCGACGTCGCCCCCGAGATCGCGCGCTCCTGGCTGCTGGTGAACGCCACCCGCACCGAGACGTTCGACGCCGCGCACGCGTCCCGCGCCGACCAGATCGTCCTCGACATCGAGGACGCGGTCGACCCCAAGGCGAAGCCCGACGCGCGGACCGACGTCGCGGAGTGGCTGACCGGCGAGAAGCGCGCCTGGGTCCGCATCAACGACCACTCCACCCCGTTCTGGTCCGACGACGTCGACGCGCTGAAGGGCCTGCCCGGCCTCGCCGGCGTCATGCTCGCCAAGACCGAGGCCGCTGAGCACGTCACCGAGACCTTCGATCGCCTCGGCGGCTCCACCCCGGTGCTCGCCCTGGTCGAGTCCGCCCTCGGCATCGAGGAGGCGGTCTCGATCGCCCGCGCCCGCGGCACCTTCCGCCTCGCGTTCGGCAGCGGCGACTACCGCCGCGACACCGGTACCAGCGCCGACGACCTCGCGATGGCCTACCCGCGCTCGCGCCTGGTCGTCGCCTCGCGCATCGGCGACCTGCCCGGCCCGATCGACGGACCGACCGTCTCGAACAGCCACCCCGTGCTGCGCGAGCAGTCCGCGCTCACGGTCTCGCTCGGCCTCACCGGGAAGCTCTGCCTCGACACCGAGCAGCTCGCCGTGATCAACGAGGTCATCAGCCCGACGCCGTCCGACGTCGCCTGGGCCCGCGACTTCCTCGACGACTTCGAGGCCCGCGGCCGCGTCATCCGCGACGGCAGCGACCTGCCCCGGCTGGGCCGCGCCAAGAAGATCGACAAGCTGGCCACGGCGTTCGGCGTCAACCCGCTGTGATCCGTCGCGGGGAGGGCGCCTCCGCGGCACACTGAGGGAGCCGCGGAGACCCTCCCGCGCAGGACGGAGACTCCGATGGGCGCGGTCAGCACCTTCCTCTGGTTCGACGACGGCGCGGGGGAGGCGGCGTGCTTCTACACGGAGCTGGTGCCGAACTCGCGGATCACCGGAAGCCAGGTGCTGCCGGAGGGCTCCCCGTCGCCCGGCGAGGTGCTGTCGGTGACGTTCGAGCTCGACGGGCAGCGGTTCCAGGCGATCAACGCCGGGCCGCGGTTCCCGTTCACCGAGGCCGTCTCGATCGTCGTGACCGTCGGCGACCAGTCCGAGCTCGACCGGCTGTGGGACGCCCTGATCGCGGACGGCGGCGAGGAGAGCCGGTGCGGCTGGCTCCGCGACCGCTGGGGGCTGTCCTGGCAGATCGTGCCGGAGGTCCTCCCGCGTCTGCTCGGAGGCGCCGACCCCGAGGCGTCCGCGCGCGCTCTGCAGGCGATGCTCGCGATGAGCCGCCTCGACATCGCGGAGCTGGAGCGGGCCCATGCCGGCGCGTGACTCCGCCCGCCAGCGCCGCTCGACCTCGCTGCGGCGCGCGTACCTCCGCGACTACCGCTACGCCTACGGCTCGCGCTTCGTGCACCTGCGGGAGGGCTGGGACGTGTCGCGGTACGCGTCCGGCGACGGCGCTCCGGTGCTGCTCATCCCCGGGATCTACGAGACGTGGCAGTTCCTCCGGCCCATCGCCGAGAGGCTGCACGCGGCGGGCCATCCGATCCACGTGCTGCCCGCGCTCGGCTACAACACGCGGCCGATCGTCGCGTCGGCCGGACTCGGCCAGGACTACCTGCGCGAGCACGATCTGCGCGGAGTCGTCGTCGTCGCGCACAGCAAGGGCGGCCTGATCGGCAAGCACATGATGGTCGTCGACGACCGCGAGGACGGGCGGATCGAGCGCATGATCGCCGTCTCGACCCCGTTCAACGGCTCGTCGCTCGCACGGATCGCCCCGGCGCGGGCGCTCCGGGAGTTCGCGCCCCACCGCCCGCTGATCCGCACCCTGCTGGCCGAGCGCGAGGCCGACGCGCGCATCACGTCGATCTACGGGATGCGCGACCAGTACATCCCCGGAGGGAGCCGCCTCGCCGGGGCGCACGAGAACATCGCGGTCTCGGTGGTCGGCCACTTCGCGCTGCTCTCGAGCCCGAAGGTGCTCGACCTCATCGCGGCCCGGGTCTGAGGCCGGACCGGATCCGCTGGGCTCGCCGCCCGCGTGAGGCGCCTGCCGTGCGGCGCGTCCTCGACCGGAGGACGGCCGCCTCAGCGACGGGCCGAGCCGCCCGCCGCGCTCAGGACCAGGGAGTGAGCAGCACGAGCGGGATCTGCCGCTCGGTCTTCGTCTGGTACTCGGCGTAGTCCGGCCACGCGGCGACCGCGCGCTCCCACCAGGCCGCGCGCAGATCGCCCTCGAGCACGCTCGCGGCGTAGTCCTTCTTCACGGGCCCGTCCTGCAGCTCGACGTGCGGCTCCTTGAGCATGTTGCCGTACCAGACGGGGTGCTCGGGCGCGCCGCCCTTGGACGCGACGACCACGTACTCGCCCTCGTGCTCGACGCGCATCAGCGCGGTCTTGCGGAGCTTCCCGCTCTTCGAGCCGACGGTGGTCAGGACGATGATGGGGCGGCCGCGGAGGAGGTTCCCCTCGGCTCCGCCGGTCCGCTCGTAGAGCTCCGCCTGCTCGCGGGCCCACTCGGACGTGCTGGGTTCGTACTCTCCGGTCAGCGGCATGCCTCCGATCGTACGGCCGCGGCGGCCCCGGTGGCCGACCCGCGTGCAGGAGGATGGAGCGGTGTTCTCCGCAGACCCGTTCGACCGAGCCCGCATCGCCCTCCTGCGCGACGATCTGATCCGCGCCCGCTACGGCGTGGACGCCGTGCGGGGGCTCTGGGGCGACGAAGCGGCCGAGGCGCTGCACCGCGGCGACCGGGTCCCCGCCCGCCGCGCCCTCGAGCGCAGCGGCGACCACGACGCGCTGGCCACCCTCGCCCGCCTGTTCCTCCTGGCCGATCCCGTCTCGGCCGACGACGCGGACGAGGCGTTCGGCGCTCTCGCGCTGGAGGGGGCGGTGGAGCTCGGCCTGGTGCGCGTCGAGGCCGGAGCCGTCGTCACCGCGGCCCTCGACCTGCGCCCCTACGACGTGGTCGACCAGCGCGGCGCGGCCTCCTGGTGGATCGCCTCCGACCTCGGGGAGCTCGCCCTCGGCCGCGCGCTCGACGAGGACCACGTGCTCGGCGTCGGCGGCGCGAGCCTCACGCTGACCGGCCTGATGATCCAGCGGCCCGTCGGCCGCGTGCTCGACCTGGGGACCGGCTGCGGGATCCAGGCGCTGCACGCCTCCCGCCACGCCGAGCAGGTGGTCGCCACCGACATCTCCGAGCGCGCGCTCGCGCTCGCCTCCTTCACCGCGGCCCTCAACGGGATCGAGAACATCGAGTTCCGCCTCGGCAGCCTCTACGAGCCGGTCGCGGGGGAGCGCTTCGACCACATCGTCACGAACCCGCCGTTCGTCATCACGCCGCGAGCCGAGGGCGTCCCCTCCTACGAGTACCGCGACGGCGGGCTGGAGGGCGACGAGATCGTGCGCCGCGTGATCCTCGGAGCAGCCGAGCACCTGGTGCCCGGCGGTGTCGCCCAGCTCCTGGGGAACTGGGAGTACCGGGAGGGCGCAGACGCCTTCGACCGGATCGCGGACTGGCTCGCCGACGCCCGCAGCCCGCTGGAGCAGGCGCTCGAGGCGGGGCCCGAGGGGCTCGACGCCTGGATGGGCGGGACCGCCTCTCCGCTGGACGTCTGGGTCGTGGAGCGCGAGCGTCAGGATCCGGCGGTCTACGCCGAGACCTGGATCCGGGACGGCGGCACGACTCGCGGCCCCGCGTTCGACGCGCTGGTCGACGCCTGGCTGACCGACTTCGAGCGGCGTGGGGTGACCGGCGTCGGCTTCGGCTACGTCACCCTCCGCCTGCCCGAGCAGCCCCGCCCGCCGATCCGCCGCCTCGAGCGGATCACCACGCCGGTCGCGACCGCGGGCCTGGGCGGCCACCTCGCCGCCTGCCTCGACGCGGCCGAGGCCCTCGCGTCGATCGACGATCGCGCTCTGGCGGGTCTCGCCCTGGTCGTCGCCGGAGACGTCACGGAGGAGCGACACTACTGGCCGGGCAACGACGATCCGACGGTGCTGCGGCTGCGCCAGGGCGGCGGGTTCGCCCGGGTCGAGGAGGTCGACACGGTGCTCGCCGCCGTGGTCGGCGCCTGCGACGGCGAGCTCTCGGTGGCGGCGATCGCGGCGGCGGTCGCCTCGCTCCTCCAGGCCGAGGAGGAGGCGGTGTCCGACTCGGTGCTGCCGCGGGTGCGCGAGCTGGTGGCGACGGGGCTGCTGCGGCTGCCCCAGGGGGAACGCGGCTAGAAGAGGGTGGCGGAGTCCTCGACGGGGGGCGCAGCGGCCGCGGCGGGCGCGTCGGCGGCCGTCGGCCATCCGGGTCCGGCGTCGACGGGCTGCCGGCGCTGGTAGGCGGTCGCGGCGCTCCGGGCGCGGACGTCGGCGGCCTCGTTCATCCGGTGGTTGGCGTGCCCCTTCACCCACTCGAAGGTGACGGCCCGGCCCTGCAGCTCCTCGTCGAGCGCCTTGATGATCTCGACGTTCATCACCGGCTTGCCGTCGGCCTTGCGCCAGCCCTTCCGCTTCCAGCCCGGCAGCCACTCGGTGCAGGCCTTGATGGCGTACTGGCTGTCGCAGAGGATGTGCAGCGGCTCCTCCTCCTGCGCGGTCGCGCGCAGCAGCTCGAGCACCGCGGTGAGCTCGCCGATGTTGTTCGTGCCGTGCGACCAGCCGCCCGCGGCCCAGCGCTCGTCGTCGACGTACCAGGCCCAGCCGGCGGGGCCGGGGTTGCCCAGTGCGGACCCGTCTGCGGCGGCGATGATGCTCACGTGCGTCTCTCCTCGTGCTCTCGGTGCTCGCGCCGGTGCGGCGCCCTCCGAGGGTAGTCGGCGGGCGGGGCGGTCCGCGGCGCGCGGCGCGGAGTCAGGCGGAGGAGGAGCGGCGCGCGATCGTCACGCGCGTCGAGTACGGCATCGCGACGGTCCCGCTCCCGCCCGACTCCTCGTCCACCACGGCGTCGACCGCCGCGATGACCGCGGCGCGCTCCTCGTCGGGCATCGCGATGACGGAGCTGCGGGACGCGAACATGTCCCGCACCCCGGCTCGGTCCAGCTCGAAGGACCAATCGAAGGCCGCGAACGCCACCCGCTCGAGAGCGGAGCCGAGCGGCGGCCGGAGCGTCTCGAAGCGCTCGGCGGAGGAGGCTCCGGCGACCTCGCCGAGCCGGCGCACCCAGGGGACCGACTCGTCGCGGATGTTCCACACCAGCGCGAGCACGCCCTCCGGCACCAGGACGCGGGCGACTTCGGCTCCCGCGCGCTCGGCGTCGACCCAGTGCCACGACTGCGCGGCGGTGACGAGCTCCGCGGAGGCGTCCGCGGCGGGGATCGCCTCGGCCGTCCCCTCCTCGGGGCGGACCCCCGGCAGATTCGAGGCGAGCCGCGCGAGCATCTCCGCGTCGGGCTCGACCGCGGTCACGGCGAGGCCGCGGGACGCGAGCGACGCGGTGAACTTGCCCGTTCCCGCGCCGAGGTCCACGGCGCGCAGCCGATCGGAGGCGTCGGCTCCCGCCGCGCGGGCCCGCTCCGGGACGAAGGCGCCCGCCACTCGCGCGGGGGCGTGCCCCACGATCCAGTCGACGGCGTCGTCGGGGTAGCCGGGCCGCCCGCGGTCGTAGGCGTCGACCGCGCTGCCGAAGGAGCGTCCGAGGCCGCTCATCGCTTCTCCGCCGCTCGCGCGAGCACGTCCACCGCGTAGCCGTAGCCGGCGATCCCCGCGCCGACGATCACGGCGATCGCGACGTCCGAGAGGTAGGAGTGCTGCCGGAACGGCTCGCGCCGGTGCACGTTGCTCACGTGGACCTCGACCATCGGCAGCTCGGTCGCGAGGACGGCGTCGCGGATCGCGATCGACGTGTGCGTGTACGCCCCGGCGTTGAGCACCACTCCCGAGACGGAGCCGCGAGCCGCGTGCAGCCGGTCGACGATCGCGCCCTCCGAGCTGCTCTGGAAGGTCTCGACCGTGAAGCCGTGCCGCTCGGCCGCCTCCGCCGCCAGCGCCTCGGCGTCGACGAGGGTGTCCGAGCCGTAGAGCTCGGGCTCGCGGGTGCCGAGCAGGTTCAGGTTCGGGCCGTTGAGGACGAGGATCGGCAGCTTCACGCTCCGACCCTAGCGCCGGCCGTCCCCGCGAGCGGGAGCGGCGGCAGCGCCGCGCGCAGGAGGATCAGCTCGCGCGCATGGGCGTCCAGACGCCGGTCCTCCTCGGTCCGCGGCTCGAGAGGCGGGACCGGCTCGGCCGCCCCGTCGGAGCCCCGCACCACGAAGACGCTCCGGCACTGCGTGGTCAGCTCCAGCTCGCCGGTCCGCGGGTCCCCGGAGCGCACGTGCACCGCCAGGTGCATGCTCCGGGCGCTCGTGTGGATGAGGCGCGCCTCCACCTCGACGAGGTGCCCGATGCGCACCGGACGGTAGAAGTGGATCCCGCCGGAGTAGACGGCCACCGCGTCGCGGCCGGTCCAGCGCTGCGCGACCGCGTCGGCCGCCTCGTCGATCCAGCGCATCACGATCCCGCCGTGGGCGTTGCCGCCCCAGTTGACGTCGCCCGGCGCCGCGAGGAAGCGGAACACGATCCGCGGACCGGTGCCCTCCTCGGTGTACTCCTGGGCGCGCATCACGTCGTGCAGCCGTCGGCGGCCCTCGATGCGCGCGGCGGCGCCCTCGGCGAGGGACAGGTCCTCGATCGAGCGGGGCCGCCACTCCGGGACCGACCGCGGCCTCTTCTCGTCGTCGACGGCCACGAACACGAGGAGGCAGTGCGTGGCGTCCTCGTAGAGGCCGGTCCGCGGATCCGCCTGCGCGACCTGCACCAGCACGTGCATGCTCGTGCGCCCGGTGTGGATGACGCGGGCGGTCGCCTCGATCAGGTTGCCGACCGAGATGGGCCGGGTGAAGTGGACGTTGCCGACGTACGCCGTCACGCAGTAGCCGCCGCTCCAGCCCACGGCGCAGGCGTAGCCGGCCTTGTCGATCCATTCGAGGACGCGGCCGGCCTGGGCGCTGCGGCCGTCGGCGGTGGCGTCCTGCGGGGCGGCGAGGAAGCGGAGCGTGATGCGGTCGGTCATGGTGCCCGTCGTCGTGGGAGCGGAAGGGGGGAGTGGACCCGCGGGGGTGCGAGGAAAGGGGGATGATCCGCCCGCGGGCCACAGGGGTGTCCGGCCGGAGCCGGCTCGGTCAGGGGGATCAGGCCGCCAGCGGCAGCTTCTCGGCGAGGAGCCGGAGCCGCAGGGCCTGGAGCTCGGCGGTCAGCTCGGGCGGCAGCCGGTCGCCGAACCGCGTGAAGAACTCCTCCGTGAGCGCGCACTCCTCCAGCCACGCCTCCACCGGGACGGAGAACAGCTCCTCCTTCTGGGCCGCGGAGAGCAGCAGTCCGTGCGTGTCGATCGCGAGCGGCAGGTCGCCGAGGGGGCTCCGCCGCGCCTCCGCCAGCCCCTCGAGGCGGCGGACGAGCCACTGCAGCACCCGCGCGTTCTCGCCGAAGCCGGGCCAGAGGAACTCGCCGTCCGCGTCCTTCCGGAACCAGTTGACCTGGAACACCGCCGGCGCCGCATCGCCGAGCTCAGCGCCGATCGCGAGCCAGTGCGCGAAGTAGTCGGCCATGTTGTAGCCGCAGAAGGGGAGCATCGCGAACGGATCGCGGCGCAGCTCCCCGACCGTGCCCTCCGCGGCCGCGGTCTTCTCGGAGGCGACGGTCGCACCCAGGAAGACGCCGTGCTGCCACGAGGTGGCCTGCGTGACCAGCGGGACGTTGCTCGCCCGTCGGCCACCGAAGACGATCGCGTCCAGCGGCACGCCCTCGTGGGCGTCCCAGTCGGCGGAGAGCGACGGGCACTGCGCGGCCGGCGCGGTGAAGCGGGAGTTGGGGTGCGCGGCGGGCGTGCCGGACGCCGGCGTCCACGGGTGCCCGCGCCAGTCGGTCAGCCGCTCCGGGACCTCGTCGGTCAGGCCCTCCCACCACACGTCGCCGTCCTCGCGGAGCGCGACGTTGGTGAAGATCGTGTTGCCCCAGAGCGTCTGCACGGCGTTCGGGTTCGAGGTCTCCCCGGTGCCGGGAGCGACGCCGAAGAAGCCCGTCTCGGGGTTCATCGCCCAGAGGCGTCCATCCTCCCCGCGGCGCATCCAGGTGATGTCGTCGCCCAGCGTCTCGACCCGCCAGCCGGGGATCGCGGGCTGCATCATCGCGAGGTTGGTCTTGCCGCACGCGCTCGGGAAGGCGGCGGCGACGTGGTAGCGCCGTCCCTCAGGCGAGACGATGCGGATCAGCAGCATGTGCTCGGCGAGCCAGCCCTCCTCGCGCCCAATCGCCGAGGCGATCCGCAGGGCGAAGCACTTCTTCGCCAGCAGGGCGTTGCCGCCGTAGCCGGAGCCGTACGAGACGATCTCGCGCGTCTCCGGGAACTGGGTGATGTACTTCACGGGGCTGCACGGCCAGGCGACGTCCTCGCGGGTGACGCCGTCCGCGTCGCGGAGGGGCAGCCCCACGGTGTGCACGCCGCGGACGAACGGGGTCTCCTCGGTGAAGGCGGCGAGCGGCTCGGAGCCCACGCGCGCCATGATCCGCAGGTTCAGCACCGCGTAGGCCGAGTCGGTGACCTGGACGCCCAGCTGCGAGAGCGGACCGCCGACGGGCCCCATCGAGAACGGGACGACGTACATCGTCCGTCCGCGCATCGCTCCGTCGAGGAGGGGAGCGAGCTCGGCCCTCATCGCGGCGGGCTCGCGCCAGTTGTTGGTCGGTCCCGCGTCGGCCTCGTCGGTCGTGCAGATGAAGGTGCGGTCCTCGACCCGGGCGACGTCGTCCGGGTCGGTGCGGGCCAGGAACGAGCCGGGCCGCCACTCCGGATTGAGCGGGAGGAGCGTGCCGGAGGCGACGAGCCGCTCGGTCAGGCGGTACCACTCCGCGGGGGAGCCGTCGCTCCACTCGATCGCGTCGGGCTGGAGGATCGCGGCGGTCTCGCGCACCCAGCGGCGGAGGGCGAGGGGCGCCCGCGGCACGACGGGCGCGGGGACGGACGTCGGCGCGGTCATGGTGCTCGGCTCGAGTCGGACGGTGTTGCTGTAGATGCTCATGCTGGCTCCGCTTTCGGTGGTCGTCGTCGACGGGGGTGGGGAGTCGCCGGCCGCAGCCGGGAAGAGGCCGGCCGGGCCGGGAGGGGCGCTCAGTGGCGCCTGAAGCCAGGATGGAGGAGGATCAGGAGGTATTCCCGGCGCTCAGGCGGTCAAGAAACCGCCTTTTTGCGCTTCCGTCACAACCGACCGCTGGAGCTCGCCGTGACCGATCCCTCGACACCCGCCCCGGGCTCCGACGCCGTGCTGCTCGGGCAGCGCCTGCGCCACTTCCGCACCCGGCGCGGACTGACCCTCGGGCAGCTCGCCGAGCGCGTCGACGTGTCGGGGAGCCAGCTCTCGCTGATCGAGACGGGCCGCCGCGAGCCGCGCCTCTCCCTCCTGCAGCGTCTCGCGGCCGCGCTCGGCGTCGAGCTGGCGGCGCTGCTCTCGGACGAGCCGCCGAGCGAGCGGGCCGCGCTGGAGATCGAGCTGGCGCGGGTGCAGAAGGGGTCGCTGTACCGCTCGCTCGGCCTGCCCGAGTTCAAGGTCAACAAGGGGCTGAGCACGCCCGTGCTGGAGGCGTTCCTCGGCGTCTACCGCGAGCTCGCCCGTCGCCGGAGCGAGGCGAGCGCCACGCCGGAGGAGGCACGCCGGGCCAACACCGCCCAGCGGCTCCAGCTGCGCGAGCGCAGCTCCTACCTGCCCGAGATCGAGGAGGTGGCGGGCGAGATGCTCCGCACCGTCGGGCACCGCGGAGGAGCACTGACCCACAGCTCCGTCTCGAAGATGGCCCGGCACCTCGGCTTCGAGATCATCCACGTCGGCGACCTGCCGCACTCCGCCCGCTCGGTGATCGACCTCGCGAACGGCAGGATCTACCTCCCGCCCGCCTCGATCCCCGGGGGGCACGGCCTGCGGGCGCTGGCGCTGCAGGCGATGGCGCACCGCCTCCTCGGGCACGAGCGGCCGGTGACCTACGCCGACTTCCTCCGCCAGCGCCTCGAGATCAACTACTTCGCCGCCGCGTGCCTGATGCCGCTGGAGCCGGCGGTCGCGTTCCTCCAGGAGGCGAAGCGCGAGCGGGACATCTCGGTGGAGGACTTCCGTGACGGCTTCGGCGTCACCCACGAGGCCGCCGCCCTGCGCTTCACGAACCTGCTCACCTCGCACCTCGACATCCGGATGCACTTCCTGCGGGTGCTGGGAGACGGCTCGATCCAGAAGGCCTACGAGAACGACGGGCTGCCGCTGCCGACCGACGTCACCGGGGCCGTCGAGGGCCAGGTGGTCTGCCGCTACTGGTCGGCGCGCTCCGCGTTCACCCGGACCAACCGGACGACGGAGTACTACCAGTACGTCGACACCCCGGCGGGGACTTTCTGGTCGGCGTCGCAGACCGGCACGACCGCCACCGAGGAGTTCTCGATCACCGTGGGCGTCCCGTTCGCCGAGGCCCGCTTCTTCCGAGGCCGCGACACCGACCGCCGCGAGCTCTCCCGCTGCCCCGACGAGTCCTGCTGCCGACGCGCCCCGTCGGAGCTCGCCGCGCGCTGGGACGGCAACGCCTGGCCGAGCGCGCGCCTGCACGCGCACGTGCTCGCGCCGCTGCCGTCGGGGACCTTCCCCGGCATCGACGACGCCGAGGTCTACGAGTTCCTCGACGCGCACGCTCGCGAGTCCTGACCGCTCCTGCGAGACGCCGCTCCGGTGCGCCTGGGTCGGCGTGCCGCGTGCCCGAGCGCGTCCCGCGGAAGGGCGGGAGGCGTCAGTCCGAGATGAGGGCGCGGGCCGTTCCCTCGTCGAGGATGAGGTCGGTGATGAGGCCGGCCGCCAGGGCGCCGCGCAGGCCCGGCAGCTTCGAGGCGCCCGACACGACGCAGATCCGGCGCGACGCGCGGCGCACCGTGGAGAGGTCCGGACCGCTTGCACGTTCGTTCATGGGGATGTCGTCCCAGCTGCCGTCGGACCGGTAGAACACCGTCGCGACGTCGCCGACGACCCCGGAGCCGCTGAGCGAGGTGAAGTCGCTCGGCTCCAGGTAGCCGCCGATGTAGACCTTCGAGGGGACCGCCGCGAACGGCGACCCGAGCCCGAACAGCGCCACGTCCATCCGCTGCTGCAGCTCCAGGACCCGTCGGGTGGAGCGCTCGCGCCACACCGCCTGCTTGGTGGTCGGGTCGTCGAAGAACGCCGGCACCGGGAACTGCTGGACCTTCGCCGCGTAGGCGTCACCGAAGCGGCGGAGGATCTCGCTCGAGTAGTTGATGCCCGTGGTCTCGGTGTTGCCGGCGCCGTTCAGCTGCACGATCTGCGTGTTGTGCGTCTCCTTGGCGATCAGGTGGCGGCTGATCGCGCTCATCGTGGAGCCCCAGGCGATGCCGACGATCATGTTCGAGTCGATGAACTGCCCGAGGATCCTCGCTGCGGACAAAGCGACCCGCTCGAGCCGGTCGATCTCGCTGGTGTGGTCCGGCACCGGCACGATGTGCGCCGTGATGTCGAAGTGGGACCGCACCTCGGCCGAGAGGGCGCTCGCCCGGTCGAGGGGGGAGCGGATCTGGATGTCGACCAGGCCGGTCGCGCGGGCGTGCGAGAGCAGGCGCGAGACGGAGGAGCGCGATGTGTGCAGCTCGTGCGCGATCGCGTCCATCGTCAGATCCTGCATGTAGTACAGCTGGGCCGCACGCAGCGCGTCCCGCGTCTTGTCGGGATGGGTCGCGTGGGTCGTCTCGTCGAGTTCGACGACCGGTCTCACCGGGGTCATAGCGCTCCCTGCACGGATTTCCACCCGTCTTGACCGGATGTGTTGTCGGGTCAAGGATGGCTGTATTCCTCCGCGAAATCAATCGGTCATCTCCCCGGTGCACGCTGGTGCGGAGGCCTCGACGACACCCCTATGACACGAAGGCGAGTACGAAGTGGCACAGTCCGACGGAACTCCCGGAAACTCCGCTCTGCGCGAGAGCGTCGCTGCTCTCCGCGACAACCCCCGCGCCACGGTCCTGGTCATCGGCGGTGGCATCAACGGCATCGGGACCTTCCGCGAGCTCGCGCTCAACGGCGTCGACGTCGCCCTCGTCGAGCGCGGCGACTACGTCTCCGGTGCCTCGAGCGCCTCGAGCCACATGATCCACGGCGGCATCCGCTACCTTGAGAACGGCGAGTTCCGACTCGTCAACGAGGGCGTGCACGAGCGCAACGGCCTGCTGAAGATCGCTCCCCATTACGTGAAGCCGCTGCAGACGACGATCCCGATCTACTCGACGTTCTCGGGCATCCTCGCGGCTCCGCTGCGCTTCCTGACCCACAAGTCGGGCAAGCCCCAGGAGCGCGGCGCGCTGCTGATCAAGGTCGGCCTCACGATGTACGACTTCTTCTCCCGCGACGGCGGCACGGTCCCGCGCCACCAGTTCCACGGGCGCAAGCGCTCGCTGAGCGAGCTCCCCAAGCTCGACCCGAAGATCAAGTACACCGCCACCTACTTCGACGCCTCCGTGCACGAGCCCGAGCGCCTCGCGCTCGACGTGCTCCACGACGCGCTGATCGGCGGCAGGAAGGCCCGCGCGGCCAACTACGTCGAGGCCGTCGGCGCCGACGAGAAGGGCGTCGTCCTCCGCGACCGCGAGTCCGGCGAGGAGTTCACCTTCGCGGCGGACGTCGTCGTCAACGTCTCCGGACCGTGGACCGACTTCACCAACACGGCCCTCGGCACGACCACGAAATTCATGGGCGGCACCAAGGGCTCGCACATCGTGCTCGACAACCCCGAGCTGGTCGAGGCCTGCGAGGGCCGCGAGATGTTCTTCGAGCACAGCGACGGACGCATCGTCCTCATCTACCCGCTCAAGGGCCGCGTGATGGTCGGCACGACCGACATCGACGCCGACCCCACGAAGCCGGCGGTGTGCACGGAGGAGGAGATCGACTACTTCTTCGAGCTCGTCAACCACGTCTTCCCGGCCATCCGCGTGGACCGCTCGCAGATCGTCTTCAAGTTCTCCGGCATCCGCCCGCTGCCCCGCCACGACGACGAGGCCCCGGGCTTCGTCTCCCGCGACTACCGCATCGAGCCCTCGACGCTCCCCGGCAACGGCTCGCCCGTGCTCAGCCTGGTCGGCGGCAAGTGGACGACGTTCCGCGCCCTGTCGGAGCACCTCTCGAACGAGGTCTTCAAGCGGATCGGCGTGACCCGTCGCGTCTCCACCGTGAAGACCCCCATCGGAGGCGGCAAGGGCTTCCCGCGCACCGACGCGTCCCGCGCGCAGTGGATCAGCCAGCACCGCTCCGGGCTCTCCTCGGCCCGCACGGGCCAGCTGCTCGAGCGCTACGGCACCCGCGCGCAGGAGGTCATCGAGGCCCTGGCCGACGGACACGACGAGGCGCTCGACTTCGACAAGGACTTCACCACCGGTGAGATCCGCTACCTCGCCCAGCGCGAGAGCGTGGTGCACCTCATCGACCTGGTGATGCGCCGCACCAACCACGCCTTCACGGGCGGCCTGAGCCGCGAGCTCCTCGAGGAGCTCGCCGAGCACACGGGCGCCGTGCTGGGCTGGGACGACGCCGCCCGCGCGTCGGAGGTCGACGCGACCATCGCGCACCTCAAGGAGTACAACGGCGTCGACGTCGGGGGCACCTCGGTGCAGACCCCGACGGCCGTGCCCGCCTCCTGATCGGCGATCAGGCGCGGATCGACGGAAGCCCCGGACCGAGGATCACCTCGACCGGGGCTTCCGTCGTGACAACGCACAAACGTGCACGCGCCGTTCCTTGTCGCTAGGACAGGGCGCCGATAACTTCACACCGTCGGGCATCGAAGCCCGCCGCGGACGCCGGTGCGCGTCCGTCTTACGAAAAGGAAAAGGTCAACGTGGACAATCTCGGAGTGGTCTTCCTCGCCGAAGTCGTGGGAACGGCCATGCTCGTGCTCCTCGGCTGCGGTGTCGTCGCCAACGTCGCGCTCGTGAAGAGCAAGGGTCTCAACGGCGGAACCCTCATGGTCAACATCGGCTGGGGCTTCGCGGTCTTCGCCGGTGTGATCGTCTCGTACAACTCGGGGGCGCACCTCAACCCCGCGGTCACCCTGGGCCTCGTCGCGAGCGGAGCGACCGAGTTCGGATCCGGCGTGCCCGTCAACATCGTCTCGATCCTCGTCTACATCCTCGCTCAGATGATCGGTGCGATCCTCGGTGCCGTCTTCTGCTGGCTCGCCTACAAGCAGCACTTCGACGAGGAGCCCGACGCGGCGAACAAGCTCGGCGTCTTCTCGACCGGCCCGGCGATCCGCTCGTACGGCTGGAACTTCGTCACCGAGGTCATCGGCACCTTCGTCCTCGTCTTCGTCGTCATCGGCTTCGGCGGCGGACGTCAGGGCGACGGCGGTCTGGCCGCGCTCGGCGCGCTGCCCGTCGCCATCCTGGTGATCGCGATCGGCGCCTCCCTCGGCGGCCCGACCGGCTACGCCATCAACCCCGCCCGCGACCTCGGCCCCCGCATCGCGCACGCGCTGCTGCCGATCAAGGGCAAGGGCTCGAGCGACTGGAGCTACGCCTGGGTGCCCGTCGCCGGCCCGATCGTCGGTGGAGTGCTCGCGGGCCTCGCCTCGCTCGTGCTGCTCCCGGTCCTCTAGACCGCCGCGCTTCCTTTCACCCCCGTTACGAAGGAGTAATCATTCATGGCTGACTACGTCATCGCTATCGACCAGGGGACCACGTCGTCCCGCGCGATCATCTTCGACAAGAAGGGATCGATCGTCTCCACCGGCCAGAAGGAGCACGAGCAGATCTTCCCGCGCGCCGGCTGGGTCGAGCACGACCCGATCGAGATCTGGAACAACGTCCGCGAGGTGATCGGCCAGGCTCTCTCCCGCGCCGACCTGACCCGCCACGACATCGCCTCCGTCGGCATCACCAACCAGCGCGAGACCGCTGTCGTCTGGGACAGGACGACCGGCAAGCCCGTCTACAACGCCATCGTCTGGCAGGACACCCGCACCCAGTCGATCGTCGACCGCCTCGCGGGCGACGAGGGCGCTGACCGCTTCAAGTCGATCGTGGGCCTCCCGCTCGCGACCTACTTCTCCGGCACCAAGATCGTCTGGATCCTCGAGAACGTCGAGGGTGCTCGCGAGAAGGCCGAGGCGGGCGACCTGATCTTCGGCACGACGGACACCTGGGTCCTCTGGAACCTGACCGGCGGCATCGACGGCGGCGTCCACAAAACCGACGTCACCAACGCCTCCCGCACCCTGTTCCTCGACCTCGAGACCCTCGAGTGGCGCGACGACATCCTCGAGGCCTTCGGGGTCCCGAAGTCGATGCTCCCCGAGGTCTGCTCCTCCTCCGAGGTCTACGGCCACGTCGAGTCGTCGTCGCTGCTGCGCGAGGTCCCGATCGCCGGCATCCTCGGCGACCAGCAGGCCGCGACCTTCGGCCAGGCGGCGTTCGACCCGGGCGAGGCGAAGAACACCTACGGCACCGGCAACTTCCTGATCTTCAACACGGGCACCGAGATCGTCCACTCGAAGAACGGTCTGCTCACCACCATCGGCTACAAGCTCGGCGACGGCGAGGTGCACTACGCGCTCGAGGGCTCGATCGCGGTCTCCGGCTCGCTGATCCAGTGGCTGCGCGACAACCTGGGCCTCATCGGCTCGGCCCCCGAGGTCGAGGCGCTGGCCGCCACGGTCGAGGACAACGGAGGCGCGTACTTCGTCCCCGCCTTCTCGGGTCTGTTCGCCCCCTACTGGCGCTCCGACGCCCGCGGAGCCCTCGTCGGCCTCACCCGCTACGTCAACAAGGGCCACATCGCCCGCGCCGCGCTCGAGGCGACCGCCTTCCAGACCCGCGAGGTCCTGGACGCGGTCAACGCCGACTCCGGCGTCCCCCTGCAGGAGCTCAAGGTCGACGGCGGCATGATCGCCAACAACCTGCTCATGCAGTTCCAGGCCGACATCCTCGGCGTCCCGGTCGTCCGACCGGTCGTCGCGGAGACCACCGCGCTCGGAGCGGCCTACGCGGCCGGTCTCGCGGTCGGGTTCTGGGAGAACCTCGACGACCTGCGCCAGAACTGGCAGGAGGACTCGCGCTGGACCCCGCAGATGGACCAGGACGAGGCCGCCCGCCAGTACCGCCTCTGGAAGAAGGCCGTCACCAAGACCTTCGACTGGATCGACGAGGACGTGCAGTAGTTTTCTCCCCGGCAGTCCCTGCCTGCCGCGGCGCGGTCGGCTCATCGAGGTGGTCGCGTCTCGGGGAGCGGGTCGCGTCCGGCTAGGGGACGACGCTGACACGCGTCCTCCCCGTTCGCCTTGCGCGACGAGCGGATGGCGTGCGTCCGTTCACGGTGAAGCGCCCTGTCCGACCCTCGGGTCGGGTGGGGCGCTTCGTCGTTCCGACGACGGCGCAACGGGAATCGCAACGGGGTGGTTCGGGGACACCCGTGCTGGTCGAGTGGTCGCCGCAGACGGCTCATCGAGACCCGGCAATTCGGACCTGCATGCTGGTCGCGTAGTCGCTGCAGGCGGCTTATCGAGACCCGGACCGGGCGGGGCCTCAGTCCGCCGACAGCCCCAGCTGCGCGTCCAGCTCGTCCAGGGAAGCGATCCGGCGCACGCCCAGCTCGACCGCCTCGGGCGGCAGCTCGCGGCCGTGCTCGGGACCGCCGACGCGGTCGAGCCAGACGCCGCGCAGGCCCGCAGCGGCCGCTCCGACGGCGTCGGTGCCGAGCCGGTCGCCGACGTAGAGGGCCTCCTCCGGAGAGACCCCGAACCGCTCGCAGGCGATCGCGAAGATCCGCGCATCCGGTTTGGTGACGCCGACGTCGCCGGAGGCGATCACGTGCTCGAAGCGACCGGAGAGGCCCGTGCCCTCGATCTTCCCCCGCTGGAAGTCGAGCACGCCGTTGGTGATGACGCCGAGGCGGACCCCGGCGGCGTCGAGCCGGTCGAGGACGGGCAGCGCGTCGTCGTGGAGGGTCCAGGCGGCGACGTAGTGCTCGAGGTATCCGCGGAACCAGGAGCTCGCCTCCTCGGGAGTCAGCCCGACTCCGGCCTCCGCGGCGAAGTCCGTGGCGCGCGCCCGGCGCTGGCCCTCGTAGTCGAGCTCGCCCGCGAGGTAGCGGTGGTAGTGCTCCTCCTCGAGCAGGTGCCAGCGACGCTGCACCTCGGCCGGCTCGCCGGCGTAGGCGGCGCCGAGCGAGGCGGCGTACGCGACGATCCCCTCCCGCACAGCGCGGGCATGGGCGAAGAGGGTGTCGTCGAGGTCGAAGAGCGCGAGCCGCAGCACGGCCGCCTCAGCGGACGCGGCGGAGGAGGCCGACGGAGTCGTAGACGGCGGTGAGCGTGCGCTCCGCGGTCTCGGACGCGCGGTCGGCGGCGAGGGAGAGGACCCGGTCGAGCTCGGCCGGGTCGGCGAGCAGCTCCGCGGTCCGCGCGCGGATCGGGTCGAAGGTGGCGGCGACCACCTCGACGAGGCCCTTCTTGAGGTCCCCGTAGCCGCGGCCCGCGTACTCCTGCTCCAGCGACTCGACGGAGCGGTCGGCGAGGACCGAGTAGATCGTCAGCAGGTTCGAGACGCCGGGCTTCGCCGCCCGGTCGAAGCGCACCTCCGACTCGGTGTCCGTCACGGCGCGCATGATCTTCTTCGCGGTCGCCTTCGGCTCGTCGAGCACGCTGAGCAGGCCCGCATCCGACTCCGCCGACTTCGACATCTTGGCGCCCGGGTTCTGCAGGTCGAAGATCTTCGCGGTCTCGCGCACGATGTGGGGCTCCGGCACGGCGAAGGTCTCGCCGAAGCGCGAGTTGAAGCGCGCGGCGAGATCGCGGGTGAGCTCCAGGTGCTGGCGCTGGTCCTCGCCGACCGGCACCGCTTCCGTCTGGTACAGCAGGATGTCGGCCGCCATCAGGATCGGGTAGGTGAACAGGCCCACCGAGGCGGCCTCAGCGCCCTGCTTCGCCGACTTGTCCTTGAACTGCGTCATCCGGCTGGCCTCGCCGAAGCCGGTCAGGGTGTTGAGGACCCAGGCGAGCTCGGCGTGAGCGGGCACGTGGGACTGGATGAAGAGGGTCGAGCGCGCGGGGTCGATGCCCGCGGCGATGTACTGCGCGGCGGTCGCGCGGGTGCGCTCGCGGAGCTGCTGCGGGTCCTGCGGGACCGTGATCGCGTGCAGGTCGACGACGCAGAAGTAGGCGTCGAAGTCCTCCTGCATCGCGACCCACTGGGTCAGCGCGCCGATGTAGTTGCCGAGGTGCAGCGACCCGGAGGAGGGCTGCATGCCGGAGAAGATGACGGGCTTGGCGCCCGGGGTGCTGGGAGTCATGGGTGGCCTCGAGGGGTCGGTTCGCGGGGGAGAGGGTCAGAGCTCGTAGTCGACGACCACGGGGGAGTGGTCGGACCAGCGGGTGTCGTAGGAGGCGGCGCGGTCGACCTCGTAGCTGCGGGCGAGGTCGGCGAGCGCGGGCGTGGCGAGCTGGTAGTCGAGGCGCCAGCCGGTGTCGGTGTCGAAGGCCTGGCCGCGCTGCGACCACCACGTGTACGGTCCGGGCACCTCGCCCGCGAACCGGCGGCCGAGGTCGACCCAGCCCAGTCCGGCACCGGCGTTGTAGTCCGGGTCGCCCTCGGCGCCGACGAAGCGGTCGACGTAGGCGCGCTCCTCCGGGAGGAAGCCGGCCTTCTTGACGTTGCCCTTCCAGTTCTTGATGTCGAGCGTGCGGTGGCCGACGTTGAGGTCGCCCATCACCACGGCGAGCTCGCTGTGCGCCTGGATCTCGGGCAGGCGCGCCTCCATCGCGTCGAGGAAGCGGTACTTCTCGACCTGCTTGGGGGTGCCGACCTCGCCGGAGTGGACGTAGGTGGAGACGACGGTGAGCGAGCGGCCGCCGACCTCGTAGTCGGCCTCGAGCCAGCGTCCGGCCGAGTCGAAGTCGTCGGCGCCGAAGGTCACGCGGTGGATCGTGGCGCGCCTGCGCGAGGCGAGAGCGACTCCGGCGCGCCCCTTGGCGGTCGCCTCGTCGTGCAGCACGTCCCACTCGTCCCCGAGGAGCCCCGTGAGGTCGTCCGTGGAGGCGCGGACCTCCTGCAGGGCCAGGACGTCGACGTCGCGGGCGGCGAGCCAGTCGCCCATCCCCTTGCGGTAGGCGGCGCGGACGCCGTTCACGTTGACGGAGGCGATGCGGAGGGTGCTGCGAGTCACCGGAGCAGTCTATTCGGAGCCGCGGAGCGGGCCGCCCGGCCGCGCTCGCACCCCGGAACGCGGAAGCCGGCGGCCGCCTCACGCCACTCCCTCGGAGAGGGGGAGGAGCGCGGAGGCGACCGCCGGCGGGACCGCTCAGGACGGTCGGTCGGAGGGGATCAGGCGGGGACGGCCTGCGCGGTGGCGGGCTCGGGCACCTCGGCGACCACTGGGGCGCGCTTGATGCTCTTCGCGATGATCACGCAGACGGCCGTGACGACCATGCCCACCAGGATGGCGACCAGGTAGAGGATCGGCTGCCCGACGAGCCCGGTGACCCAGACGCCGCCGTGCGGGGCGCGGAGGGTGGAGCCGAAGAGCGCGACGAGCGCACCCGTGACGGCCGAGCCGACCATGGCGGACGGGATCACGCGCAGCGGGTCGACCGCGGCGAACGGGATGGCCCCCTCCGAGATGAAGGACGCGCCCAGCAGGTAGGCGGCCTTGCCGTTCTGGCGCTCGGCGTCGGTGAACAGGCGCTTGCGGAGCGTCGTGGCCAGGGCCAGACCCAGCGGCGGGGTCATGCCGGCGGCCATGACGATCGCCATCACCTTGAACTGCACGGAGTTCGGGTCGCCGTCGGCGGGGACGGAGGCGAGGCCGGTGGTCGCGAAGGCGTAGGCCACCTTGTTGACCGGACCGCCCATGTCGAACGCCATCATGAGGCCGAGGATGATCCCCAGGATGATCAGGTTGCCGCCCGAGAGGCCCGAGAGCCAGGACGACAGGCCCTCGCTCAGTGCGCGGAGCGGCGCTCCGAGCACCACGAACATCAGGAAGCCGGTGATGAAGGTGGCGATCAGGGGGATGATCACGACGGGCATCAGCGACTTGAACGCCGCGGGGAGCTTGATCCGCGAGATGTAGAGGGCCGCGTAGCCGGCGATGAAGCCGGAGGCGAGGCCGCCCAGGAAGCCCGCGCCGACGGTGACCGCGACCGCGCCGCCGAGGAAGCCCGGCGCGATGCCGGGACGGTCGGCGATGCCGAAGGCGATGAAGCCCGAGAGCACCGGCACCAGGAACGCGAAGGTCGCGCTTCCGATGAGGAACATCACTCCGGCCCAGTCGGTGATGTTCGCGACGTTGAAGCCGTCGTCGATGATCTGCTGGGCCGTGAAGTCGACGATCCGGTAGCCGCCGAACAGGAACGACAGCGCGATCAGCAGACCGCCCGCCGCGACGAACGGGATCATGTAGGAGACGCCGGTCATCAGGTTCTGGCGGATGCGTGTTCCGACGCCGACCTTCTTCGGCGCGGCGGGGGCCGCGGCCGGAGTCGAGCGGGCGGGGGCGGACGCGGCGGAGCCGGAGCCGCGGAGGGCCAGAGCGCGGTCGAGGACCTCGTCCGGCTTGGACAGGGCCTCGGCGACGCCCACCTGGAGGATCGGCTTGCCGGCGAAGCGGTCCTTGCCGCGGACCTCGAGGTCGGCGGCGAGGATGACGACGTCCGCGGCGGCGATGTCGGCCGCGGTCATCTCGTCCGAGCCGGCCGCGCCCTGGGTCTCGACGTGGATCGGGTAGCCGCGCTTCTTCGCGGCCTGCTCGAGCGCCTCCGCCGCCATGTACGTGTGGGCGATGCCCGCGATGCAGCTGGTCACGGCGACGAAGCGCGGGCCGGAGGCGGGGCTCGCGGCGGGCGCGTCCTGCACCTTCGCGACGGCGCGGTCGATGACGTCGGCCGCCTTCGCGAGCGCCTCCGACGTGCCCACCTCGAGGGTGGGCTTCCCGGCGAAGCGCTCCTTGCCGCGGACCTCGAGGTCGGCGGCGAGGATCACGACGTCGGCGTCGGCGATGGTCCGGTCCGACATGGGATCGGACCCCGCGGCGCCCTGGGTCTCGACCTGGATCTCGTACCCCTTCTTCTTCGCGGCCTGCTCGAGGGCCTCGGCCGCCATGTAGGTGTGCGCGATGCCGGCGATGCAGCTCGTGACGGCGACGATCCTCATGAGACGACGACCTCTCGGGCGATGATGTCCGCGACCTCCTGGCCGCTGGCGGCGGCGCGGAGGGAACCGGTGAAGGACTCGTGGATCAGCTTGCGGGCGAGCTGGGCGAGGATCTTGAGGTGCGCCTGGTCGGCGCCGTCCGGAGCCGCGATCAGGAAGATCAGGTCGGCCGGGCCGTCAGGGGCGCCGAAGTCGACGCCCTGCTTCGCGATGCCGACCGCCACGCTGGGCGAGACGACGTGGGAGGAGCGGGCGTGGGGGATCCCGATGCCGCCGGGCATGCCGGTCGCCATCTGCGACTCGCGGTCGCGGACGTCGGCGAGGAAGCCGTCGAGGTCGGTGACGCGGCCGGCGTCGGCGAGCGTCTTCGCGAGCTGCGCGGTGGCCTCGTCCTTCGTGGCGGCGGTGAGGTCGACGATGACCGTCGACGCCTCGGTGAGAGCAGTCATGCGCTCAGTTCTCCAATCGGGAGGGTGGGGTCGGGGTTCTCGACGACGGAGACGTCGTCGAGGCGGAGGGAGTCGGGACCCGGGGCTTCGCTGCCCGGGAGCTGGACGGCGGCGGTACCCCACGCGACTGCTGTCGCGAGGCGCTCCGCCTCCGTGGCGTCGACGGCCGAGAGGTAGCCGGCGAGCGTGCTGTCGCCGGCGCCGACGGTGCTGAGGGGCACGACGGCGGGGGCGCCCGCCCACCACGACGCGTGCGCCGTGACGAGGAGGGCGCCGTGCTCTCCGAGGCTGACGAGCGCTCGCGCGTCGGGCAGCTGCAGGAGTTCACGGGCTCCGGCGACGACGTCTCCGACCGTCGTCAGGGAGCGGCCGAGGAGCTCCTCGAGCTCCTCGAGGTTGGGCTTCACCAGGGTGGCGGTGCCGGCCGCGATGATCGCGGTCAGGGGGGCTCCCGAGGTGTCGACGGCGAGGGGGACGCCGAAGTGCAGGGCGAGGCGGCCGAGGGCGGGGTAGAAGTCCGCTCCCAGTCCCGGGGGGACGCTGCCGCAGGCGACGAGCCAGCGGGGCGAGGCCGAGACGTGCTCGCCGATCAGCTCGGAGAGGGCGTGAGCCTCCTCCTCCGTGACGGCGGGGCCGGGCTCGTTGATCTTGGTGGTGCGGCCCGTCCGGTCGTCGACCACGGTGATGTTGGTGCGGATCGGGTGGGCGATCGCCGCACTGGCCGAGCGGACTCCGGCGGCCCGGAGCATCGTGGACAGGTCGACGCCGGTGGAGGCGTCGGCCGGGTAGACCGCGGTCGCCTCGACGCCGTTGCGCGCGAGGGCACGGGCGACGTTGACGCCCTTGCCGGCCGGGTCGCGCCGCACGTCGTGCGCGCGGTTGACCTCGCCGACGGCGAAGCCGCTCGTGGAGAGGGTGACGTCGATGCTCGGGTTGGCGGTGACGGTGACGATCATGCGCGGACGACCTCCGGGCCGGCCGACTCGATGTCGTCGGCGAGCTCGTCGTCGACATCGGCGTCGGTGATGACGGTGTCGACCGCGGACAGCGGAGCGACGTGCCCGAAGTCCTGCCGGCCGAACTTCGAGTGGTCGGCGAGGACCACGACCCGGCGCGCGGAGGCGATGATCGCGGACTTGACGACGGCCTCGTCGAGATCGGGGGTGGTGAGCCCGCGCTCGAGGCTGAGGCCGTTCGTGCCGATGAAGGCGACGTCCACCGAGACCGTGGAGAGGGCCTGGGCGGCCCACGGCCCGACGGCGGCCTGCGTGACTCCGCGCAGGTGCCCGCCGATGAGGTGGAGGTCGATGTTGGGCCGGCCGACGAGCGCCATCGCGACGGGGAGGGAGTGGGTGACGACCGTCAGCCGGCGGTCCAGGGGGAGCAGCTCCGCCAGCCGCACCGTGGTGGTGCCGGCGTCGATGGCGATCGAGCCGCCGTCGGGCACCTCGGCGAGGGCCGCGGTGGCGATGCGGTCCTTCTCGCCGGCGAGGTGTCCCTCGCGGGCGGCGACCTCGGGCTCGATGCCCAGCCGCTCGACGGGGATGGCGCCGCCGTGCGCACGGCGCAGCAGGCCCCGCTTCTCGAGGCTGGTGAGATCGCGGCGGATCGTCTCCGGCGTCACGGCGAGGGAGAGGGCGAGGTCGCGGACCTCGACACGCCCGTCGGTGCGGGCGCGGTCCAGGATCGCCTGGTGCCGCTCCGGTGCGTACATGTGGACTCCGTCGTCTCGCCGTGGGTGGTGCGCCGGATCCGCGGTGTCGTTGCCGACCTCGGATCTGCGTTTACCTCTTTTTAGACCCGTTCAGGAGGGAAGTCAACAGAAACGGACAGAATCGGCAGGCGGAATCGGGCGCGGCGACGCCGGGAAGACCGGGAAGCGGACCGCCGGGTCAGGCGGCGAGCTGCTCGAGCTCCTCCTCGAGCTGCGCGAGCTGGCGCTCCAGGCGCCGTCGTTTCAGGAGGGACGCCTCCGGCAGCGCGGCGCGAAGCCGCTCGCGCTCGGCCTCGGCGAGGGTGCGGCGCGCGGTGCGCAGCTGCTCCTCCCGCTCCTTCTCGCGCTCCTCCGGCGTGAGCTTGCGCGCCGAGATCCCGGCGTCGCTCATCCCGACGGAGATCCACGACGCGGCGATCAGGATCACCTGGCAGACGAGGTTGAACCAGATCAGCAGACCGATGAGGACCGCGAACGAGGCGAGCAGCGGATTGCGGGAGGCGCCGCCCAGCAGCTGCGTTCCGAGGACCTTGAGCGCGCCGAGAGCGATCCCGCCGAGCAGCGACCCCGCCCAGAGGTTCTTCCAGGGGATCGAGATGCCCGAGAGGATGCGGAAGGAGCCGGCGAGGGTGCCCGTGTCCAGGGCGAGCATGATCAGCAGGCCGACCGCGCTGCCGGCGAGACGGGCCGGCATCGACTCGCTGCCGATCCCGAGGAAGCCGAACGCCACGTCCACCAGCGAGGTCGAGAACACGGAGAGACCCGCCGAGACCAGCAGCACCGCCCCGAAGACCAGGGCGAGCCCCGCGTCCTTGAGCTTGAGCAGGACGAAGAGGGTCGTGGGTCCGGGGAGCGAGAAGAGCAGCCGGACCGCCTGGCGCAGGCTCCCCAGGAAGTTCAGCGCCGTCCAGAGCAGGCCGGCGGCCGCGATCGCACCCGTCCAGCCGAGGATCGACGAGTCGAGCAGGTCGTCCACCGACACGAGCGCGTTCTTCCCGCCGATCAGGCCGGGGACGGAGCGGGTCACCAGATCGAGGAGGGAGTCGCGCAGCACCGAGTCGTCGCGCACCCAGAAGCCGAAGACGGCGAAGAAGACGAAGAGCGCCGCGAAGACCGCGAACAGGGCCTGGAAGGCGAGTCCGGAGGCGAAGAGGGGCCCGCCGGTCTCGGAGTAGTGGAGCATCACCCGCACCGGCCGCGTCCGCATGACCCGCTCGAACAGGCCCGGGATCCCGCGGGGAGTGTCGGCCGCCTCGGTCATTCCTCCAGCGTACTGAGGCCTCGCGGCGCTCCCGTGCACGCGCCCGCCTGCACGCAGGAACGCGTCCGGCCCGCCGGATCCGAGGATCCCGGCGGGCCGGACGCGTTCGCGAGGGGGAGGATCAGGCGCGGCCGCGGATGACGGCCTGCTTCACCTCGGCGATCGCCTGCGTGATCTGGATGCCGCGCGGGCACGCCTCCGTGCAGTTGAAGGTCGTGCGGCAGCGCCACACGCCCTCCTTGTCGTTGAGGATGTCCAGGCGCGCTCCACCGGCGTCGTCGCGCGAGTCGAAGATGAAGCGGTGGGCGTTCACGATCGCCGCAGGGCCGAAGTACTGCCCGTCGGTCCAGAACACGGGGCAGGACGACGTGCACGCGGCGCAGAGGATGCACTTCGTGGTGTCGTCGAAGCGGGCGCGGTCGGCGACCGACTGCACGCGCTCCTTGCCCTTGGGCGCCGGGGTGTTGGCGACCAGGAACGGCTGCACCTCGCGGTAGGAGGCGAAGAACGGCTCCATGTCGACGACGAGGTCCTTCTCGAGGGGCAGGCCCTTGATCGCCTCGATGTAGATCGGCTGCGAGATGTCGAGATCCTTGATCAGCGTCTTGCAGGCCAGGCGGTTGCGGCCGTTGATCCGCATCGCGTCGGATCCGCAGATGCCGTGCGCGCACGAGCGGCGGAAGGTCAGCGATCCGTCCTGGTCCCACTTGATGCGGTGCAGGGCGTCGAGGACGCGGTCGGTCGAGTACATCTCGACGTCGAAGTCCTGCCAGCGCGGCTCGGCGTCCACCTCGGGGTCGAAGCGGCGGATGATGAACGTGACGGTGAACGCCTCCGGGGCCGCGGGGGCGGCGGGCGGCTGCTCGAGGGTAGCGGTCGACATGGCTAGTACTTCCTCTCCATCGGCTGGTACCGGGTGATCACGACGGGCTTCCAGTCGAGCCGGATGTGGTCACCGGCGTCGGAGGAGTGGGCGTCACCGGAGAGGTACGCCATCGTGTGCTGCATGTAGTTCTCGTCGTCGCGCTTCGGGAAGTCGTCGCGCATGTGGCCGCCGCGGCTCTCCTTGCGGTTGCGCGCCGAGTAGACGACGACCTCGGCGAGGTCGAGCAGGAAGCCCAGCTCGACGGCCTCGAGGAGGTCGGTGTTGAAGCGCTTGCCCTTGTCCTGCACCGAGATGTTGCGGAACCGGTCGCGCAGGCGCTGGATGGTCCCGGTGACGGCCTCGAGGGACTCGTCGGTGCGGAACACCTGGGCGTTCTTGTCCATCTCGTCCTGCAGCTCCTTGCGGATCGAGGCGATCCGCTCGGTGCCGGTCGCGGAGCGGAGCGAGGCGAGCATGTCGCGGATCGCGCCGGCCGGGTCGGCGGGCAGGGGGGTGAAGTCGACCGTCTTGGCGTAGTCGGCGGCGTTGTTGCCGCTGCGCTTGCCGAAGACGTTGATGTCGAGGAGGGAGTTGGTGCCGAGGCGGTTGGAGCCGTGCACCGAGACGCACGCGCACTCGCCGGCGGCGTAGAGGCCGGGGACGACGGTCGTGTTGTCCGAGAGCACCTCGGCCTTGACGTTGGTCGGGATGCCGCCCATCGCGTAATGCGCGGTCGGCATGACGGGGACCGGCTCGACGACGGGGTCGACGCCCAGGTAGGTGCGGGCGAACTCGGTGATGTCGGGGAGCTTGGTCTCGAGGACCTCGGCGCCCAGGTGGGTGCAGTCCAGCAGCACGTAGTCCTTGTGCGGTCCGGCGCCGCGGCCCTCCGCCACCTCCTGGACCATGCAGCGGGCGACGATGTCGCGCGGCGCGAGGTCCTTGATGGTGGGGGCGTAGCGCTCCATGAAGCGCTCGCCCGAGGCGTTGCGGAGGATCGCACCCTCTCCTCGCGCTCCCTCGGTGAGGAGGATGCCGAGGCCGGCGAGGCCGGTCGGGTGGAACTGGAAGAACTCCATGTCCTCCAGGGGGAGGCCCTTGCGCCAGATGATGCCGACGCCGTCGCCGGTGAGGGTGTGCGCGTTGGAGGTGGTCTTGTAGATCTTGCCGAAGCCGCCGGTCGCGAAGATGATCGCCTTCGCCTGGAAGACGTGCAGCTCGCCCGTGGCCAGCTCGTAGGCGACGACGCCGGAGGGCTTGGCCACTCCGTCGATCTCGGTCATCACCAGGTCGAGGACGTAGAACTCGTTGTAGAAGTTGATGCCGAGCCGGACGCAGTTCTGGAACAGCGTCTGCAGGATCATGTGGCCGGTGCGGTCAGCGGCGTAGCAGGCCCGGCGGACGGGCGCCTTGCCGTGGTCGCGGGTGTGGCCGCCGAAGCGGCGCTGGTCGATCTTGCCCTCCTCGGTGCGGTTGAAGGGCAGGCCCATGTTCTCGAGGTCGATGACCGCGTCGATGGCCTCCTTCGCGAGGATCTCGGCCGCGTCCTGGTCGACGAGGTAGTCGCCGCCCTTGACGGTGTCGAAGGTGTGCCACTCCCAGCTGTCCTCCTCGACGTTCGCGAGGGCGGCGGCCATGCCGCCCTGCGCCGCTCCGGTGTGGGAGCGGGTCGGGTACAGCTTCGAGATCACGGCCGTCTTCGCCTTGGGGCCGGCCTCGATGGCCGCGCGCATCCCGGCACCGCCGGCGCCGACGATGACGACGTCGAACTGGTGGTAGTGGACGCCGTCGGGTCCGACGGTCTGCGCGAAGGCGCTCTGGTCGGCGCCGGTGTGGGTGTGGCCTGGTGTGCTCACGGGGTGGGTGCTCCGTCGTACGGGGATGGGAGGGGGAGGTGCCGGGACGCGGTGCCGCGGACCGGGAGGGGCGCGGGCCCCTCTCCGATCCGCGGCACCGTGGTCACGCTGCGCAGAAGGAGGGCAGCAGGTCCGCGGCGGTGCCGGCGGGGCACGGGTCGAACGCGAAGACGACCCAGGTGCCGAGCGCGATCAGCGCGACGACGGCGACGAGGATGCCGCCCTTGAAGGCCTTGGCCAGCAGGGGCGAGGTCGCGTAGTCGTTGACCAGCGTGCGCATGCCGTTGCCGCCGTGGATCAGCGCGAGCCACAGCATGAGGACGTCCCACCACTGCCAGAACGGGTTCGCCAGCTTGCCGCCGACGAAGCCGAAGTCGATGGCCTTGATGCCGTCGCCCAGCAGCAGGTTGTAGATGAGGTGCCCGAAGATCAGGACGATCAGCACGACGCCGGAGGCGCGCATGTAGATCCAGCCCCACTTCTCCCAGTTGGTGCCGGAGGAGCGGGTCGGGGTGTGCGGGGTCCGCGGTGCGGCGACGGTGCTCAATGCGCACCCCCCTCGCTGAAGACGTTGATCAGGTGGCGCGGCGCGAAGCCGAGCATCAGCACGACCCAGAGACCCATGACGACCCAGAAGAGGACGCGCTGATTCCGGGTCGCCCAGCTCCAGAAGTCGACCAGGATGATCCGCAGGCCGTTCAGCGCGTGGAACGCGATGGCGCCCACGAGCCCGGTCTCGCCGAGTCCCATGATCGGGTTCTTGTACGTGCCGATGACCGCGTTGTACGCCTCGGGGCTCACGGCGATGAGAGCGGAGTCGAGGACGTGGACGAGGAGGAAGAAGAAGATGGCGACACCGGTGATCCGGTGGAGCACCCATGACCACATGCCTTCGCGACCGCGGTACAGGGTGCCGGCCGGACGCCGGATCTTCCCCTGCTTCCGGGGTGCGAGGGTTTGAGCAGCTTGAACTGACACGAACAACCCTCCCTGGTTGTGCTCCGACGGCCTGACCTGTTCCCACGTCGCGTGGACGGGGACGGGGCGGGGAGCGACGAGAAACTCGCCCTCCGATTCTAAGCGCGCTCGCAGGCGGGCGCGGCTTAGGCGAGCCTTAGCTGCGGGGCAGGGCGAGGGCGCGCGCCCCCGCGGTCGCGTAGTGCGCGAGGAGCTCGTCGGTGAGCGCGCTCCAGGTGCGGTGGAGCACGCGGCGGCGGCCCGCCTCGGCGAGCCGGGCGCGCAGTGCGGGATCGCGGACCAGGCGCTCCACCTGCCGGCGCAGGTCGGAGTCGCTCTCGGGCGCGTAGAGCAGGCCGTCCACGCCGTGCTCGATGAGGTCGGTGGGGCCGCCCGCGTGCGGCGCGACCACGGCGGTGCCGGACGCCTGCGCCTCCTGGACCGTCTGGCCGAACGTCTCCTCCGTGCCGGTGTGCACGAAGACGTCGAGCGCGGCGAAGACCGCCGGCAGCCGGTCGCCGTCGAGCCGGCCGAGCATCCGCGCCGCCGGGCCGAGGGCGGCGGCGACCCGGGCGGAGGAGGGGCCGTAGCCGCCCACGACCAGCTCCGCGTGCGGGAGGGAGGCGAGCGCCGCCATCCGCTCCACCCTCTTCTCGGGGGAGAGGCGCCCGATGTAGCCGACGAGCGCGTCGTCGGCGCCGAGTCCGGCACGGACGGCCTGCGCGTAGGGGGAGGAGCGGCGGCGCGGGTGGAAGCGCTCGCTCTGCACGCCGCGGCCCCACAGCGCGGTGCGCTCGATGCCGGCGGCGGCGAGGTCGTCGAGGGCGCTCGTGGAGGGGGCGAGGGTCAGGTCCGCCCCGGCGTGGATCTGGCGGATCACCCGCCAGGCGAGGGCGCGGGCGCCGCGGATGCCGTAGCGGGCCGCGAATCGCGCGACGTCCGTCTGGTAGATCGCGACACTCGGCACGCCGAGCCGACCGGCGGAGGCGATGGCGCGGGCGCCGAGGAGGAAGGGCGAGGCGACGTGCACCACGTCGGGCTCGAAGTCGGCCAGCTCCCGGGTGAGGGCGAGCGTGGGGATCCCGACCGGGAAGTCGCGGTAGGCGATCGCCGGGTGCTCCACGACGCGGTGGCCCGCGTAGTGGCCCGGCGCCCCCGCGGCCGGGCAGACGACGAGCGCCTCGATCCCGCGCTCCGCGAACTCGTCGAGCACCCGCAGGACGCTCGTGGTCACGCCGTTCAAGGACGGCAGGAAGCTCTCGGTGACGACCGCGACTCTCACGCCCCGGACGCTACGGCGGCGGGATGAACGGCGGCGCGCGCTCGGGTGAACGGACGGTCGCGCTCGGGCTCCCTTGTATCCTGCGGACATGACATCACCTGAGACCGATGGCCGCGCCCCGCTCGACCGCTTCTACAGCGTGATCCCCGCCGGCGGGATCGGCTCGAGGCTGTGGCCGCTCTCCCGGGCCGACGCCCCGAAGTTCCTGCACGATCTGACGGGGTCGGGACGGACCCTCCTCCGCGACACCTGGGACCGCCTCGCGCCCATCTCGGGCGCCGACCGGATCATGGTCGTGACCGGGCGCGCGCACCGCGCCGCCGTCGAGGAGCAGCTCGAGAGCCTCGAGGACCTCAACGTCGTCCTCGAGAGCGAGCCGCGCGACTCGTCCGCCGCGATCGGCCTGGCCGCGGCCATCCTCGAGCGCCGCCAGCCCGGCGTGATCATCGGCTCGTTCGCCGCCGACCACGTCATCAGCGGTCAGCAGCTGTTCCACGACGCGGTCGCCGAGGCCGTCGTCGCGGCGGACGCGGGCTACATCGCGACCATCGGCATCACGCCGACCGAGCCTGCCGTGGGCTTCGGCTACATCCGCACGGGGAAGCACCTCGGGATCGACGGGGCGACGCACACGCTCGCCGTCGACTCCTTCGTCGAGAAGCCCGACGCCGACACCGCGCGCGCCTACCTCTCCAGCGGTCAGTACCTCTGGAACGCGGGCATGTTCATCGCCCGCGCCGACCGCCTCCTCGAGGAGCTCGGCCGCGCGAAGCCGAAGCTGCTCGCCGGACTGCTCGAGCTCGCCGCCGCGTGGGACACCCCGGAGCGCGGCGCGGTCGTCGACCGCATCTGGCCGGGCCTGGAGAAGATCGCAATCGACTACTCCGTCGCCGAGCCGGCCGCGGCCGCGGGCAAGCTGGCCGTCGTGCCGGGCCACTTCTCCTGGGACGACGTGGGCGACTTCGCGTCCATCGCGAAGCTGCACTCGAGCGGACTCCGCTCGGACCTCGCCATCCTCGGCGAGGACGCGCGTGTGCTCGCCGACTCCGCGACGGGCATCGTCGTCAGCGGCGGCAACCGCACCATCGCCCTCATCGGAGTGAAGGACATCGTCGTCGTGGACACCCCCGATGCGCTCCTGGTGACCACGACCGAGAACGCCCAGAAGGTCAAGGGCGTCGTCGACGCCCTGCGCCTCTCCGGCCGCACCGACGTCCTCTAGCCCTCCGTCCCACCCGGCGAAGCGCGGCCCTCCCCTCGGAGGCGCCGCGCTTCGCCGTTCCGCCCCTCGCCTCATGCGCGTGCGGAGGTCCCGATCCGCCGTTCGCGCGGCCACTCGACCACCCTCGATGAGGGCCTCGGCCGTCGCCCTGGGTGCTGGTGGCTGGGTCTCGATCCGCCGCTTCCGCGGCAACTCGACCACCATGGAGGAGCATCGCGTCGAGCCCGACCGCGCGCAGCGCGGAGCTCCTCCGAACGCCTTCGACATCCGGCAGCAGGGGAGAGGGCCGCGAGCCGGAATCGCGTGCCAGCGATTCAGGCCAGCCCGACGCGACCCGCTCTGCGGAACGCACCCGTCGCGAAGCCGACCGCGCCGAGCCGCTCCGCGGCTCGGAATCGAGCCCAGCCGCCCGCACCCGCGACACGCTCCGCATGTCGCGAAGATCAACACTGTGTAACGCTTCCTGAGGTCTACCGTCCGGGCGGCTGAGCGGCTTGTCACATTGGGTAACGTGTGGGAATCGACGCCCTGCTGCGCTCGTCGCGCGGGGCCGCATTCCTGGAGGACGACATCTTGACTATCACCTCGCGTAAGGCCGCGTTCGGCGGTCTCGCCGCCCTCGGCGTCACCGCGCTTCTCGCCGGTTGCGCCTCCGCCCCCGAGGAGAGCGGCTCCAGCGCCGCCGCCGGTGGCGACTTCCTGCCCTGCATGGTCTCCGACGCGGGCGGGTTCGACGACAAGTCGTTCAACGAGCTCGGCTACAACGGCCTCGTGAAGGCCTCGGAGGACCTCGGTGTCACGCCGAAGACCGTCACCTCGGAGTCCGAGACGGACTACGCCCCGAACCTGACCAGCCTCGTCGACCAGGGCTGCAACCTGATCATCACCGTCGGCTTCGCGCTGGCCGAGGCCACGTCGGCCGCGGCCGAAGCGAACACGGACATCGACTTCGCGATCATCGACGACGCGTCGATCGACCTGCCGAACGTCAAGCCGATCACCTTCGACACCTCGCAGGCGGCGTTCCTTGCCGGCTACACGGCCGCGTCGTACTCCAAGACCGGCGTCGTCGGCACCTACGGCGGCCAGCAGTTCCCGACCGTCACGATCTTCATGGACGGCTACGCCGACGGCGTGAAGTACTACAACGAGCAGAAGGGGATGGACGTCAAGGTCGTCGGCTGGGACGTCGACGCGCAGACCGGCTCCTTCACCGGCGGCTTCGCGGCGGGCGTCGAGGCCAAGTCGGCCGCGCAGTCGCTGATCGACCAGAACGCGGACGTCATCCTCCCCGTCGGCGGTCCGATCTTCCAGTCGGCGATCGAGGCGATCCGCGACTCCGGCAAGGACATCGCGATGGTCGGCGTGGACGCGGACCTGTACGAGACCTACCCCGACGGCGCCGACCTGTACCTGACCTCGATCCTCAAGGGCATCGAGGCCGGCACGACCGACGTCACCAGCTCCGCCGGAGCCGACGACTTCGACCCCACTCCCTTCGTGGGCACCCTCGAGAACGACGGAGTCGGCATCGCGCCGTTCCACGACTTCGAGTCGAAGGTCTCGGGCGACCTGCAGGGCGAGCTCGACACCATCAAGGCGGGCATCATCGACGGCTCCATCACCGTCACCTCCCCGTCCGCTCCCGCGGCGTCCTAGCCGCTTCCTCGAAGAGGCCGGCGGGCCCGAGCACACCTCGGGCCCGCCGGCCTCTTCGTCGGTCCGGCGGGCCGATCGGCTCCGCTGCGTCCCTCGATCCCGGCCGACGGCGCATCGTGGCGCGAACCGAAAGTTAGATTGGTCCCATGAAGCTCGAACTGCGTGGCATCACGAAGCGCTTCGGCGCGCTCGTGGCCAACGACCACATCGATCTCACCGTCGAACCCGGTGAGATCCACTGCCTCCTCGGCGAGAACGGCGCGGGCAAGTCGACGCTCATGAACGTGCTCTACGGCCTGTACCAGGCCGAGGAGGGGGAGATCCTGCTGGACGACGCGGTCCAGCACTTCTCCGGTCCGGGTGACGCCATGAAGGCGGGCATCGGGATGGTCCACCAGCACTTCATGCTCGTCCCCGTGTTCACCGTCGCCGAGAACGTCATGCTGGGCCACGAGGAGACGAAGGCCGGCGGGCGCCTGGACCTCGCCGCCGCGCGCGCCCGGGTGCGCGAGATCTCGGACCGCTTCGGCTTCGACGTGGATCCCGACGCCCTGG
The DNA here is from genome assembly GCF_002931115.1 of Rathayibacter sp. AY1E6. Taxonomy (NCBI): domain Bacteria; kingdom Bacillati; phylum Actinomycetota; class Actinomycetes; order Micrococcales; family Microbacteriaceae; genus Rathayibacter; species Rathayibacter sp. AY1E6. The sequence continues at coordinate 7,819 of NZ_PSVK01000008.1, read as the reverse complement.
TCGAGGACCTCCCCGTCGGCGTGCAGCAGCGGGTCGAGATCATCAAGGCGCTCTCGCGCGACGCCCGGGTGCTCGTGTTCGACGAGCCGACCGCGGTGCTGACCCCGCAGGAGACCGACGAGCTGATCGCGATCATGCGCCAGCTGCGTGCGGCCGGGACCGCCATCGTCTTCATCACGCACAAGCTCCGCGAGGTGCGCGAGGTCGGAGACCGCATCACGGTCATCCGCCTCGGCAGAGTCGTGGGGGAGGCGTCGCCGACGGCGAGCAACGCCGAGCTCGCCTCGCTGATGGTGGGCCGCGCCGTCGAGCTGACGGTGCAGAAGGAGCAGGCGGTGCCGGGCGACGAGGCCCTCGTCGTCTCGAACCTCACCGTGCGCGACGCCAACGGCCAGGCCGTCGTCGACGACGTCTCCTTCGAGGTCCGCCGCGGCGAGATCCTCGCGATCGCGGGCGTGCAGGGCAACGGCCAGACGGAGCTCACCGAGGCGATCATGGGCCTGCAGGAGCGGGTCGAGGGCTCGGTGACCCTGGACGGGCGCCGCCTCGACGGGCTGTCCGTGCGCCGCGTCCTCGAGTCGGGGGTCGGCTTCGTCCCCGAGGACCGCACCGAGGACGGTCTGGTCGCCGAGTTCACGATCGCCGAGAACCTCATGCTCGACCGCAGCGACCGCGGTCCGTTCGTGAAGGGACTGGGCCTGCGGCTCAAGGAGCTCGAGCGCTTCGCCGAGGAGCGGGTGCGCGAGTTCGACGTGCGCGCCCAGGGGATCGGCACCCACGTCGGCCGCCTCTCCGGAGGCAACCAGCAGAAGGTGGTGCTCGCGCGCGAGCTCAGCCGGGAGCTGCGGCTGTTCATCGCGGCGCAGCCCACTCGCGGCATCGACGTCGGCTCCATCGAGTTCGTCCACAAGCGCATCGTCGAGACGCGCGACACCGGGGTACCCGTGATCGTGGTGTCGACCGAGCTCGACGAGGTCGCAGCGCTCGCCGACCGCATCGCGGTCATGTACAAGGGCGGGATCATCGGCATCGTCCCCGCCGACACGCCCCGCGAGGTCCTGGGGCTCATGATGGCCGGGCAGGCGCCCGCCGAGAAGGGAGCGGCGGCGTGAGCGACGCGCAACTGCCCGCGGTCGATCCCGACGCGGAGACCGAGAAGGCGTCCGGGCTCGAGCCCGGCCAGAAGCCGGATCAGGAGGTGCGCCCCGGCCCGCTCGAGAGCGGCGCCTCCCGCGTCCTGCGCGAGATCCTCTCCGGCACCGCGCTGATGTCGGTGCTCGCCGTGCTGCTCTCCCTCATCGCGGGCGGCGTGCTGATCGCCGCGACCGACAAGGACGTCCAGGCGGCGTCGGGCTACTTCTTCGCCCGGCCGCTCGACACCCTGCAGGCGATCTGGCAGTCCGTCTCCGGTGCCTACTCCTCGCTCTTCCAGGGCTCGGTCTACAACTTCCGCCGCGAGGGCTTCGCCAACGGCATCAAGCCGCTGACGGACACCCTGGCCTTCGCGACCCCGCTGATCGCCGGCGGGCTCGGAGTGGCGCTGGCCTTCCGCGTCGGCCTGTTCAACATCGGCGGCCGCGGCCAGATGCTGATCGCCGCCGCCTTCGCGGGCTGGGTCGGCTTCTCCTTCGACCTCCCGTGGGGCGTGCACCTGATCGTCGCGCTCGCCGCCGGCATCCTGGGCGGCGCGCTCTGGGGCGGACTCGTGGGACTGCTCAAGGCCCGCACCGGCGCGCACGAGGTGATCCTCACGATCATGCTCAACTACGTCGCGTTCTACCTGATCTCCTACCTCCTGCGGACGCCCGGCGCCCTGCAGGCGCCCGGCTCGAACAACCCGAAGTCGCCCGGGATGAAGGAGACCGCGGTCTTCCCGGCGCTCCTCGGCCCCGGATACTCGCTCACGCTCGGCTTCGTCTTCGCGGTCCTCGCGACCGTGTTCGTCTGGTGGCTCCTGAACCGCTCGACGATCGGCTTCAAGTTCCGCGCGGTGGGGGAGAACCCGCACGCGGCACGGGTCGCGGGCATCGACGTGAAGAACAGCTACGTGTACGCGATGCTGCTCTCCGGCGGCCTGCTCGGCCTCGCCGGCAGCGCCCAGGTGATGGGGACGGTCACGACCGGCTTCACCTCCGGGATCGACGCGGGCATCGGCTTCGACGCGATCACGGTCGCGCTGCTGGGCCGCTCCCGACCCTGGGGCGTGTTCTTCGCCGGCATCCTCTTCGGCGCCTTCAAGGCGGGCGGCTACTCGATGCAGGCCGCCGAGGGCGTGCCGATCGACGTGGTCCTCGTCGTCCAGTCGCTGATCGTCCTCTTCATCGCCGCACCGCCGCTGGTGCGCGCGATCTTCCGCCTCCCGACGCCCGGGGCAGCCCCGAAGCGCCGCACCCGCCGCACCTCGGAGGTGTCCGCATGAGCACCGCCGTCGCCACCGCCCCCGACCGCGTCGTGATCCGCAGCTGGAAGGCGCCGATCGCGTTCGGCGTCTTCGCGCTGCTCGCCGTCGTCCTCTTCGTGGCCCTCGGCCGCGACGGGACGAGCTCGTTCCGCCTCGCCGCGGGGACCGACTTCTTCGCGCTGCCGGACATCCCGTTCCCGACGCGGGGGACGGGCGTGGTCGTCGCGATCCTCCTGGTCGCCCTGGCCGTCGCGTCGGCCGGGCTCACCCGCGCCGGCCGCCGGATCCCGCTCTGGCTCTCGGCGGTCTTCGCCCTGGTCTTCCTGATCGGGTTCCTCGTCTGGGCGTCGGCCGGTGCCGCGCTGCCCGTCTCGGGACTGCTGCTCGGGACCGTCGGGCTCGCCACTCCGCTGATCTTCGGCTCGCTCGGCGGCGTCATCTCGGAGCGGGTCGGAGTCGTCAACGTCGCGATCGAGGGGCAGCTGCTCGCCGGCGCCTTCACCGCGGCGATGGTCGGCTCCCTCACCCGCCAGCCGGTGCTCGGCCTGCTCGCGGCGATGGTCGCGAGCGTCCTGGTGTCGTTCGTGCTGGCCGCCTTCGCGATCAAGTACCTGGTCGACCAGGTGATCGTCGGAGTCGTGCTGAACGTGCTGGTGACCGGCCTGACGAGCTTCCTCTACTCCCAGGTCCTCTCCGCCGATGCGTCGACGTTCAACTCGCCGGTGAAGTTCGACCGCCTCCCGATCCCGGTGCTCAGCCAGGTGCCGATCGTGGGCGCCGTCCTGTTCAACCAGACGGTGATCGTCTACCTGATGTACTTCGCGATCTTCGCGGTGTGGTGGGGCCTGTTCAAGACCAAGTGGGGCCTCCGCCTGCGCGCCGTGGGCGAGCACCCGCAGGCCGCGGACACCGTGGGCATCGATGTCGCCCGCACGCGCTTCTGGAACGTCTCCCTCGCCGGGGCGATCGCCGGAGTCGGCGGCGCGTACTACACGCTCGACGCGGTCGGCGCGTTCGGCAAGGAGATGACCGCGGGTGCGGGCTTCATCGCCCTGGCCGCCGTCATCTTCGGCCGCTGGGACCCGATCAAGGCGACGCTCGCGTCGCTCCTGTTCGGCTTCGCGACCAACCTGCAGAACGTGCTCGGCGTCATCGGCTCGCCCGTGCCCAGCGAGTTCATGCTGATGCTGCCGTACGTCGTGACGATCTTCGCGGTGGCCGGTCTCGTCGGCCAGTCCCGCGGACCGGCCGCCGCCGGCAAGCCGTACCTGAAGTCCTGAGAGGAGCCGTCGTGACCGACATCGACTGGGAGGCGCTGCGCGAGGCCGCGCTCGAGGCCATGAGCCACGCCTACGTCCCGTACTCGAAGTTCCCCGTCGGGGTCGCCGCGCTCGTGGACGACGGCCGGACGATCTCGGGCTGCAACGTCGAGAACGCCTCCTACGGGCTCACGCTCTGCGCCGAGTGCGCGCTGGTGTCCTCTCTGCACATGACGGGCGGCGGCCGGCTCGTCGCCTTCACCTGCGTCGACGGGAAGGGCGGCGTCCTGATGCCCTGCGGGCGCTGCCGCCAGCTGCTCTTCGAGCACTCGGCCGAGGGCATGCTCCTCCAGACCGTGTCGGGCGTGAAGACGATCGACGAGGTCATCCCCGATGCCTTCGGCCCGCGCACGCTCGAGGCCTACGCCGCCTCCTAGGGCCGCCGTCACCGCTCCCACTCCCGAACCGAGGACCCCGCATGACCCGCACCACCCCCGTCGAGGACTTCGACGCCGTCGACATCATCCGCACCAAGCGCGACCGCGGCACGCTCTCGACCGCGCAGATCGACTGGCTGATCGACGCCTACACCCGCGGCTACGTCGCTGACGAGCAGATGGCGGCCTTCGCGATGGCGGTCCTGCTGAACGGGATGGAGCGCGACGAGATCCGCGACCTCACCCTGGCGATGATCGCCAGCGGCGAGCGCATGCGGTTCGACGGACTCGGCAAGCGCACGGTCGACAAGCACTCCACGGGCGGGGTCGGCGACAAGATCACGCTGCCGCTGATGCCGCTGGTCGCCTCCTTCGGCGTGGCGGTGCCCCAGCTCTCGGGACGCGGGCTCGGCCACACGGGCGGAACGCTCGACAAGCTGGAGTCGATCCCGGGCTGGCGGGCCGACCTCGGCAACGAGGAGATGCTGGAGCAGCTGCGGACGGTCGGCGGCGTGATCTGCGCCGCGGGCTCGGGCCTCGCCCCCGCCGACAAGAAGCTCTACGCGCTCCGGGACATCACCGGGACCGTCGAGGCGATCCCGCTGATCGCGTCCTCGATCATGTCGAAGAAGATCGCCGAGGGGACCGACGCCCTGGTGCTCGACGTGAAGTTCGGCTCCGGCGCGTTCATGGTCGACATCGAGCGCTCGCGGGAGCTGGCGCGGGCGATGGTCGACCTCGGCAACGACGCGGGGGTGCGGACCACCGCGCTGCTGACCAACATGAACGTGCCGCTCGGTCTGGCCATCGGCAACGCGAACGAGGTGCGGGAGTCGGTCGAGGTGCTCGCCGGCGGCGGTCCCTCGGACGTCCGGGAGCTGACGCTGGCCCTGGCCCGCGAGATGCTGGCCCTCGCCGGGCAGCCGGACGCGGACGTCGAGCGCGCCCTCGACGGCGGCGCGGCGATGGACACCTGGCGCGCGGTCATCCGCGCTCAGGGAGGGGATCCGGATGCGGCGCTCCCCGAGGCCCGCGAGACCCACGTCGTGGTCGCCGAGCGCGACGGCGTCCTGGTGGAGCAGCAGGCGCTGCCGTTCGGCATCGCCGCCTGGCGCCTGGGCGCCGGACGCGCCCGCCAGGCCGACGCGGTGCAGCACGCGGCGGGGATCGACCTGCACGCGAAGCCGGGCGACCGCGTCCGCGCGGGCCGGCCCCTGCTCACGCTGTCGGCCGACGAGCCGGAGCGCTTCGCCCGGGCGCTCGAGGCGCTCGACGGTGCCTACCGGATCGGCGACGACGGCGACGAAGTGCTCGACGGCGGCCCCCTCGTGGCGGAGCGCGTCTCCTAGCCCCGCGCCGCCCGGCACGGAGGAGGCGCCGCCCGGCGAGCCGCTCCCGCCGACCCTCTAGGGTGGTCGGCGAACCACCGCCGACCTGCGAGGAGCACCGTGACCGATCAGACCGAGGAGTACCTCCTCCCGGGCGAGCGCGTCCTCATCGACGAGCTCCCCAAGGTGTCGCTGCACGACCACCTCGACGGAGGCCTGCGGCCCGGGACGGTCCTCGAGATCGCCCGCGAGACGGGCGTGCCGCTCCCGGCCGAGGAGCCGGACGCGCTCGCCGAGTGGTTCCGCGCCACGGCCGACTCCGGCTCCCTCACCGACTACATCGCCACCTTCGAGACGACGGTCGCCGTGATGCAGACCGCGCCGGCGCTCGAGCGCGTGGCCCGCGAGTTCGTGCTCGACCTCGCCGCCGACGGAGTCGTGCACGGCGAGGTGCGCTGGGCGCCGGAGCAGCACCAGCGCGCCGGGCTCTCGCTCGACGCGGCTGTCGAAGCGGTCCAGGAGGGGCTGCAGCAGGGCGTGCAGGAGGCGGCGGCGGAGGGACACCGCATCCGCGTCGGCCAGCTGATCACCGCGATGCGGCACGCCGACCGCTCGCTCGAGGTCGCCGAGCTGGCGCTGCGCCACCGCGAGCGCGGTGCGATCGGCTTCGACATCGCCGGAGCCGAGGCGGGCTTCCCCGCCTCGCGGCACCGTCCCGCCTTCGAGCTGCTCGCGGCGGCGCACTTCCCGACCACGGTCCACGCGGGGGAGGCGGACGGCCTCGACAGCATCCGCTCCGCCCTGCTCGACGGCCGCGCCCTGCGCCTGGGTCACGGCGTCCGGATCGCGGAGGACATCCGCATCGAGCGCCAGGACGACGACGCGAGCTACGTGACCCTCGGCGAGCTCTCGGAGTGGGTGAAGGACCGCGAGATCGCCCTCGAGCTCAGCCCCTCCTCCAACCTGCAGACCGGCGCCGTCGCAGCGTGGGGTGCCGAGCTCGCCGACCACCCCTTCGACCTGCTCTACCAGCTGGGCTTCCGCGTCACGGTGAACACCGACAACCGCCTGATGAGCGCGACGACACTCAGCCGCGAGCTCGCCCTCCTGTCCGACGCGTTCGGGTACGACCTCGACGACTTCGAGGCCTTCCAGCTGAACGCGGCTCACGCCGCCTTCCTGCCGCTCGACGAGCGCCGCGAGCTCGTCGAGACGATCAGCGCCGGCTTCGAGGCGGCCTGACGGTGCCGCTCGACGCGCTCCCCGAGGAGGCGGTGGCCCTCCGCCACTCCGCCGGATCCTGGCGGGAGGCCGTCCTCGAGGCGGGCCGTGCGCTCGAGCGGACCGGCGCAGTCGACGCCGCCTACTCCCGGCGCATGGTCGAGCAGGTCGACGTGCTCGGGCCGTACATCGTCATCGCGCCCGGGCTCGCCCTCGCGCACGCCCGGCCCGGCAACGACGTCCTCGCGGACGGCCTCTCCGTCGTCACGCTGGCCGAGCCCGTCGCCTTCGGCCACAGCACCAACGACCCGGTGTCGGTCGTCATCGGGATCGCCGCCACCCAGGCGCACGGACACGTCGGCTTCGTCTCCGGGCTCGCCGACGTGCTCAGCCGTCCGGACGCGGTCGGTGCCCTCGCCGCCGCCCGCACCCTCCGCAGCATCAACGCCGTCCTCACCGACAGCACCCCGCACCACCCGCACCACGGAAGAAGCGCATGAAGATCGTCACCCTCTGCGGCGCCGGAATCGGCACCTCCGCCATCCTCAAGCTCGGCGCCGAGCGCGCCCTCGAGACCCTCGACCTCGAGGCCGAGGTGATCGCCTCCGACCTGGCCTCCGTCGACGCGCTCGCCGCCGACGCGCAGGTCATCCTCACCTCCGGCGAGCTCGTCGACCGCATCGGCCGCACCTTCGCCGAGGTCGTCGTCATCGACAACTACCTCGACCAGAACGAGATCACGGAGAAGATCGAGCGAGCGCTGGGCTGAGCTTGTCTCTGAGCCGCTCCCTGCGCGGCTCAGCGCGGTCGGCCTCCCGACGGGGCGCGTTCCGCAGAGCGTATTCCGTCGGGCTGCCTCGAATCGCTGCCACGCGCGGTGCTCGACTCTGAGCCGCTCCCTGCGCGGCTCAGCGCGGTCGGCCTCCCGACGGGGCGCGTTCTCAAGAGCGGGTCGCGTCGGCTGCCTCGAATCGCTGGCACGCGATTCTCGGACGCGCCCTCCACCTTGCGGGGAGAGGGCGCCCCTGCCCCTGCTGGTCGAGTGGCCGCGGAGCGGCGTGCCGAGAGCCGGGTTCCCGCGCGGACGGCTGCTCGGGTCTTGGGGGGTCAGCGGGCGGCGAGCTGCTCGAGGACGGTGCCGATCAGGCGGCGGGCGCGGGCGGGGGAGAGGCG
>NZ_PSVK01000007.1:0-128401 GCF_002931115.1 Rathayibacter sp. AY1E6 | reverse complement strand
GCCCCCGACCTCAGGACACCGTGAACCCTCAGGACACCGCGAAAGCCCCCGCCTTCCCCTGGATCGGCCTGCTCACGCTCGCCGGCGCTGTCTTCGTCTCCGTGACGAGCGAGTTCCTCCCGACCGGGCTCATCCCCGACATGTCGCGCGACCTCGGGGTGAGCATCTCGCTCACCGGCCAGCTCGTCACGATCTTCGCCGCGACCGTCGTCGTCGCGACGACTCCGCTGACCCTGGTGACCCAGCGCTTCTCGCGCAAGAGCCTCCTCCTCGTGGCGCTGTGCACCATCGCGGTCGCCAACGTCCTCGCCGCGCTCGCCCCCACCTTCGGGCTGCTCATCGGCGCGCGCATCCTCGGCGGGCTCGCCCACGGCCTCTTCTGGGCGATCGTCGCCGCCTACTCCGCGCACCTCGTCGCTCCGGAGCAGCTCGGCCGCGCGACCGCGATCACGGCGGGCGGCGGATCCGCGGCCTTCGTCCTCGGCGTCCCCCTGGGCACGGCGCTCGGGCATGCGTTCGGCTGGCGGCCCACCTTCGCGATCCTCGGCGGCGTCGTGCTCGTGCTCGCGCTGATCGTGGTGAAGTTCCTGCCCGCGGTCGACCACCACATCCCGCTGCGGACCGGCGAGATCCGCCTGCCCGCGCGGAAGGACCGGACGCTCCCCCGCATCATCGGCGTCTGCGTCGTCATCCTGCTGGTGCTGATCGGCCAGAACACCCTCTCGACCTACATCACGCCCTGGCTCGAGAACGCCTCCTTCGCCCCCGACACGGTGCCGCTCGTGCTCTTCGCGTTCGGCGGCGCAGGGGCGGTCGGACTCGTCCTGGCCGGCTTCGCGACCGACCGGTTCCCCCGCTCGGGCTTCGTGGTCGCCGCGATCGCGGTCGTGCTGGCGCTCGCGGGCCTGGCCGTCGCCGCGGGCACCGGCGCCGCCACGGCCGTGGTCGTCGCCGCGGTGATCTGGAACATCGCGTTCGGCGGCATCCCGGCGATGCTCCAGACCCGGATGCTGCGCACCTCCTCCTTCCAGCTGCGGAGCCTCGCCGCGGCGCTCCAGACGACGGCGTTCAACATCGGCATCGGCGGCGGCGCGGTCGTCGGCGGACTGGCGATCGACGCGAGCGGGCTCGACGTGCTGCCGTGGGTCGCGATCGTCATCGTCGCGGTGGGGCTCGTCGTCAGCCTGATCGTCGACGCCCGGGCGACGGCGGCGGTGCGGGCGGAGGCGGTTCCTACCCGCTGATCGTGTTGATGACGGAGGAAGAAAGTGCTCCGGCGCATGCCGATCCGCGCGTTCACGCTCGAGCTGGAACGATCTTCCTCCGTTGTGAAGACGGCGGCCTCCGGCTTCGTGGACACGGCGGCGTTCCTCCGGCGCGAACACCGGGATGTCGTCCGCACGGCCGACGCGGCGGCGCGGGGAGCAGGGGATACGGTCGAGGGATGAGAGACGGAACCCGATGAGCCCGAGCACCCTCGAGCCGCCGCTGACCCTCCCCTACTACGGGGCTCCGCCGATGGCGGCGCTCCGCCGCTTCTTCGGCAACTACCTCCGCTTCCGCGGGAGGGCGAGCCGGGCCGAGTACTGGTGGATCATCCTCCTCGGCAGCGTCCTCACAGGGCTGCTGCAGCTGGCCGACGGCGGTCCGTGGCGCCTCGACTTCACGCTGACCCCGTACCCGAGCGGCGCGCCGTTCCAGACCTTCTGGGTGTCGCTCGCCGCGAGCGCGATCGCCCTGGCGACGTTCCTCCCGTCGCTCTCGCTGATCTGGCGACGACTGCACGACGTGAACCGCAGCGGGCTGTGGATCCTCGCGATCCTCGTGCCGATCGCCGGCTACGTGTTCCTGCTGATCCTGTTCGTGCTGCCGCCGCGGCCGGAGGGCGCGCGGTTCGACTGAGCGGCGGACGCCTCGGCGGTGGAGTGCCGGACCCGGCCGACGAGTCAACGGCCGGCAGACCGGCCGGCGCCTCGACGGGCGCACCAGGCCGCCACCTGTAAGCGCTGGCGCATCGGATGGAAACCTCCGCGGGTCGCCTGATACCGTGCTGCGCAGGTCAGGGTCTCCGCGCGCATGTCTGGGCGTGAGCGCTAGGAATCCGGCCGCACACCTCGGCCCATTCGACGAGAACTCGAGATACTGCACAGCAGTCCTCTTCGCCGGAGACGGTGGAGGAAACCTCCGGACCTCACGAGTCGACGGACGGCCTGGAGGCCCTTTGTAAAGGCGCAGCGGGGCCGTGGGAGCCCCCCGCCTCATCCGGGTCGGCTCGGGGCTCCAGGAGCCTCACCGCGAGCCGGTCGGTCGCAACGACCGCCCTCGAAGACGCGCCGCATCAAGTGACCGTTGGGCACTCGGCTTCACTGCTCTCCCTCAGGGAGCGGAAGGGTGACGTCGACGGCGCGCAACTCCGTCATGTTCGAGCGCTCGACCGCCCGGTAGACCGCCGAGCGCGTCGCCCCAAACTGCTCCGAGAGCTCGGCCACGATGTAGTTGCCCTAGCGGCACTCCGCCACCAGGTGCGCCTCGATCTTCGGGAAGCGCTTCGGCTGGCGGCCGCGCAGGCGCCCCTTCGCCTTCGCGATCCGCATCCCCTCGCGCGTGCGCGACCGGATCAGGTCGCCCTCGAACTCCTCGATCATCGCCAGCACGTTGAACAGCAGCCGGCCCATCGGGTCGTTCGGGTCGTGCAGCGACCCGCCGATATTCAGTCGCACTCCCCTGCGCGCGAGCTCGTCCACGACGTCGCGTGCGTCGGTGGTCGAGCGGGTGAGCCGGTCGAGCTTCGTCACGAACAGAGTCGAGCCGGCGTCGCACGCCGCCAGGTCCTCGCGCAGCGCGGGCCCCTCGCGGTTGCTGCCGGTGAGGCCGGCGTCAACGTAGATCCGCTCCGCCGGCACACCGGTCGCAAGCAGCGCGTCGCGCTGCGCCTGCGCGTCCTGCTTATCCGTCGAGACGCGGGCGCCTCCGACAAGCTCATGACGTCCGCCTACGACCACAAACCGGGCCTCAGACCGACCGCCCCTCTACGGACCTCGAGCTGATCGCGGTCAAGATCGCGCTGAACCTCGCGTCATCGGCGGCCTTCATACCGAAGAACGAACGGTCACCGTAGGGGGCGAGCACGACCGATCCGCCCTCCTCGAGGACGACCTCGATCGATCGCCGGGTGAAGAACCGGTCGAGCAGCGGAGTCGGCCGGACGGACGCGATTCGCGACCACGGGAAGGTGACCCGCCGCGCATTCGCCTGCGACAGGATGCTCAGCCCGGTCTCGTCCAGGTGAACGACCGGGTACGACCCCATGCTGACGTCCGGGTCCAAGCCCCTCACCAGCGACCGCAGGTGCTGATGGTAGACGCACGCGAAAGCCTCCCCCGAGGTCCCGGGATCAAGTTCCGCCACCCTCCGCGCGGAGCGCCCGGCTGACGCCCTCGCCCAGAGGAAGAGCCCCACCGCCAAAACCACTAGAGCCCCATCGATGACAGCGACCACCGAATATGACCCGCTCCGGCTCAGAACGAAGAAGTGCTGCGCGACGACGGCACCGACCGCGAGCACGAGCGGAAACCAACGAACCCGGAGAGCAGGAATCGCAGAAACGGTCACGGCATTGGTCATTTGTTCCTCGCTTGTCGCCGAAGTAGCGCCGCAGTCTTCCAGTCCAGATGCGGCTCGCCTGCCTCCCGCAGGATGACACCGGTTCTCGAATCCACCGTAGGAACCGTGATGCGCCCGAACCCCAGGGTCGTGTAACCGGCTTCCTTCTCAGCGGTGACCCTGGATGTGCCGATCGCGAGACAGATCATTGACCAAGCGAGAGCGGCGAAGAACAGCGCCAGCGGCACGAAAAGGGGCAGACGCGATCCCGGAGGAAGGACCGCGAACCCGATGACGAGCCAGATCCAGGCGATCGCCTGGGCGAGCGTTCCCCACCCGGTGTTGAGAATACGTGTACGCGCAGACCACCCGGGCAGCACTTCCACCCTCCCCGGCACCAGCGAAGGTTCCCTCTCCGCCCCCGACATCACGCGCCCTCCGTCGACAGCGCCAGGGCGACGGCCCCAGCGGCGCGCGCATCAGCCCGCTGCACCGCCCGATAGACCGTCGAACGCGCGACCTTGAACTCCGCCGCGAGCTCGGCAACGGTGTAGTTCCCGGCACGATGCTCTGCGACCAGATGCGCCTCGATCTTCGGCGACAGCTTCGGCTGACGGCCACGCAGACGCCCCTTGGCCTTCGCGACCTTCATCCCCTCACGCGTGCGGGCGCGAATCAGGTCCCCCTCGAACTCCGCGACCATCGCGAGCACGTTGAACAGCAGCCGGCCGATCGGATCCTCCGGATCATGGACCGACCCCCCGATGCTGAGCTTCACGCCGCGGCGGGTCAGCTCATCAACGATGTCGCGAGCGTCTGTGATGGACCGCGCGAGCCGGTCGAGCTTCGTCACGAGCAGAGTCGATCCGGCGTCGCATGCCGCCAGCGCTTCCCGCAGCGCGGGACGCTCGCGGTTCCGGCCCGTCAGACCGGAATCGACGTAGATCCGATCGGATGGAACGCCGGCCGCCCGGAGTGCGTCGCGCTGCGCGGTCGCATCCTGCTTGTCGGTTGAGACGCGGGCGTATCCCACGAGAGCTGCCATGCGCTCAGTGTGTCAGTTGACGCCCCATCATCGGGCATTTCATCGGGCGGGTCTATTGCGACGAACAGCGCCGCGAGATTCCGGTCTCATTGTCAGTTCTCGAGGTCCTCTGCACAGATCTTCGAGGTCGTCTGCACAACTACCGGAGCCGTCATTTGGAGCCTACGCCGGTGTCAGCGAGCTGCGTCTAGGTGCTCTTGCGTCCGAGGACGCGAAGGCCGTCCGGCCGCACTTCGCCGGTTGGCGAGACGTGGCGGTAGAGCGTCTGGCGCGAGATGCCGAGTTCTTTGCAGAGGGCGCCGATGTTCGTTTCCGGCTTGCCCATCGATGCCATCGCGAGTCGCACCTTGGCGGGCGTCATGGTGAACGGGCGCCCTCCGACCCGACCGCGTGCTCGTGCTGACGCAAGGCCCGCCATGGTTCGTTCGGAGATGAGCTCGCGCTCGAACTCGGCGAGGGCCGCGAAGATCCCGAAGACGAGCTTGCCGGCCGCGGTGGTCGTGTCGATCGCCGCCCCCTGCCCCGTGAGCACTTTCAGTCCGATGCCGCGAGCGGTGAGGTCATGGACGGTATTCACGAGGTGGTGAAGGTCGCGTCCGAGCCGGTCGAGCTTCCACACCACGAGCGTGTCGCCCTCACGGAGCGCTTTCAGGCACGAGAGCAGACCCGGCCGATCATCCTTCCGGCCGGACGCGAGGTCGGCGTACAGCTGCGCGTCATCGACGCCGGCCGCGAGCAGCGCATCGCGCTGCGGATCTGTCGTCTGCGTTCCATCGGTCTTCGAGACGCGCATGTACCCGACGAGCATCGCGGACCCCTGTCACTTATACGGCCGAATACGTGACATGGAGCTGTCAGGCCGGCACGCCGAAAAGAGTAGTCACGTAACTGGTCACTCATTCTAAGTGTCGTGAACGGCCAGTATCCGATTCCGTGACGGCGCGCGGTCAGCGAGAATCCGATTGCACCTTGACTGTCTCGCCGTCGAGCGAGAACCGGAGCCCAGTGCCCTGTCGGAACTCGGCTACGAGCTGCGCAGGCATCTCCTCGGCAACGGTCATCTGCACGGCAGCGGGAAAAGACCCGGCGGTGCAGCCGCGCGAGGCCAGCCCTCCGTCTGCCGAGTCGGTAGGGAAAACGAGAAGACAGAACTCTTGGCTGTCTTCAGTTCGGATGACGGTGAGGCCGTAGAAATCATCCGTGGTGAGGGCGTCCCCGAACCCACTGTCCGCCCCCTGCTCCACCTCGCGCAGTTGCAACGCGCCGACCTCACGTCCCCGATCGCCCGTCGCCCACACAGTCGCGGCGAATACGAGCAGTCCGGTCGCGACGATCGACACCGCCCACAAGGCGATTCCTCCCCTGCCGAGTCGTCTCGCGATTGACGCCGGCGCCTGATGCGATCCGTCACCTGATGACTCCGTGTCCGCCCGCGCCGCTGATTGCTGGCCGGATGACGTACTGAGGGTTCCTGTGTGATCGGCGGGCTCCGCGCGCCCCTCGAGGAGTCGCAGGCGCTCTCGCTCCTCGGCGTCGATTCCCGCTGTGGCGTCTCGCCCGTACGCGCGACTTCGAAGGCTCTCCAGTTCGGTCCGCTCTGACTCGTCCATCTGCTGGATTCTTCCAGCAGACAGCGCTCACGACCGGCAGTCGATCCCCTACGGGACGGACACCCGAAGGACGATCCCGTACGGAACGGTTCAGTGGCGCCCGCATCGCGCGTGCAGGGGACCCTGAACATCTAAATGCTCACGGTTGTCTGCACGAGTGGCGCGATAGCGCGAAGAGTCGTACAGGCGACCGCGAGGAACGACAGCAATTGCCAGCACCCGCGCACGCGTCCCGTTGCGGCAGACCCAACCTCCATGAGGCAGTGGGTGTCGTGCTCAGAACGTGCCGGCGGTGGAAAGCGGCAAGCGCTCGAACTGTTCAACTCCGAAGTCGTCGTCCCATCGGAGTCCGAGGACATACATCCGAGCTCGGCTCGGCGCGCCGGGACGAAACGTGAGGGGCACCCCGGCGGGAAGCACCGGCACAGGGATCGTGACACCTACTGGCCGTGGTCGGCGGCCGCGGGTGAAAACGTCGACGCGGAGGTCGTGGACTGGTCCCGGTCCGCGGTGCTCGAGGCTGTATGCGGCAAGGTTCGGCTCGTACGTCACGAACCATCGCGCCGGCCCGTCCCGGTGCACTCGCCTCGTCGCCATTCGGTTCAAGAAGCGCTGTCCGGCGCGACGATTCGCGGCACTCGCCTTCGGAGTCCTCGCTGCGTCGGCAGCCTTACGATCAGCCCGCCGATCCAGCAGCTTGTTCAATCGGTAGAAGACGAAACCCACCACGCCTACCGCCGCAGCGCCGATCACCGCGCCAGGCGCCTCAGCGATGCTGCGCACCATGTCCTCGATCACGTTCACCACTCACTACCGACCTTGAATCGCATGTTGACGACTCCACGGCTCGCCGGATCCGACGGTACCTTGGACTTCCACGCTGAGCGTGTGATCGGGTCAGGAAGGCCGCAGGTGCAAGAAGAGGGCTCTTCGCAGCAAGTCTCTGGGGTCGACCTCCTGGCTGCTGATCTTCGTCGGCTACGTCTGAGAGCGGAAAGTCCGACGCTCGTCCACCTGGAGCAGCTGACGGGAGTCTCGAAGTCGTCGCTGTCAGACGCGTTCAAGGGCAAGCAGCTGCCGTCCGAACGGACTCTCGATTGCCTCGTCCGCGCACTTGGCGAGGACCCGTCCGCGTGGCTGGACCGGCGCACCCTACTAGCGTCCCCCACCACCAAGACGCGCTCGGCGCCCGATGAGCCGGCGCCACCGACCGCCGGTCCGCAGCCACAGCACGCGTTGACTCTTCGCGGGGCTGTGGTTCTCGCTGTCGTAGCGTTCGGGGCGGGAGCCGCAGTCGCGACCGGCATCACTGCCCTTGTTGATCGCCCCGAGGCAGTTGCTGCCACCGAGCCGGATCCGGGAAGCCCGTCGATGCTTCCCGTCGAGAACGGCGTCGACCCCGCAGCGACCTCCTGCCTGGACGACGCCCGACCGGCCGCATCGGAGACACGCAACGAGAGCGTCCTACTCGAAGTCATGTGGTCAGATCGCTGCCAAGCCGCATGGGGTCGGATCACGCGATACGACAACCAGAGCTTCAACAACAGCGTCCACATCGAGATCTACCCACAGAGCGCTGACCGCGACAACCACCGACAGGAATCCACAGTCGAAGGAGTCCAAAGCGCCTACACCGCCCTCATCGTCCGGTCAGACGCCGACACACGCATCTGCGCGCACGGGAACATCACCCTCAACGGCGACACCATCGACGTTGGCGACGCACTCTGCACCTGACTGAACGGACCGGAACCAGCGCAGCTCTCATCCGATCACTCAGGAACGCCCATTCAAGGCCGGCCGGGTCGACATCGACACACCTGGTCAGAGCACCAGGACCCGTCCCACGCCACCCACGCTCCGCTCGCTTCGATGCAGCTGATTCTCCAGCTTTTCCGGAAATGACGGTTCTTCCAACGAGGACCCCAGAACCGCCCCACGCCTGTCACCGTCACGTCGACGGCAGATCGCCGGCTCATCGAGGAGGTAACACCCATGAAAGTTTCCCGACGTCTGGCCTCACTGGGCGCAGCACTCGCGCTCGCAGGTGGTCTCTCAGTCGCCACCGCAACTCCCGCTCTCGCAGCCGACTACGGCGTCAACATCGCCAACTACTGCGCCAGGAACGTCAGCAGCGGCACCCTCGCACCCAGCCAGGCCACCAACATCAACAACCGCTACGACGGCTGGCGCTGCGGCACCCGCTACGGCCTCGTCGGCGTCAACGTCGCCGTCGCCTGCCAGCAGCAATACAACTCCCGAGCGGTCGCCGTCACCGTCAACACCAGCGCCAGCGGCTGGCGCTGCCGCTTCTAACCCGACACCACACCAGCCAGCAGATCAGGGCCGGCCGAGCGCTCAACTCGGCCGGCCCTCCGCCGTGCCCGCGACACCACCGTTGTACCCACGTGCCGCCCTGCGGCCGGCAGGTCGGCTCAGAGGTGCTTCTTGAGCCACTCAGTGGTTGACGCCCTCAGCCCACGCCAGCTACCCGCGCCGCTGAGCTTCAGTACGAGGAGCTTGTCGTTGGCATCGACGTACTTCGTGGCAGCGTCCCTCACCTCGTTGCTGGTCATGTCTGTGACGACGACCCATGTGCTCTCGAGCGTGTGCTTCAGATGAGCGATGAGCTCGTCATAATTACGTCCCGGTGCAGAGAGGTCATAGCTCACGAGGTAGCTCGTCATCGGTTCCTCCATCGGGGGCGGTAAGAGAAGTCTTCCACCATCGCGACGCCGAGCATCCCCGGCGCATCGCCCCGCCTGCGTACCCCGCAGGAGGCCGCCTTCGCTCACGGCTCGACGTTCACACGAGACCATCTAGTTGGGGTACCCCTATCGGACGCCCGCTCAGCGATCACCTTCGAGACGTGATCCGCCCCGACCGGTGATGCGGTTCACTGTGGACATGAATCAACGTCGCCTCGTGGTCCTTGCTTGCGCAGCAGCGCTCGTGATCACAGCAGGAGGTGCAGCTGCCCTCCTGCTGACCGCGCAGAGCTCGCTACCACCCGCCGGCTCCGCGCGCTCCACGCTCACGGCTCTCGAGCCGGGCGTTCTGACCGGAGATGTCGAAGCGATCCGTGCTGCCGCTGGCGCGACGTCGGAAGAACAGGCTTCCGGGATCCTCGATTCCTGTGCTGACGTATCAGCGACGGATACGCAGTTCGACGTGTTCGATGAGCTCATGCCGACCTCTGCCCACGCTTACCTCGCCGGCGCATCCCGCTCTGGAGCCGCCGCGCGCAGTGCGTGCGAAGTGTGGATCAGCTGGGATGGCGAAGCATGGGTCGCCAGCTCGAAGCACACCACCGCATCTCCGACACCTCTCCCCACGAGCTGACCGGACCTGTTCCGCTGTGGGAGACGGAACAAGCATCGGCGCCTCAAGCGACCGGTGAACGACCCGCTAACGGGCGCGTGGACCACGGTGGTCGAAGCGGGAGGCAGAATGGGCGCGTGGCTTCACGGATCTTGAACACGCTCACGGAGATCTCGACTGCCTCGGCGCTCGACCCGACTCTTCAGGCATTATTGGCGATTTTCGGGGGCGCCCTGCTTGCCGCTCTCGCTGGGTTGGCGGGCGCCGCGGTTGAGGGTAAGCGTGAACACAAGCGGTGGCTCCGAGAACGTCGGCACGAAGCGTTCATTCGCGCATACACCCTCATAAAAGGCTTCGACCTCAACACGTCGAAGCAGAACAAGGTTGCCGCGCGTCTACTCAGCGCCAACAAGATCGACGAGAGCGCGGCAGCGGACTTGGCGAAGCTTCAGGCTGAGGCAGATGCGCTGTTTGGTACGGTTGCGGCAGAACTCGCTCCGATCCTTGTCTTAGGTCCTGCCTCGGTCGCACAGCAGGCGATAGACATGCAGCTTGCCTATGAGGCGGATGACAAGCAAGCGCAACAGCGCGCGGAAGCCTCTTTCATCCTCGCCGCCCAACAGGCTCTCGCAGTACCCCGGCATCAGCGCCCAAGGCGGACCCGCCTGTAACCTCGCGCCCTGGACCAGTCGAACCAACGAACTACCCTCCTACGGAACGACTGCGGTGACCACCGACGACTCCCGTCCAGGAATCACTAGGCCCGTCTTAGCTTCTTTTTCCACCCAAGGTTTGAGCGTTGGCGCACTTCAAGTCGAACCTCAGCTAGCACCTGACGACCCCATCATTAGCAGGGGTCTGCAAAAATGTGCAACGTATTCCTAAAGCGCCACCAAGAGGGATCCGCAGCGTATTCGGCTCTATACGTCGGCCCCACCCCCTCAAACGTAGATGTTGATCAGAACTCCCACCACAACTTCCACCGATAGCACGCCAAGAACACCCATTGCCGAAGCGCCTCGAGGCTTAGACCCGCCGTCTGTAACCTCGAACGGAGGTACTAAGTTCTGAATAGCGAATCGCCCCCAGATCCCAGAACTCATCACGACAAGCCATACTACAATGCTTGCAACAATATTTGTGAGATTATTGAAGCCTATGGCGTTAGTTATCGCTGTGCCAAGAACTGAAGTAGCGGCGACCACACCCAGAGCACCCCAAGTTCCACGGATACCACTCCACCAGGCGACCGATTTTGATATTTCCTCAGAGACGGCCGCAAACGCGGATGTTGTCCAATCCTCCGGGCCAGCGACCGAAAGTCTCAAGCCGGCGCGAGTGACTTCGATGTGTATTTTCGCGCTACTCCCGTAATAATCAGGAGCTTTGAGCAGAAAATCTCCAAGAGTACGAGAATCAAATTTCCCGGCGAGCATTTCCGTGTCACCCTGATGATCGACACTTCCGGTGGAAGTATACATTCTCACACTTATCGAGTGCTTCTCGACCGCGGCGATTCGAGCCTCTGCGAGGGCCTTCTCCGCGGCGTCAACTTGCTCGATATTAACTTCGACTTTCTTTTTCGAGAAAGCTACTTCCTTTTCTAAATAGGTTAAGTATGTGGATTCTTCTCCAGTCCCCGCCGGGCGATCATCAACTTCTTTTGCAACGCGCTGTTCGTCTGCTTCAAGAGTTTTGCCAGCTCGATCAAGTTCATTTTCTGCACTCGATAGACGCGACTTCGGCCACGCGAGGTCATTCTCGACTGCATCATCCCGAGCCGTTGCTATGAGCCTGTCCAGGAGTTCCAGCAACGACCGAAGGTCTCGGCGCGTCCCAGCCCATGCATTCCATCTCTTGTTCTTTGTCGACGTCGTTACCATCATCACTCTCCACAAAACTTCTATGCCGTCTTAGACAGTACTCGATCAGCACGCTCAGGCTTCCGCTCGGCAACCAGCTTGACCACCGGGCAGATTGAAACGGAGGGAGACCATCGCTGAGACCACTGTCATGCGAAGGAGCACCCCTCGCGATCACGTTCTCGGTCACAATTTCAGACCCTTCGTTCTCGTAGAAACGCACCCACGATTATCCGGTGAGCCTCGACCGATGGCGAAGGCGAGTGGTCCCTCGGGCCGGCCGCCTTCGCCACCTCCGTTCACTGGCCGTAGCGCTGAAGCGTCCGGTGAACGATCCCCTATCGGTACGCAGTTCCCGTGGCTCGGAGTTCGGGATCTCGTCACGCTCTCCAACGAGTAGGTGTGGGAAGGTCTCATTCATGAGCAGTGACGAGGAGCGGCGAAACGACCCAGTACAGATTCGCGTGTTCACCATCGCCGCGTGCGTTTACCTCGCCGCTGCCATCGCGTTCGCGGTCCTCGAGTTCACGACGGACCTCAACGGCGCGAGTGGCGCAATTTCCTGCCTGACGTTGTTCGTCGTGAATGCCGGAATCGTTCTCGTGCGACGGCGACAGCGGCGTCGCGACGGCGCATGAGACCGCGCTCCTGATGGAGCGCCGCAGCTCTGGAGTCGGGGTCGTCGCATAGGTGGCCACACGGAGGCGGTGGATCGCTTGGTCACCGATCCCCCTGTGGGACAGCGCCTCGCCCGGCTCCCGCTAGAGCGAGCGCGACCTCGTGCGCTCTGGTAAGCAGTGGGTGTGATCTTCACCCAGGTCCAACTCATCACCGGAGGTGGCGTCTTCATCACACTCTGTGGCATCGGCGTCGTGACGACGGGCCAGGCAGGCGGCTGGTTGATCGCCGTAGCCGGTGCTGTGATCGCCGCATCGGGTGCCATCCTCTGGCGCCGCGAACGTCGTTTCTGACGTCCGGTCGCACGGATCACAGCGACCCGCTGAGAGATAGTTCACCGGTACACGCAGACGCGACACCGAGCACCTGTTGTTTCTCGAGGTCGCCTGCACAATCGACGCGAGCGCGGCGGAACCGTTTCTGCAGGGGATCGTCAAACCGTTGTTCGCGGATGCCTCGGGTTGCAAAGCCCGATGGCGCGATGTCGACCGGGTGCGGAGCGCGATGACGACGACGGCCGCGCAGGTGCTCAAGCTACGGGCGCAGCTCTTCGCCTGTTCGACCGGTGGCCTCACTGGGGACTCCGAGCGTGACGACCAGGTAGCCGTCGCCGTCATCGCGTGGTCGGGGTGACTCCTCCACGAGCGGGACTGTTGAGGGCGGAGGCAGCAGATCGGCGTCGACCGCCGGCAGCACTTCGTCATCGTCGAGCGGCCACTCAAGCCGCCCGGCGGTCACGACCGGGCTGAAGTGGAGGAAGTGCGTGCGGCCGACGACGGCGGCGGTGAGCGCGTCGAGCAGTGAGGCGAGGTTCGGGTACAGCGTTCCGCCCGTGTCCGCATTCTCGGCCGCGAACTCCGCTATGCAGCCGTGGGCTGCGCCGGGACGTGCGTCGCAGAAGAGCAGGTACCCGTCCAGCCCGGCGAACGGCAGGAATGAGGGCAGGAACGTGTTCGCAGCCATCCCCGCTTCGATCGGTGGCGTTGCGTAGAAGCTCGCGGCGTCGGCATCATCCGGCCGTTCCCACGAGTCCAGAAACATTGCGTGCTGGCTCACGACGTCATCAAGGGAAAAGAGCGTGAAGCCGGGAAGGAGGAACCCTGCCTCTCCCCACGTCTCCGGAGTCTGCGTCGAGCCGTTCACGCAGGCGAACCACTCCCGATAGGAGTCCGGCCAGGACACTCCGGTCCGTTGCTCCGCGACCGCGATCTCCTCCGGCCGCGCTCCGGGCCGCAGCGCGGCAAGAGTGATCGGCGCCTCCACCCGGAGTGCGTCAACGAGCCGGCCCCATGCGTCGGTGACATCCACGCGGTCAGCATAGAACGCGGGCACTCAACACAGGCTTTTGAGCTCGTGGCCCTGCGATCGACGGCGCTCTGTGGCGAGGTTCTCGCACTTTGCCTTGTTGCTCAGGCAGGAGGTTCGGAAGTGATGGTGACGAGAAGTTCGGCGCCGAGTCCACCTTCGACAGCGAGGAGGGCCGGGCCCACAGCGAGGTCAGTCGGTAGGTCGAAGGATCCGCTGACGGTCGCACTGGGCGGCTCGGGCTTGGATCGGCCGAGAAGGACACGATTGCCATCCGCTGTCGGAGTGATGCTGATGATGGTGTCTGATGCGGCTGGGGAGAGTCCGCCGCCGGTGTCTTCGCAGTCTTCGATCAACCCGTCAACGGAGAACTGCGCTACCCCGCCGGGATGCAGGGAAGACTCTTGAAGCTCGATCGTCGGTGCAGCGCAGGCCGCAGATCCACTGTTGCCGTTGACGCCTGGCGCGCAGCCGTTGACGCACAGGGCGATGAGAAGAACGGCGGCGCTTGATCCATACGCTCGTGACCGATTCCAGCTCATACCGGTCAGCTAAGCACGGTCGCGGTGCGGTGCCGGTAACGATTAGAAGTTCCCGAGACGGTCAAGGTGCCGTGCTCTCGCGACTCCCGAACCTCAACTGGCGCCCGACGTCCATCCGGGGCCGACCAGGCCGTCCCGCATGGAGATCCCCATACGGGACGGCCGGTACGCCGGCTCTCTCCCCGACAGAATCGTGCGACGATCACCGCGTGAATTCACAAATCAGGGCCTTCGAGAAACGCTGGCGAGCCGAGTGGGGCGATGACGTGGCGCCAATCGGATGGCACATGCGCGCGCTCGACTCCGGGGCTGACCGCTGGAGGAGATTTCACACTCTTCCGAAGTCGAAGCAGTACCCCGAGAGCCCGGAGGAGATGCAGACGGTTCTCGATCGCTACGTCACCTTGCTGACCGAGGTCGCGGGCGATTCTGCAGCCTCTCTGCTCGTCATTGCGCAGGAATGGGATCAAGACGACCTCGCCCGGACTCCGTGGATCGAAGCTCTTCTTCCCGATGCCGTCCACTGGAGAAGCTCCGTGCACGACGAGGACCTCTACGATCTACCGGCTCTGACGATCAGCTTCGGGCCACACCGGCCCGAAGAACTCGAGCCACTGTTCCGCGCCGTCTCGAACGAGGAAGCGCACGTCGCCGTCACCGACGCCACCGCTAGCTGGCTCTTCGCCCCCTACGACGGAGGCGTCGACGTCTTCCTCAAGGACGAGCGACAGCAGGAAGACCTGCGAGCGAGATTTTCGGACTGGCTACCGGCGCCAGGACTTCCCGGTTCACCACTCGACAGCAACTGACGACCGGAACGGGTTCCAGCAATCGCAGAGGAGCGTTCGGTGAACGATCCTCATACTGGACGAGGCGGTCGCGGGGTGGAACACTCTGCGGTAGCTTCACGACCGGGGGTGGTCAGGGTGGAAGTGCTCAAGGGCGTGAGCCTGCTCGCGTCGGGTGTCGTGATCGCCTTCCTCTGCTCGGTGTCGGGGTTTCAGGCCGGCGTTCGTGCGGACCTGGATCAGACCGGGGGCCACCTCAGCCCGGTCCTGCTCGTGGGCTTTCTGATCGGACTCGTCGTGTCAGCCGTCGGCGCGATCGTGCTCTACCGGTGCTACGAGCGTGCCCGCGGCGTTCGCTAGCTGCTAGCCGGAATCCGCAACCGCGGCGTCACGCGCTGTGGACACGCGGCCTGTGGCGGGTGCAGTCGAGAAACGGAGACTTTCGCTGACGCCTCACGCGACAGACCGAC
Source organism: Rathayibacter sp. AY1E6 (assembly GCF_002931115.1). Classification (NCBI taxonomy): domain Bacteria; kingdom Bacillati; phylum Actinomycetota; class Actinomycetes; order Micrococcales; family Microbacteriaceae; genus Rathayibacter; species Rathayibacter sp. AY1E6. The sequence goes on along the minus strand of NZ_PSVK01000007.1, from coordinate 113,177 downwards.
GGGGGCCGCCGGCGCCGCCCTGCTCTGGGCCGCGACGCACAGCGCGGCCGAGAGCAGTACCCGCCCGCTCACCGGCCACTGAACGATCCCTATACGGAACGACGAACGGGCGGGCGCCCCCTAAAATCAGCGCTCGTGCGGTTTCGCCCGAATATCCAGCTCCGTTTCGGTATACTCCTGCCCGCAGCTCTGATCTGCGTGCCGGCAGCGACAGTATGGAAGCCCGGCCTCGCGCTGGACGAGCAGCTGGTCTTCATCGTCATCTTCGCGGTCGTCATATCGCTCGCTGCGCGGTGGGTTGTTTTCAGCGGTGTCAGCCTGCGAGAGAACGACCTCACCGTCCACGGGGTCTGGTGGTCCCGACGCGTCCCTCGCGACCAGACCATCCGAGTGCGCCAAGAAGCCGGCTTGATGGTCCTGCACTGGCGCGACCGTCACGGCCGCATCCGGCACACACCGATGATCGCCTTCACATCCGCATCCAACGATCCCTCATGGGCCGCAAGTCACAACACTCACGTAGCTCGAGCGGTCAACGACTGGATTGCCGGCGGAGACGGGCGCGGCGCGGGTCGCAGAGTCAAGGAAAACTAGAACCCTGCGTGCCGGTGAACCATCTTCTTTCGGGACGGCCGGAATGCCGGTCCTCCCGCTGCTACACACGGGGGCCAGGACGCTGCCGATCGGAAGGTTTCTTGGCGGCGAGAGTCCCGTCGTGGTCGATATGCTCGCGGCAGCCGGTCATCGGCTTCCCGTGAGGAGAGAGCCGTGCGTCCTGCCAGAGTGCTTGTCATAGCCCTGAGCGCTGTGTGCGTTGCGGGCGTCGGTGCAGCGGTGGTCGTCGGCCTCGCGTCCTCGTCGTCGCAAAACGAGGCGATCTCGACGGCAGTAATCGCAGACCTCGAGCACCGGAACGCTCAGAGCCTGGTCGAGGGATCGCCGCAGCTCACCGGCCTCGGCGTCCCGGAGTCGACCTCGACGCCGAAACGACTTGCTGCGGTCATGGAGGACGACGCCCGACTGCGCGCTCAGCGGGACCACTACCTCGAGCTCGGGGAATCCTTCACCGCGTTCGAGACCCAGGTGGCGCTGAACTCGGTGCAGATCACGGGCGACTCGGCCACGGTGACGTTCACCGAGAGCACCACCCTTCAGCGGAGTCCGTACGAGACCGGCGAAGCGGCTCCGGAGTACGCCTATTCCTTCCCCCAGGAGGCGACGCTACGGCTGCACGCGGGCACCTGGTCAGTCGACACCCTCACCCACGAGACGGCGCACACACCAGCAGATTTCCCGGAAACCGTCGCACCGGACGTCTCCCCCGCCAGCTGACGGCGCGTCCCCTTGACTCGGATCGATCTGACCGCTCTCCCTTGCAGCAGACCCGGTGAACGATCCCCATGCGGGACGGTGTTCCGGTCGAACAGAACGCTGGTACGAGAACTACGGGGTCCTCGTGCTGCAGAGGGTCAGAGTCCGAACCCATCGAGCACTCGGTCGGCGTGGAAGCCCGACCGGATGACGGCTGCACCTAGTTCGTGGAGCAGGTCGTCGAGGGCAGTATCGGAGAGGTCATAGAAGCCGGCGCTCGGACGTCGGGCGATCAGCTTTCGCGGCGCGACGATGACGGACCAGCAGTCGTCGTCACGAGAGATGATCGCGTACTCACCGCTGTAGGGTCCCTTCGTGACCAGGGCTGCATGCGGCCGGTCGCGTTCGAGGCGACGAGCGGGAACGTTGATCGAGTACTCGCGAGAGCGCGAGTCGGTCACGGCTCGGGGCGCCGACTCGGTGCTCCAGAAGTTGTAGACGATGCCGATGGCTGCACCCGCCAGGACGAGCAGGGCCCACTGAAAGTTGCCGTTCAGAAGTGCAAGCACGAGCATGACGAGACAGCAGGCGATCGCGAACACGAACTGCACGTTCGAGATCCGCAGACGGCGCTTCGTTGGGGTCACCCTGACGATCATCCTCCCGACAACGCAGGAAGGATGACATCGCCGCCGGCCCAAAAGGCGCCATCGCGACTCGAGCCCAGCGTTCCGGTGAGCGATCCCCATCCGGGATGGCGCGGCCGAGCGCAGCCGGCTAAGCGACGGCTCATCTCAGTCGGCAGACTGTGCTGGTGTCCTCTACGAAGGAGATCCAAGCACTGCTGACCACCGCGCAGCGCGACCAGACGCACGTCACGGTCCGTTTCGCGTTCGGGAACCGATGGTCGATCGACGGGTTTGTCGTCGGTGTGGGTCGGAAGTGGGCGCTCCTCGCGGAGACGATGACCGGCGGCTTCTTCGACGGGTACGCCGCCGTCCGTCTCGCGGAGATCGAGCGGGCGCGACCGAGTCGATCCTGGGAAGCACGATTCTCGCGCACCCGACCGGAGTGGCCCCCTCGCCCGCCAGCCGATCGCCCCGCGATCGATCTGGACACAACCTCGGGGCTGCTGGCCACCTTCCTCGACCCGAAGAACCTGGTCAGCATCGAACGCCGCAAGAAGTACAGCGCGATGTGGGTGGGCGTCCCCTACGCACTCACGCGCAACTGGCTCTCCCTCTGGGAAGTGGACGCGAAAGCGATCTGGCATGAACGGCCGCTCGGCTACCGACCCCGAACCATCGCCCTCGTCCGGACCGGTGACCACTACCTCAGAGCACTCTCGGCCGTCGTCGGCGATCGACCTCCCCAGGACCTGCCGTACGACTGGGCCGCACGCTCGAAGCACGCACGACGCCAACTGTGACGACAGACTGCCGATGGCCGGATGACGACCCCTCATCGGACGCCGGACGCATCGACGCACTAGCCCTCCGAGGCTCGCGCCGCACTACCGTCGAATGCGCCCGCCCAAGGCACCCCTAATCCAGTAAGGGGGTGTCCTGCCCGCAGCACGGTGAGGGTGGCAGCCCGTTCGAGCCGGGCCGGGTCAGAGGAGCCTCGCGCTGCGGGCGCGAGGCTCCCGCTCGACGCGGAGAGCGATTCCCTATCGGTACGCATGTCCAAATCCTCGCGCATCGAACAGGGGCCGGAGAGGCTCCTCGACGCCGGAGCGGCTGTCCTCATCTACTCCGGAGGTGTCCGTTAGGGGGACTTGGGTTCAGCCGGTCGTTGCAATACCACCGTGAGTCGGAGTGTTGGCGATGGGATCGAAGTTGAAGCAGCGCGCCCGGGGTGGCGCGGTTCTGGGAGCTGCCGAGGGAAGGGTCGAGTCGGTCGGCGGCCCGTGATGCTGTCGGCGTGCCGGTGAAGAGCCGCTCAACGGAGCAATCAGCTGCTTTCCGTCCGTCGCCTCGCAGGGGGTGTCTGCTCGGATCTTATGCTTGATTCGTCACATTGTTTAGTGGTTCAGTATCGCGTCGACGTTTTCGGTCGTTCCGTATCCCACCATTCGATGAGGTTGGCGTGCAAGATTAGCGCGAAGGCTTCGACTGCAAGGTCGCCTCCGGTGGTCAGGGAATCGATTGCGGCAGGGTCCCACTGGTCGAGATTCACTACCTCGTCAGTGGAGGTGGGTGTAGCTCGAATGGTTGTGTCAACGCTCCATCCGTTTGAGCTGTGGGTTGCGGTAGCCGCGATGACGTCGTACGGGGTGGAGTAGTGGCGGCGCATCCACCCCACGACGTCGGCGAGGTCGCGGGTGTCGGTCAATCGTTCTCGATCGGGGTGTAGACGGGGCATCCGGTCCCGTAGGGCGGTTGGATGATGGGTGCGGCGGTGGTGCTGCTGGTAGATCGGGTGTTTATGGTGCTGTCGATTTTGTAGGCGTTGACGATGCCGATGGGGTTAGCGAGGGGATCGGAGCCGTTGTAGGCGTTATATCCGAAGAGAACGAAGTAGACGGGTGTGCAGTTCGCGTCGTAGAGCGTCTTAGAGCCTGAGCTCCCGGGTGCGTAGAGGCCGTAGCTGAGTGTCTGCTGAATATCAAAGTTGGTGTCCGCGTCAAAGTGGCCGCGAGCGATGATGTGATTCAGTCCGAACCGGGAATTTCCGCAACGCAGCGGCAAGTCCCCCTGGTCGTTGCTGTAGCTGCCGAGCGAGTGGTCGTACGTCTGTCCGTCGCAGGAATGAGTGTTCAGTCCTGGTACGTCAGCCTGAGCGGCAGGTGCGACAACCGTACCCAGGACGAGCGCAACGAACACCGTGGCGATTTTGCCAGCGGACCGATTTCGTGAGGTGTGCATGACTATTACGACCTTCATCCAAGTCCCCGCGCTCACCCCCTTGTGAGCGGTCGTCGTGCACGTCTAGGTCTACTCCGCATAGCTCGGCAATACAACCCTGGGTGTTGCCGACACCCGGGCTTGGCAGCGGGACACGCATGCCCTTCGAAGATCATCAGTGGGACAGTGTTCGTGGCAGCGAGCTGCAAGTTGGCGTCTGCGGGAGGGCCGTTCCCCGCACCAGCCCGGCGCGCGGGATGCGCCGCGCGCGGGCGCGGGCGGCAGCGTTCCGCAGGACAGCCGCTCGCGGCCATCACTGCTACTGCAGCGACCAGCGCCAGTTCCGAGCGCAGTAGGAACATCCCGCGCTGATGTCCTCCGGCCCGAACGTCGGAGTAATGATCGACGGTGCGAGCTTCACCGCCACAGGCTTCGCGGGACGATACCGCTGCCCGCAGACGTCTAGGCGCCCGGCCAACCATCCCCATGCGGGACGGTTGGATTACCGGGGTTGATCCGCACCCTCCGAGCCGCGGAAGCACGCCCTCTACGCGCGTGTCCCGTCAAGCAGTCTTATGTGCTCCTCCTCGCTGGCCCTCCGCCAGCCGTAGGGCGCGACAACCAGGTACGTCACGCCGCCCTCCTCAACTCGGAGTCGTCCGCCGGAAAGCCCACCGGTCCCCACCTCTTCATCGATCCACACGAGCAGCTGCGAAGTCCAGTCCGCAGCATCTCGCGGGGTGGCATAGATCCAGGGCTGATCATTTCCCGACGACGGCAACGCGATCCTGATCCGAGCCGTGTGACCGCCGACCTGCACAAGCCGAAAGTCGAGCAGACCAGCGACCAGCCGCACGTCATCGATCCGGTAGTCGTACTCCGAAACCGGATGACGCCGCCGCATCCCGACAGCCTCGAGCGCTGCGGCAAGCTCGGCGTCCAGCAACATGCGCTGATCCTCCCAGACGCCCGGCCAGCGATCCCAAACGGAACACCAGAGGCGGAGCGGATAAGGCGCCGCGCGCGACTACTTGCTGGCGCGCTCGCTACGCTCACGGGATGGTCGGCCTTCCGCGGTGGCACCGGCGAGCTGACGCTCGCCGTTCGCGCCGCGCCCGGTTCCGGGTCTTACTCGCTGAGGCCTGCGGTGAGTGCTCGCACCCCTGGGTAGAGCACCTCGCGGACGCCGGCGCGGTCGGCAGCTCCGTCTGCTCGGAGTGCGTCTACGAGCTCGAGCATGAGTTCAGTAGCGGGCCGATTTGTCATCGACCGATTCCGATCGACGTGTTGAGTCGCGCTGACGCCGCTGCCCCGAACGTCTGACCAGCCGCCCGTTCTGCGATCTCTCAGTGAGACGCTTGATCGGCAGCAACGATACTCTGCAAAATAGAGTATGGTGCCACCGTGGAGGAAATACGAGAGCCGAGACTATGGATCATGACGGTCCTGGCGCAGGGGCGAGCGCATGGCTATGGAATTGTCTCCGAGGTGCAACGCCTGTCAGACGGCACCATGCTCTTGAAGATCCCCACTCTCTATGCCGCACTAGACCGCTTGGAGCGCCAGGGACTCGTTCGTCCAGACGGGGATGAGGAAGTGAACGGTCGTACGCGGCGCTACTTCCGACTCACCGATGCCGGTTCCGCGCGACTCGCCATAGATGCGGAGCGGCTCGCCGTGATGGAGAGAGCCGCCGCTCGCGCCGTGCGCGGTCTCGGGCGAAGCGCGACCGCATGAATGGCGCAACCGCCTACCGGCGTTCCCTGCGCTGGTATCCGTCTGAGTGGCGGGAACGGAACGCAGAGTCGGCGATCAGCGCCTACCTCGACCGAGACGACGCGTTGGGTCGATTCGGCCCTTCTCGAGTCGACCGCGCAACGCTCGCATGGTCCGGCGTCCTCGAGACGGCCGTCGCGCCGTTCCGACGAGCGCGCCTGCCGACCACAGCGACCGGCATCACATTCGCCATCGCGGCAGTTCTGTACATTGCCGTGCTCGACGTGCCAGCACGCTTCGCATTGCTGGCGGCCCGAACAGGCAACGTCGCAACCATCGCGCTGGGTTGGTCAGGAGCTGTCGCTTTCGTCGGTGTGATCGTCGCCATCGGATGGATCGTCGCCGCGGCGATCGCGCTGCGCCGCGGGCATCGCGTCGCTTCTCTCGCCCTCATCGCCGTTGCGTGCGGAGCGTCGGTAACGACGTATCTCCTGTCATGGCCAAAAGTGCAGGTCTTCACTCCTACGACACTCGCGCTCATAGTCCTGATTGCCGCTACCGCAGGACCGTTCGCCGGTGCGATTGCCGCTACGCGCGCAGGACTCCTCCGACAATCTGCCCTGTGGATCATCGGAGTATCGCTCCTCGCGCAGCTCCTCGGGGCCGCGATAATCGCTGAACTCGCTGATACGCCGACGCGCGCGGAAATCGTCGCCATCGTCGCCTGTGCCTACTTGCCACCCCTCGCGCAGGTTGCTTCCGCCATCTGCTTCGTCTTCCAAGGACGCGGCACCCAGTCACGAACGACGTCAGCCCCGTCCCAGCCGAGTGCCCTCACGGGCTTCCATCACCGCTCGCGGACGTCTCGCTGAACGATCCCCTACCGGACACCACATCCTCTCAGGCCGCTGTTCTGGGAGAGTGGACTGAATCGTGAGGGGCACCAATGATTGATGCGCGGCGGACCGTAGAGATGGATCGGCTGCCCGGAGGGTTCCGATGAACGGTCCGCGCGAAGTGCTCGGCCTTCCGCCCTTCGCGCTGTTCTGGAGCGCAACGACCATCCGCTCTTTCGGCAGTGCGATCGCGGGTGTCGCGTTCCAGGTGCTGATCGTCTCGGTACTGAACGCAACGCCTGCGGAGATCAGCATTCTCGCGGCGCTCGGCGTAGTGCCGTACCTGCTGTTCGGTCTGATCGTGGGCGCGCTCATGGATCGGTGGCGGCGCCAGCGGACGTTGGTCGTCACCAGCATCGGGCGTGCGCTGATTCTGGGAATGATCCCCGTCCTTCTCCTTCTCGATGCGCTCACCTTCTGGTCACTCGCCGCGGCAGTCCTGCTGCTCGGTGTCCTGACCTTGTTCGCGGACTCCGCCGCGCAGCCGTTCCTCCCGCAGATCGTTCCCCGGTCGTCCTTGGTGATGGCCAACGCGCGACTGGGCCAGAGCGAGACCCTGGCGGGAACGGCAGGACCCGCGCTCGGCGGAGCACTGCTCAACCTGATCGGCTCACCACTCCTGCTCGCCTTCGACGCTGCCATCAACGCGGTGTCGGCGGTGCTGCAATCACGCATCAAGGTGGAGGAGCGCCGGCCCGATCGCCGCGCACCAGGCCGTCACATCGGTCACGACATCCTCGACGGAATGCGATTCACCTACCGGCACCGCACCCTCCGGCCGCTCGCGCTCTCCGTCCACGCCTGGTTCCTCGGCAACAGCATCGTGACGACGGTGTTCGCGGTGTTCGTTCTCCGAGAGCTGTCCCCGCCCGCTTGGGCGTTCGGCGTCTCGCTCGCGTTCGGCGGCGTCGGTGGCCTCCTCGGAGCTCTCGTCGCACCTGCTGTCGGGGCGCGGGTCGGAGCGGGTCGTGCGATCCTGCTGGGCCGTGAGCTCGTCATCCTGCCCTGGCTGGCACTCGCCGTTCTTCCCCTCGACGTGGACAGCGGCCTCGGTCTCCTGCTTCCCGTCGTCTGCGCCGTGCAGTTCGTCTACGGGCTGTCGATGGGTATTGAGGATGCCAACGACACGGGATACCGGCAAGCGATCGCGCCCGACGAGATCCAGGGCCGCATGAACTCCACCATCCGCACAGCGAATCGCGTCGTGTTTCTCTTCGGTGCGCTGTTGACCGGCGTCCTCGTAACGGCTTGGGGCTACAACCTGACGATCGGAGCGGCGGCGATCGCCTTCACCGGAGCCGCGCTCATCGTCGCACTCTCCCCCCTGCGCAATGCCCGCCACGAAGACGCAGAGATCTCTCCCGAGCAGGCTCCCGACTCGATGGACGAGACAACTCGCTAAGCGAGCCCGCCTGACGCCAAGTTGAGGTGTGCTCCAAACGAGCGCTCTCTGCCGCCATAATGCGATCGTAGAACACCGCCACAGAGCGATCATCTCTACATTTCGCGGCGGTCGGTGTCGCTCATGCGTGTACCGGTGAACGATCCCCATACGGGACGTCGGCCGCGCGGCGGAAGCCAACCATTTAGAACTTGGACGGCGTTCCTGAGACGTTCCGCGCCCGACCGGCCATGTCCATAGTGAAGAGCAAGGTCTGCTCGAGGAGGAAACGATGGACGACGACGGATTCGATGAGTTCCTGGCCCGCTCGGGACGTAGTCCGATAGGTGGGCTCGCGTCTCGCACTGTTATTGAGGACCTGGTGTCCGCCACCGCGGAGAGCGCGACACCACGGCGTCCGTGGTGGCGTCGCCCGCTTCTAATCCTCCCCGTGATCGGTGTCCTCGCCGCGACGACAGCCGGGGCCGTCGTCTTCACCGTGGGATTCGATGCGGACGCGATCGTCCCGATCAACTACACGACCGACTCGGGTCGACAGGTCAGCTGTCACTACGCGGTCGAGGCCGGCATCGGCGGCACGAGCGACCCGGCAGCGGTAAAGGACTTCATCGCTGAGCACGACTGGTCAGGGATCGGCCAGCGCGTCTACGAAGAAGCCCTCGCACATCCCTACATCCCACGGAACAGCGAAGAGGCCGCCGGCCTCACGCAGGCCAACCTCGACAAGTTCTCGTTCGGGGCGGCTCTGACCACGGTGATCTGGGCCGAAGTCCCCGACGAACTGGTGCCCGAGGACATGCTGAGCGGAGCCGAATCCGACTGCGAAGGAGAACTGCGGTGACCCTGGACGACCAGCTGTCATCGAAAGCCTCCTCGACGCGGCGAGGCGACGACGAGCGCGCCAGACGGGTGGAGCTCCTGCTTCTCGCCCAGGCGGAACCGCTACTGCGCTACTTCTCCCGCCGAGCTCCCCTGGATGACGCCCCCGACCTCCTCAGCGAGACCATGCTCACCGTCTGGCGCCGCGCGAAAGACGTACCCGCCGGCAACGAAGGGACGCTCTGGATCTACGGGGTCGCACGCCGAGTCCTCGCTACTCACCACCGCTCGAATCGCCGCCGAACCAGCCTCGTTGACCGCCTCCGAGACCAGATTGTCGTTCACAACCCGGCCCACGACCAGCTGGACGACATCAGCGCGCACCTCCACCACCTCATCGAGAGGTTGCCCGCCGTTGATCGCGACATCATCGGCTTGGTCCACTGGGAAGGCTTCACCCTCGAAGAAGCCGCACGCATCCTCGAGAAAAACCCCTCCACGATCCGGACCCGATACGCGCGACTTCGACAACAGCTGAAGTCGGAACTCCAAGCCGAGGTCTAGCTCCGTCAGATGGCCATCCCCTTACGGGACAGACTCTCGACCGATTCCATCGTCGCGTCGTCAATTCGGGGTCCTGCCGGACATGTACAGAGTGAAGGCCACTCGAGCGCACAGGAGCAGATCATGACCACCGAACCTCACGACGCGGGCAGCGATCGGGCGATGAACGCGCTCCTGGACGAATCGGCGCCGCCGACCCCACTGGCGGAAGCCGTCTCCGACTCCTCTCTTCGAGAGATGATTCGCGGAGCGGAGTGGAACGCGCGACGCGGCAGGCGACAGGCGACGCCTCGTGCGCTCGTGATCGGGACCGTCGTCGCTCTCACGCTGGGCGGCACGGGTGCAGCAGCGGCAGCGACGCTCTCGGGGTGGGAGCCGTGGGTGGCGAATCCGGATTCCGTTGTCCACTTCACCCTGCCCAGCGGAAGAGAATGCGAGCTCCGAAGCGTCGCCAAGGAAGGCGACCCGGAGGACATCAAGGAGATGCAGGACGTGCTTCGCACCACCGACGTGCTCGCCCTCGCGGACGTCGACGGCGAGCTTGCTCGGATCGTCGCCCGGGACGTGACCGTCCGCGGCGACGACGGCGACACCGTGGTGCCCGCGACCGAGTTGTACTCCGAAGATGAGCTGTACCGCCAAGCCGTGGAGGGCGCGATCATCAACGTCGTCTGGGACGAGCTCGAAGATCGAGGAGTGGTCGATCCCGTCACCGGATCGGATCTCTCCTTCGGAAGCCAGGACGACTGCGCAGACCTCACCCAGGCAGACCGCACCCAGTGAGCCGCCGCGACACCCGAGCCGATCGCGTGGTCACGATCCTCGACGCCACAGCCCGTGACCTTCTGAACTACCTCGAACGCCGAGTCGGCGCCGACGACGCTCCCGACGCGCTCTCCGAGACAATGACGATCGCGTGGCGCCGATCGTCATCCATGCCCCTGCCAGACGAGGACGCCCGCCTCTGGCTGTTCGGGGTCGCGCGGAACGTCGTCCTGAACACCAGCAGGACCCGCCGGCGCCAAGACCTCCTCGCCGAGAAGCTCCGCGGCACCATCGACCCCACCGTCGTGATCGCAGAACCCTCCGACATCGCCCTCGACGTACGGGCAGCTCTGGACAAGCTCGCTCCAGAGCTCGCAGAGCTCGTGCGACTGGTGCACTGGGACGGCTTCTCTCTCAGCGAGGCAGCTCAGATCGTCTCCGTCCCGCCGTCAACGGCGCGCAGTCGGTACCAGAAGGCGAAGCGCGAGCTCGGTGACCTGCTGTCCCCGCAGCCCTCGGAACGAGCACTTAGGTCTGCAGAGAAACGCTGGGTCTGACGCGCTAGCCCATCGGCTATCGAGACAAGTTCCGGCAGCGGCGGGGGTGTCGGACCACGCGGCCGTTGGCGAGAACCGCACATTGCGAGCCGTATTTCCTGAGTCCGACGACCCACGTCTGAGCGATCCGTCCGACCAGGCTGTGACCATGACTGAATCGCCCATCACTCGATCAACTCTTCTCCACCAGTCGCTTGCAGGCGGCATGGACGTGTCCCACGTCGAGGTGCGCCGAATCTCAATCGCAGCTGGCACGAAGGGCGGTGCTCACGTTCACAACGGCCCTGTCTTCGGAGCCATCGAAAGGGGGTCGGTCACATTCCAGATCGGTGAGGAGGCACAAACCACCCTTCGCGCCGGCGACGTCTTCTACGAGCCTGCCGGGGTCATCGTCTCCAAGTTCGACACCACGAGCGAAGACGTCGTGTTCATCGGCTACTTCCTCCTGGCGGACGGGGCAGCACCCGAGATCGAGTTCACTGCGCAGGACTGACCGCTAGCCCGTCCCCGTACGGGCGGCCTCCCGCGACGGATCGCACGCGCACATAACGCTGGTCGAGTGGTCGGAACGTGGAATCCTCGTCCCATGATCGTGAGCGACGGACAGGCCTGCGCCCCAGGGGACCTCGACGTGCTCAGCGACCGGCTCCGACTGTGCCGGCCCGCCGAAACCGACCTCCACGAGCTGTTCCGCCTCTACACCGATCCGCGGATCGCGGAAGAAGATCCGCTCCTCCTCCATCTCTCCGCCGATCAGACCCGGGCCGTGATCGCGTATCGAAGGACCCAGTGGACACGGGACGGACTCAGCAGCTGGGTGATCCGCCGGCGCGACTCCCCCATCGACAGCCGTGATCTGATCGGAATGGGTGGATGCACTCTGCTCTCCGATGCAGCCTGGAATGTGGCGTTCACCCTCCACCCCGACCACTGGAGCAAGGGCTACGCGCAGGAAGTCGCCCTCGCCGGCATCGAACTCGCCCACCGCCTCCGACCGGAGCTGCCCATCACCGCGGTCGTCGCAGAACGCAACGCACGCTCCCGCCGCACGATTGAGCGACTCGGCCTCCAGCGGAGGTGGGAAGGTCCGGATGCGCACAGCCCAGACCCGACCGCTCGAATCGTCCTCTACGCCGACCGCCAGCTCTCCATCGAACAAGTCCGCCAACTCACCAGCTAAATCCGGCCACAGCACGACCTCATCAGCCGGCCAGGGATCCCTCACGGGACCGTCAATGGTGATGAGGCGATGAGTGAGCACGTTCGTGCCTGCGTCAAGACAGTGGATCTGTCGCGGTGGAGCATCCCCTACCGGACGCATGGTTGACGGTCCCATGGAGGGCGGCCGCCTCCACTAGACCTCTTTATCCGACTGGGGTAGCTACCCTCGAGCCCATGACCGACCAGCAGAACGATGCACGGTTGCGCGCGAGGCGGATCGCCGGTGCGACGGCGATTGTTCTCACCGTTGTCGCCGCGCTTCTCGTTCAGGCCGGCGCGAGCTTGCTGACCCTCGCCTCACCAGCCATGACGGACTGCCGGCCGCGCGAGATCCCGCTGAGCGCAGCAGCCTGGTACCTCGGCGCCCTGCTCGTTATCGGAGGATCCGTCTATGCGGCGGCGAAGACCGCGCGTTCGCTCACATCGACCGCGCTCCCCTACGCCCTCCTCCTCACAGCGATCCTCGGAATCGTGACGTTCTCGGGACTAGCGATCCTCATCGCCGGGCTGATGGGCTTCGCGGAGATGGATGACCCTGGACCGCCTCCGACAGGCGGACCCGTCCTGCTCCTCATCGCCGCACTCAGCACACCTGCCTGGGCGCTCGGCGCATCCAGCATCCTCATGCTGTCCAAGAGACGCAGAGTGCCGTCTCGTCCGGCGGCGTCGCTCATCGCGTTCGCTGCCATCACTGCGACGAGCGTTGGTCTCCAGCTCGTCAGGTTCACCCTGACCTGCTGACGGTGATCACAGAGGTCCTCTACGAAAGGGGCAACGACGGTACCGCCACACGGCACCGATCATCGGCACCGCGGGACTCGAGAAGTTCCTGCTCAGCGACCCCCTTACGGGACGCCAGAAGCGATGGAAGCACGGCGGAGCGCGCGACGGCGTGGCGATGCGCTCGCTACGCTCACGGGATGTTCGGCCTCTCGCGTTGGCGCCCGCGAGCTGACGCGCGCCGTTCGCGCCGCGCTCGGTTCCGCTCCCTGCTCGCTGAGGCCTGTTGCGCGTGCTCTCACCCGTGGGTGGAGCACGTCGCGGATGCCGGACCGGCCGGCGGTCACGTCTGCTCGGAATGCGTCTACGAGCTCGAGCACGGGTTCAGCCACGGGCCGACCTGTCACCGACCGGTTCCGATCGACGTGTCGAGTCGCGCTGACGCCGCCGCCGCGACAGCAGCGCGGGGCGGCAGCGAGCGACTGGTCGGAGGAGGTCGGATGCGAGACGATGCAGAAGACCGTGATGACCCTTCGATCCCGACCCTGCGCGAAACGACAGCCGCTCTCTTCTTCGGGCTGGTCCAGCCCCGAGACGTGATCGCTCTGGCAGCGAATCTCGTCGCAGCAGGGAGTGACAGCGAGTCCCTTGTCGCTCTCGCGTCCCTCTACTCCAGCGCCACTCCCGCCGACGTCTTCGACCTCAGCTCGGCGGCACTCATCGAAGCGGGCGCGCGGCCATTGGATCGGGACGGTGAGGAGATCCCGCTTCTCGCGCTGCGCGTCGCATGCCGTCGTTTCCTCACCGGCGACTGGGATCTCCGCTCCTTCTCATCCTGGGTGCACGACCGGATCGGTCACGACGGACCGGCAGCTGCGCAGCCGCTTGTCGAGGTCGATGACGAGCTCGACGCGCGAGGCATCGGAGCCGGCGAGCGATACCGCCAGAAGGTCGCTCGACTCGCCGCCGCCTTCCTCGCTGACACAGAAGGGCCGGCGAGCGAGAACCCCTAACGAATCCGTCCGGTGCACGATCGGCTATCGAGACTGAAACTCCTACCGCCTTGGTACGGGACTGGTTCCCCCGCATCGACCGCGACGCCTGCTGACATGATCGTGGTCATGCCCTCAATTCGTTCGGCAAAGTTTCGGGCAGAGTCGTCGGTGGACGCTGTGCTCCTGCGGGCACTCGCCGGGCACGAGTCGAAACAGGTGCGCATCGCTGTTGCCGAGAACGCCGCTGCGGATGACCTGACGATCGGGCGTCTCCTCGCTGATGACGTCGACGCCGTGCGCCTCGCCGCCGCCAGCAGCCTTCGTGAACGCCCGCAACTCCACGAGATCGCGGCGAAATCAACGGACAAGTGGGTCCGTGCGATCCTTGCCCACCTGTACGCGGACGACGACCAAAGGTCGCTCGCCCTTGCGGTACAGAGAACACTCGCGGCGGATCCCTTCGGGGAGACTCGTGGCCGGACGGCTCAGACCACCGACGACTTGGAGATCTTCGAGTCGCTTCTCACCGACCCGTCACCGGTTGTCCGCGGCATGTGCGCGCGCAACCCCCGCATCTCCCTGACACAGATGGAGCGTCTCATCACCGACCGCGATCGCGCCGTCCGCGCCGGAGCCGCAGAGGGCGGACTCCAGTACCCCAATGACGAGCAGTTGCTCCGGCTGGCGCGCGACCGGTCGGTCGAGGTGCGCTGGGCAGTACTATTCCGCGCCGACCGACCCAGACGAGCAATCGAACTCATCGCAGAGGACAGCGACGAGATTAACCGACACCACGCGCGGATCGCCCTCCACGACGAGCACGACATCATCGCGCCAGCGGTGACGCACCGTGCACGCGCAGAACGTCGACGGGCACAGCTTGTTCGCTCATTCGGTGAGTGAACGGCGGGGAGTGAAGAGCGCCTTGTACGGCACGCGGTCTCGTTAGCCGATCCCCATATGGGACGGAGCTGAGCGGGTAGCGTCACCGGCATGACCTCGGGTTCGCGTCACCGCATTCGAGTTGCTGCCGCACTCACAACCGGAGCGGCGCTGCTCACCGCCGCCGGCTGCGCGCCGGCGGTGCAGACGTCGGGATGCCCGGGCTGGGCGTATTTTGGATCCGCGGAAGCCCGCTACGAGGTCGCCGAAGCGGTCATCACGACCGCCTCCCCTCGCGCCTCGGGAACTCAGAGCGTCTTCAGCGTCGCAGCATCCGCATACATGGTCACCGTGGATGAGACAGAGAAGGGACCGTTCATTGCAGGAGAGACAATCCGCGTCGTGTCGATGCCTGATGCGTGCAGCGGCACCGACCTCTACCCGGACGGAGACCCGATGGACACCGACCAGCCCCTCCGCCTGTACCTCAGTTCCGGGAACGGATTCTGGGCGACGCTGACTCCGCTCGAGGGCGCTGAACCGATCGAGGAATAGCCCGCCAGTCGATCCTCTTACGGGACGTAACGCCTTCCGTGGGATGGCTCAGTCGGCAGATGCCGCGAGTGCCGGCGCTGCCAGGCCGAGTCCTTCGCAGAAGGGGCCAGTGGGCTGGCCCGCTCTGTTCGGGAAGACGCCGAGCCTGGTGTCCGCGAGGACGCAGACCGTCGGGTTAGGTACGTTGATGGGTCCGCTTCCCGGGTAGGGCTCGTCGGGGACGGCGCTCCAGCTCGCTTCGCATCGTTCGAGGGCGGCGGCGACCCGCTCGGACAGTGGAAGCAGCTCGAATGCGTTGCGGTCGTCGTCCACGAGGATGCTCGTGGTGTGGTCCGCGCGGACGTCGGCGACGGAGTAGCAGTCGAAACTCGTGTTGGCTTCGTCGTTGCTAGCCTGCGTTACGGTGATCGCGGCGGCGCTGGTGCCGATCGCGACGACGGCCGCGAGGCCGAGCCCGACGAGGCGGCGGCGCTTGGTGGAGCGGTGGCGGGCAGCGATGTCGGTGAGGATGGTGGCGCGCATCCTGGTGAGCTGTCCCGTGGTCGGGCCGAGGTCGTGGGTCATCAGTTCTCCCTTTCAAAGGGGCGCAGGGTGGTGCGGAGCGCGGTCCGGAGCCGGCTGACCCGGTTGCGGATAACGCCGTGGGTGGAGCCGAGTGCTTTCGCGGCGTCGGCGTAGCTGCTGCCCTGCTCGATACACAGGTAGTACAGCGCTTGATCGGTGTCGGAGAGCTCGGAGACGGCTTCCTCGATCGCCGCGGCGAGCTGGCGCCTCGCAACTTCTTCGTCAGGGGTGCCACGTCGATCCGGGTGCAGGGACAGGTCCGCGTCCTCGGTGCGGTTCCGTGCACGGGTCTTGGTTCGGACGAGGTTCAGCGCGGTGAACCGGGCGGTGGTGAGCAGCCACGGAAGGGCGGATGCGTCCACGATCGCGACGTCGTTGATCCGCGTCCACGTGGTGAGGAATACGTCTTGCACGACGTCTTCGGCGTCGCTGGGCGTGCGAACGATGCTGAGGGCGTAGCGGTAGGTCGTCGCCGCGTGCCGGTCGTAGAGCCGGCCGAACGCAGCCCGGTCGCCTCGCCTCGCGCCGTCCATCAGGGCGGCGTCATCAGTGCGCGCCGCAGCGTCTCGCGCGGGTGCTGCTGCTTCCGGTGGCGTGCTCATGCCTAGTGGTGTCCGATCCGAGCCGATCGTCTCAGACGAGATCCGCTTTGCAACTCTCCGCTCGAGGATCCCCAAACGGGACTGGCTGACGTCTCCTCAACGCCCTGCCGGTTTCACGTCGAGTTGTATCACTTGAGTTTGATTTGGAACCAACTCGATCAAGCGGACACTTCTAGGCATGGGTGTGGAATGGGAGACGGATCGCGAGGTCTGGCGGCGCGCGACGGGGGCTGATCCGCGGGCATTCGCGCTGATCTTCGACCGGTATCACCTGCGCGTTCGGGCCTACTGCCGTCAACTGCTCGGGGAGTCCGTCGACGCGGAGGATGCCGCGGCCGTCGTGTTCCTTGAGGCGTGGCGTAAGCGCGCCGACGTCCGCTTCGTCAACGACTCGCTCGCCGCGTGGCTGCTCGTCGTCGCCCTGAACGTCACCCGGAACATCGGTCGCGGTCGACGCCGATACGAGCGGATGCTGCGCACTCTTCCACCTCCTGTCAACGCGCCCGATCCAGCAGTGACGGTGGCAGCCGCAGCGGCATCCGCCGAACGCAGCCGCACCATCAGAGCTGCACTGACGATGCTGCGGCCGGCGGATCAGCAGATCCTCGCGCTCTGCGTCATTGAGCAGCTCACCCTCGAGGAAGCAGCCGCCGTGCTGCGCATTCCGGTCGGGACGGTGAAGTCCCGACTGTCCCGCGCCCGAGGTCGCCTACGCGATGAGTTCACACGCAGGCGGACACTTCCCCACACCTTCCGACCCGCGGAGTACTGACATGACAGCACCAGAGCACGACCGTACCCTCGCCCTCCGAACGGTGATCGCGCAGGCCGCAGAGAATGACCCAGGCAGCGGGCGCCACCGACGTCACCGGATCGCGATCGCCGCGGTTCCCGCGGCCGTCATCCTCGCCGCGGTCTCGGGCGGACTCTTCTTCGCCCAAGCGCCGGTGTCCGACACCATGACGGTCGCTTGCTTCGCGCGAGCAGAACGCAATGGGTCCGAGTTCCCCGGCACCACAGGAGCCCTCGCAACACAAGACGGAATACCCGGCAGCGGCGATCAGGTGCCGATCCCGGACGCGATCGCGTTCTGCTCCGACCTGTGGAGGCAGGGCGCACTTGACGTCGACACGGCGAATGGCTCACCAGTCGACCTTCGACCAGGACAGATTCCCTCCGAACTGACCGTCTGCGTCATGCCCGACGGCATTGCAGCTGTCATTCCCGGTACCTCCGACGTCTGCGGGCAGCTCGGCCTCGCCAACCGCGTCAAGTGACTACCAGCGCACCCGATGAACCATCCCGTTACGGGACGCGCACAAGGGGCTCGGGTTCCGACACTAGACCGGTGTCGAAGCAGAAGAAGATCCGGGAAGTGCTGCTCTCAGCTTGGGCCGGTACGACACGTGGGAGCACCGCTTCTCTCGAACACGGCCCGAGTGGCCGCCGCGGCCGCCGTCAGGGATGCCGGCGATCGATCTGGACAGCACCTCAGGCATGTTGGCGACCTTCCTCGAGCCGGGCGTCCTGCTCTCCATCGAACGCAGGAAGCCGCGGAACGTGCTCTGGGTGGGCGTGCCGAACGAGCTCACCCGGAACTGGTTCTACCTCTGGGAGGTCAACTCGAAAGCCGTGTGGGACCCTGCACCAAAGGGCTACAGACCTCGAACCATCACACTCGTCCGAACCGGCGACCGCTACCTCCAGGGACTAACCGTTGTCGCGGACCCTCCTCCGTCCGAGGATCTCCCCCACCACTGGACAGCCCGTTCGAAGACCGGGAGTCGGCAGCAGTGAAGTGGCCCGCTCAGCGATTCCATACGGGGCAGGGATCTTCGCACCGCTATGGCGGGCAGCGCCCCAGGCGAGCGAGGGCGTTCTGACGACGGCGGTCCCGGTGGGATGATCGGCGCATGGCGCCGATTTTGAGGGAAGTGCATCTCTGGCCGCACACGGGTCACCCGGATGTCCGATGGTCTCCACCGCGCCCCCCGGACGAATCGGGCTGGCCCCTGCTCGAGATGGACGCCATTCTTCGAGGGTCGAGGAAGATCTCCGAACCGCTCGGAGAACGCCTGGCGGAGCAGCGCATAGAGATGCCGCGGGCGAGCATCCGACTTCTCCCAGGAGGAGCATCCGCGAGTACCGATCTCGAGGTCGAGATCTCTCGCATCGTGATCGACGGTGAGAACTCGGTCCACTTCGCGGTACCGGCGGGATTCCACAACCTCGATGTGCGGGCGCGGGACGAACTGGTGCTGACGATGTGGACGGAGACGCTGCGAAGGCTGGTGAGCAACCATGGCGGCGATCCGGCCGCGGTGAGTCGAGCGACTGACGCTCTGAAAGGAATCGACTACGAGGAACCGCGTCGCGGGCCCTGTAAGCAGAACCCGGCTCGATCGCATCGCATGCGGCTGATCGGCGTACTCAAGGACGACGGCTACTTCCGTCTACGTGTCGAAGTCGAGCACCTGGACGGAGGTCGGCCGCCGGTGCTGTCCGAGACGATAGTCGGCGACTCCACCTTCTGGTCGTTCGATCGCGCTGCATGAGACCTGCGGTGGACGTCGAGCTCCTCCGTTGAAGGCGTATCGATTCCCGGCATCCTGCTCGGCGACCGAGGACGGTTCACCCTCGACGTCGCCACCGGTGCGGTCCACCCAGCGGAGGATTCAAGACGCCGCTGCCGATCGAGTCGACCGGTCCCGCCGTCGGGGCGGGCTTCCGTTTCATCGAGCAGCCCGCTGACGACGTCTACGTCGGGTGGGGAGGAGGAGGCCCGGTGAACGATGTTCCCGCGGAATATCTCGCCGAGGTCGACCAGCTTGCTGACCGGCTCTGCTCACCCGAGTGGAAACCGTGGTGGCGCCTCGTCGGCGTGGACCACGTGAGTGGGTACGTCAACTACGAGCCACCGCGCGAGACGCCGATCATCCGACTCGTGAACAAGACACTGACGATGATCGTCAGGCGTTCTGTCGCAACGATTCCCACCGGACCGGAAGCAGAACAGCTAGCTCGGCAAGACGTAGAAGCCGCCCTCACCCGTCTGGCCGCACGCAAGAACGTCGAGCTTCCTCCGCTCTGAACCAGCCGCGAAAGGCGCGCACACATCCCCACCTCAGCCGCCGAACACAGCTGGGCGCTGCAAGCACACCGCTACGGAAGACGTCGACCGCGACCGTCGCATCTCGTGACCGGTCAACCATCCCCCGTACGGGTACCTAGCCGCACAACACGGGGAGGCGTGGCTTGTTTCGTAGGCTGAGCCCATGAGGTCAGCACTTCGGAGCGCAGCCGGCGGTGCCCTCATGCTGATGGCCCTCGCCGGAGGTCTGGTCTCGCTCGGTGCCGGGTGGATCATCGATGGACGTGAGCCTCCAGCCGTTCAGTGCGAGAGCGGCCCGTACCCGCGAACAGGCGGACCGTTCCACGAAACGACCCGTATCACCGGATCGGTGACGATCTTGCCCCTCGGGGTGGACTGCACCTACGACGTCGACGGAGACGAGGTCGGCCCGCAGACAGTCCGGCACCCGAACATGCCCGCCACTGCAGGTTTCCTGGGCAGTGCGCTCACTTTCGCTGCTGGAGCAGCGCTCCTCGTCGTCCGGTCCGGTCGGGCAGGACCCGTCTCTGCCGACTGATGCGCCCGACCCCGGCGACTCGCTCAGCCATCCCCCGCCGGGACGTGCGTGGTGGGTAGCGTCCGCCCTACTCTGACGGGATGGAACTGCGGACCGCGAAGACCCTCGGCATCCTCGCGATGGTGATCGGCACCCCAGTCGCCCTCCTCACCCACACGATCGGCTGGATCCAGACCGGCTGGGAACCCGCCGCCGTGCAGTGCCAGCACAGCGACTACCCCGACGGGATCGACCTCTACTCCAGCCGCGTATCGGGCGAGAAGATCCTCTACCCGCTCGGCCTGTCCTGCACCTACGCAGCCAGCGAGACCTCACCAGGCATCACCATCCGTCACCACAGGTGGGACGCCACCGCCCTCTTCACCGCAGCCGCCGCACTCGCTCTCGCGGGAACCGTCGTCGCGCTCAGAGCCGAACGCAAGCAGGAGCTCATCACCGAGTCGAAGGAAGAACGAGCGACGACATAGCGCAGCGCCCCTCTGCCGGTCAACGATCCCCTTACGGGACGGCCGGTACGCCGACTCTCTCCCCGACAGAATCGTGCATCCGTGTCATGCCATCAGGGGTGCAGGGTTGAGCCAGACTGGCCGAGTGTCAGCACTGCGCCATTGGGCGCCATTCCCCTTCGTCGCAGTCGCCATCGTCGCAACGGTAATTCTCACCGCTCTCCACCTGGTCGAGCTGTATGTGCTGACTACCCAGCAGCTCGCGCAGGTCGGGACTGGGCAAAATACCGCGGGAATAGTCGCGTTCTTCGCGGTCTACCTCATTCCGTCCGCCCTGATCGAAGGTGTGCTCATCGGGCTTGCTGCGTTCGCTGCCGCTCGGCTCCTGAAGCGCGGACGTCGAGTCTCGCAACGCGCGATCGCACCGCTCGTCGGTCTGGTCGCGGCGGTCGTCGCCCTCTGCCTAATGGTGGTGCCGTTGATCGGGTACGCCACAGGTGGGCTTCTCCAGCTGGGCGCCGGGATCGCGGCCCTCCTCTCGGGCGAAGCCGGAAGCGGCCCGGCGAACCTGATGGCAGCCATCGCGCTCGCCCTCCTCCTATACGTCGGAGCCTTCACCCTGAGTGCACGCCGCCTCTTCAATACCGCTGCGGCCGCGGACGCTCACGCCCGCTGACATCTACAGCTCCTCGGATGGACCCGCTGGACGATCCCCGTACGGGACAGCAGGGCCGAGACGCGCTTGAGGACAACACCGACCGAGCGCGTCGAGAAGTCCCGCCGATGTCAGGAGGGGTCGCGGTCTCCGCGCACTGTGAGGAACCAGGCGGTGTCATTGTCCGCGTTCGATGCGATGGCGTCGACACTCGATATCGGCTTCTCGCCAAGCGACGCGGGATCGATCTCGTGTGGGCCATCGGCGCAGTCGATCGCGTCGAGGGTGGTCGTCGTCCTCGTCGCCGGTCCCCCAGCCGTGGAAAGCGATCCGATTTCGAGGTCGATCACTCCTTCGCCGAGGCAATCGAAGGTGATCGCGGTCGGCAGCGCCGGCCTCTCGAGGGTGACTTCGACGCGGCCGCCGTCATCGTCGGCCTCGACGTTCAGCGAGAGGACCGCTACGACGTCGCGATCCGTTGCCACGTCCGCCTGGCGCTCTTCGCGCCACTGCGTGATTCGAGGATCTTCACCGGGTACCGGTGTGCAGCCGGCGAGAGCCGCCACAAGAACAAGACCAGCTGCTGTGTGGATCGGACGGGGCCTCATTGCTACACAGTAGAGGCACAGGACGCCGAAGAAGACCCATCATCACAGCGCCAGCGCTCGTCTCCTTCGCAGCGCGATACGGTGTGCTGACGAGGCACAGGGGGATGCGGTGGAATCGACGACGCGCCTGAGGCGGGTGGCCGGAGCGGCAGTGGCGGCGCTCACGATGACGCTCATGGCCGGGTGTTCCGGCCCCGACACCGAGGCGTACACCGATTTCGAGCGGGCGCAGGACGAGCGGGACACTCTTCCCGACGTCGGCACCGTAGGAGACGGCTACGACCCCGCCTCGATCCGTTACGTCGGCTCAGCCGACGGACTGGACGTCTGGATCGGGTCGCAGACCACGACCGGAGGCCGGTGCGTCATCGTGGACGGAGACGGCGACAACGAAGACGGAAGCGGCTGCGGGGATGAGCTGTCGCTGAACGGAGCATGGGCCGTCCAGATTCACACCGATGGCGCCGGTCCAGACGACCCCACTGGCCTCGACTGGACGAGCCTTGGCGAGAACGTGTCCATCCGCCGGTACTAACCACCCTGTTCCTCACGTCGACCGCGCGGACGAGCACGTGCGAACGACCCCTACCGGCCGCCCGGTCGACCATCCCCATACGGGACGCCGCGCTCGGAGCATCTCGCCTTGCTCGCGCAGCGTCGTGCGGAGGATCATCTCGAAGGTGGCAGATGATTGGTACCGCGATCCTGGGTGGGATGCCGCTGACCGTGACGAGTTCGAGCGTCGTCTCAGCCGAGCACGACCGCACAACCGTCAGCAGTACCTCAAGCTCAAGGCCATAGCTCTTCGTGACGCGGGCCTGATCGACGCCGCTCGATCCCTGCTCATCCGCGCAGTGGACTACCCCGAGCCGGATCTCGCCGTTGAACGCGCGCATAGTCGCGAGTTGCTCGGAAACATTGCTGTGCAGACCGGCGACGTGGAGGAGGCCCTGCACCAGTACCGGACGGTGATCCAGGAGAATCCGACCTTGAACGGCACATCGGGGTCGATACGCATCGCTGCCGCCGAGGTGCTCCTCACCCGAAAGGGGCCAGGAGACGTCGAGGAGGCCATCGCCCACCTCGACTCGTGGCCGGCTGAAGTCGGCTTCCAACTCTCGTCCGAGATCTTCCGGTGGCATCTAGCGCGCATCAGCGCGGCCACGATCAAGCGCGACGTCGACGCCGTACGAGAGTCTGCACGCGCTGCTCTGCAACTGGTCGAGGCCCCACCTCAATTCCGGTTCCACCCGACCGTCGGCCTCGTTCACACGGACCGCAAGACGCTGCGCCAGCTGCGTCGCTGGGCGAGGTGAACCCAAGCCACCTGCTCCAACAGCAGATGATGCTCTCAGCATCTCTCTAAGCCATCCCCCGACGGAACGCCCATGCGCTCTCTTCGGCACTGCTCTGGTAAGCGCCGAACTACAGCTGGGGAGAGACTTGGGGCATGTGGTTAGAGGGAATCGCGCTTGAGCGGCGGTTACGCGAGCTGGACACCCCTGGGCCCGGCGATGAGCCGGTTGACTTCGACGGTCAGCGACTGGCAGCAAAGGTGGACGCCCTCGTCGCACTGCTCGATGAGAGCTTTCCCAGGGCTGTAACGGCGGATCGTCCCTGGGAATGGCAGGACTCCGCGACCTTCACGCACGTCACGGTCGACGGTGCAGCAAACCGCACTTCGGCGAACCTCGTCATCTGCATCAGCCGACACGGAGACCTTTGCTTCATTGCCCTCGAAGCCCAGGAAGCGTATACACGCGAGGAGTTCGATGCGCTGGTCGAACCAGAGGACTTGTCATCGATACTGGCAGCCCTCGACACCGTGAACTTCACAGTCACTGCCGAAGAAACGCTCTGGGCCCGATACGACGGACCGCGCGTGATGAGCAACTCGAGCTGGATCGAACGCTACTTCGGGTATCCGATTTGAGCGCGCCCGGCGAGCAGGTCCGCGCGCCGAAGCTGCGTTGAGCGGTAACCCATCCCCTTACGGGACGAACCAGCTTGCCCCGCGGGAGCCGACATGAGCAGTGAACCGTCAGGGCGTGCTCTGCGCCCCACGTACGGTCAGGAACCAAGCCGTGTCGCGATCGGCGTCAGTTGTAGCCGCGCCGACGAGATTGATGGGGTCGGTGCCGAGGGAGGCCGGATCGATGTCGAGCGGGCCATCGCCGCAGTCCACGGTCCGGACAGTGGTCTTGCCTGTCGTGACCGTGCCGGTCTTGGAGTCGGAGTCGAGCTGCAGTTCGACTGTGCCATCCCCGAAGCATTCGAAGGTAATGGCGCCGGGCAGCACCGGTTGGTCGAAGGCAGATACCAGCCGATCCCCCTCCCGTCCCGCGCTCGAATCGGACGACAGCACAGCGAGGAAGGGACCTCCCGCGTCGATGTCAGCCTGACGATCCGAGCGCCACTGGGTGAGCTGTGCGCGATCAACGGGCTCCGGCGCGCATGCGGTCATGGTGCCCACGACAGCCAGTAGGAGTGTGAGTGCAACAGAACGACGACTCATCTGCCCACCCTAGGTCCGACCGGATTAGGTCGAGCGAGTCTCATCGTCCGGCATGGCGGAAAGTGTCGCACTGGGCGATCCCCTTACGGGACGCTCTCGGTCGCGAGTCGGTTGCTCCTCGTGGTGAGAGCCGCGTCACGCCTACTGTTCTCCCGTGGGAGAACTCAAGGGAACGAGCGCGGCGGCGGTCGAGGCCGCTTCTCGTCGCGCCGAGGGGTGGATACGCCGTGGTTGAACGTCTGGACAGTTGGGATCCGAGTGGACTCTCGCCGGACCGGCAGACATCACCCCGCCAACGACGGTTGTTAAGACTGTCGCTCGTGCTGGGCGCTCTAGCCGTCGTGGCGGCCGCGGTTCTGTGGGTGGGTGATCTGCTGTTCGGAGTGCATGGCCCTTCGCACTACGTCAGCATCACCAACGACACCGCAGCCTCACTCACCTGGTCCTGCTCCTGGTCCGATCTTCACCTCGCCGCCGGGGAGACAGGTCAGCTGCGCATCCTCGACCAGCCCGACCAGGACTACGGCTGCGTCCCACAAGCAGCCACCCCCTTCGTGTCGGCACACAACAACGACATCTGCCCGTCGCTGAACTCGATGACCGAGGGAAGGCAGTTCACGGCAACCGACTTCGCGAAGACCTACCGCTGCCCATAGCTGCATACGCGACCGGTGAACGATCCCCAAACGGGACGCCTGTAAGACGGTCCGTCAAATGGGTCGAGTGCAGGCTTCGTCAATCGCTTCTTGCTCGTCGTCGGTCAGCCACGCTTCGCTCGTGCTGGGGAACCATCCCTGGTTCGGCCACTGGTCGATGAAGTCGGTGCGGCTGGGCGCGTCGGGGTTCTCGATGCCGTTCGCTTCGTAGCAGGGCACGAGGTACTCGGTCAGGTAGCTGTAGAGGTAGTCGATCTGCTCGGACGTCATGGGCACCACGGGGGTCGTGGGATAGCTCGACCAGCAGGTGAACGCGGCGACCGATTCGGCTTCCGTCGAGGCGGACGTCATGATGCTGACGGGTCCGCCGCCGGCGGCGTTCGAGCCGAGGTCGACCGTTAGGCCGGCCGCGGTGAGGCAGCCCAGGAGTGCTGTCGAATCGTTCGGGTCGCGGTATTCCTGGAACGGGTCGGCGGGTCTCGTCGCGTCAGGGAAGCCTGCCAGGACTCCTTCCCATTGGCGGTCCTGCTCCTGGATGCGCAGCTGCTCCTGCTCGTCGGGCGCGAGAGGTGTTGGGGCGGGAGAGGGACCAAGATCGGGCATCGGGTAGGCGACGACAGAGGAACTGGTCGCCTCAGGGGTGGGGCCAGGTGCGAGAGCCCACGTCGAAACCAGGGCGACCGCGAGGACGATGACGGCTCCGGCGGCGACGATCCAGATCACCCTCGCGCGGCCGGCTGGCGTGGGGTGGGTGCGGCTCTCGCCCAGGGCGGCGGCCGCGATGGATTCCGGTTCGTCGAAGGACCGCACGCGCTCGATGGCTTCTGCCGGCTCGAGGCCGGCCAGCTCCTCATCTATCCCGTCTCGGATCGCGGAGGCGACGTCACGAGGGACGGGCCTTAGCGCCCGATCGAGCCGCTTCAAGTAGGTCTGGACCTCGCGGGGTGCGCTGGTCGGGGTCATGTGTCGTCTCCTGCCACGATCGCTTGGACGGAACGGGTGAAGGGCTCCCACTGGCGGCGGAACTCGCCCAGCTCGGCCTGTCCGGAGGGGGTGAGCTTGTAGTACTTCCGGACCGGGCCCGAACCGCTCTCCCCTGCGTAGGAGGTGATCAAACCGCGATCCTTCAACCGCCCGAGCACCGGGTAGAGCGTGCCGATGCTGGCGATCATGCCCAGCGACACCAGCTCCTCCGACAGGCGCCAGCCGTACATCGGCTCCCGCGATAGGAGCCCGAGGGCGCAGTACTCCACCACGCCCTTCCGGATCTGGGCCCCCACGTCGACTGTCATGCTTTGCATGTTAGCGTGCGATGCATACTAGCGGTGGTGGGAATCTGTCGGTCCGACTACCGCGCAACAACCAACGAAGGTGTCCCACGATGCCGACTGCTTCCACCGCGTCACGTCTCTCGACTTCAGCATCCGATGGATCTGTGAACGCGTTCATCGGCTGGACCGCCGCCGGCGTGGTCACTGTGCTCGCCGCCCTGGTTCTGGTGTTCAGCAGCTTCATGGTGGCTCTGGGGATCACGGACGCGGATCCATCCGAGGGAGCCATCGCGATCGGCGCCGGCGGTGTAGGTGTCATCATCTGGATCGTCGTTGCCGCTGTCGGAGGTTACGTCGCTCCCCGGAGGCTCTCGCGTCGTCCTGTTCTCGTCGCGTGGCTTCCAGCTGTGGTGAGTGCCCTCTGATGCGGGATCGCTATCGGCCTGTTTCCCGTCCTG
The DNA here is from genome assembly GCF_002931115.1 of Rathayibacter sp. AY1E6. Classification (NCBI taxonomy): domain Bacteria; kingdom Bacillati; phylum Actinomycetota; class Actinomycetes; order Micrococcales; family Microbacteriaceae; genus Rathayibacter; species Rathayibacter sp. AY1E6. The sequence goes on along the minus strand of NZ_PSVK01000007.1, from coordinate 86,503 downwards.
CTCGAGAACGTCGTCTTTCCGATGTCGTTGACCCCCGTGCCGATGAGCCAGCCGCTCCTTTTCCAAGCGTTGATTCTTACGGCCGGTGCCATCCCGGCTGGAGCGGGGTTGCTGGTGATCAATCTCGTGTTGCGCGTGATCAGAGCGCGCCGGGGCCGAGTCGCGACGCATACGAGAGGTGATGCGCCTGACGTCGGGAGTCAGAGCTCCTCGTGATCCATGGCGAGAGAGGACTGGACATCAACTAGATGAGGCACGGCGTCGGCTCAGCGCCCAGACCAGCGCGCCCGCGAGGAGCACCGCGCAGGTCAGCCCGGCGACGTGCAGGACGAGCGAGAGCGTCCCGTTCTCGGGGAGCAGGAAGCCGTAGGGCACCCACCCGTCGGTCGCTCCGCGGACGAGCAGGACGGCGCTGACCCAGGGCGGGGCCGTGCCGGTACCGGGGACGAGGGTGTTGTAGATCACGGCGACGACGATCAGGTAGGCCGTCGCCGCGCCGCGGACGTAGCTCAGCCACACCGGAGTCGGACGGCGGGCGAGCGCGACCGATCCGGCGACGATCAGCACCGCGCTCGCGAGGAGGCTGGTCTGGTTCGTGAAGTAGCCGAAGTAGTCGAACGGATTCGGGTCGCCGGCCACGATGCTCAGCGCGTAGGTGTGGAGGATCACCGCGACCGCGGCTGCACCGACGGCGATGCGCGCTACACCCACGAATGGGCGGGTCGGTGCCGGGGAACTCATCGGGTCAGCCTAGGAGCCGTTGGGCTTCCTGCTGGCCCGCGACAGACGTTCCCCCTTCGGAACGGTGCTGAGCATTTCAGGCCGAGACGCGACCACGAGGAAAGCGGTGACGTCGCTTAGCCTGAGCCGGTGGGGACGTTCTCGAAAGTGCGCAGCACGGTCGCGGTCGCGGCATGCCTAGTGGTCATGACGGGATGCACGGCGCAGCCTGCACCACCGACTCCGCCACCGGCGACGAACACCGAAGACGGCTCCACCTCTCCACTGACCGGCGACCTAGGCGTAGCGACCTTCACCGGGAACGACGGGACCACCGGCGCCGTCCAGTTGAGCGCGGCGGACGGCCGGCTGGCCCTGACATCCGACGAGCTCGTCATCCCCACCGCGTCTTCCGGTTCCGTAGCGGTCATGGGAGCGCTCGATCCGATCGACGCGGATACCACCTGTTTCGACGTCGATTTCCCGATGCGTCTCGCGGACGCGGAGTCAGGGAAGCCCTACAAAGCGTGGCGGAACCTCGCAGAGTTCCATGGCGACCCGACAGCGATCAATCAACTCGTTCTCACGACCCGCCCGCAGGACGACCCCGACTGCTCAACCAAAATCCTCGCCATCGCTGACGTCCAGTGGAACGTGGAGCCGCAGCGCAGCACCCTCGTGGCCCGGGACGCCGGCCCACGTGCAGCAGCGCGTGGCGAGGTGTCATCCGCGGACGGAGTGCCGACGTCGTACACGGTCGCTCGCAACGACCTCGCAGAGGACGTCGCGGCACGATTCGGCATGACGGCCGATGACCTGTTCTACCTCAACCCGTTCCGCTTCCCTTCGGACGAGATTCTGCGCGTCGGTGAAGAGCTGAACCTCACTGTCGCGGCGCGATGACCTCCCCCCGCGGGTACTCGATACCGGGCCTGGCGTTCCGGCTCTTGATCAATCCTTCGGAGTGCAGTGCATGATGTCCCGATGAACGCTGGAGAGCCCCCGCAACCGAGTGCAGCGACGCCCATCGTTCTCGCCTTGGTCTTCGGCGGTCTTGCAGCCGCCCTGGGAGCCGTAGCCTCCATTTACATGTGGGACCCGAGCGAGACGTGCAGGACCCGCGGCGGAGGCAGCCTGACGGGAGAGGGGTTCCTCTGGAACCCGCTGTGCTCAGATGGTTCAACCGTTCAGCCGATATGGATGACGTTGTCGACTGCTGCGGCGTTGATCGTGGCCGTGACATGCGTCGTCATTGCGGCCAGCCGTCAAGTTGAACGTGACGGACAGGAAATTGCGTCGCCCGACGTTCTGCACGACTACTCGCGCCAGACCCTGCCGGAGGACAACGGGCTCCGCAAGCTGGGCGATGAGTGGTGAGAGATGGCAACTCCGGGGGGGCACCCTCCCGATGAGCGTTAGACAGTCTCCTCGGCCGGATCACGCGATCCCCCTCGTTTTCGCCGTGATCTTCACCGTTTTCGCCGCCGCTCTCGGGTTGATGTCCTCTCTCTACATGTGGGATCCGGCAGAGGCGTGCGAGGTTCGTGGAAGCTACTCCAGCTCCGAGAGCTTCCTGTGGAATCCGCTGTGCGTGGACGGTTCGGCTGTCCAACCGCTGTGGATGACGGTGGCTGGCGCTGCCGCATTGATCGGTGCCGGCGTCTGCGTCGTCCTCGCGATCGCTTTTCGAGTGCTCAACCACGAGCGGGAAGTCCCGCCGCCCGTCGTCTCGCACTGGGAGTGAGCAGTCAAAGGTAGATTCGCCGGATGACGACGACTCGGACCTCCCACTCGACTCTCGCCCTGCTGCTCGCCGTTCCGGTGTTCGCGCTCGTCGGTTGCGCCGGTTCGACGGCGGGGGCTCCGGCATCGACGTCGGCCGCCGCGCCGGCGTCGACCGCGACCGCCGCCCCGACGTCCGCCCCCGCTACTCCGGCGGCGACCGCGACTGCGGGTGCGGCGGCGGCTGGTCCGGTGTGGCCGGCGGACCCGTGCCGGGACACGCAGCTCACGGTCACGGTGGAGGACCGGCCCGAGCTTTCCGGGGCGGGCCAGGAAGAGTTCGCGATCGTGCTCACGAACGCCTCGGATCAGGCGTGCTCGTACTTCGGGTGGCCGGGCGTTCTGATGCTCGGTGCCGATGGGACGCAGCTCACCACCGCCGGCACGTCGGGTGCGGAAGCGTTCCCGGGGGCTCTCGCTCCGGGTGAGTCGGCGCAGGCGGAGGGCCAGCTCTCGGCGGTCGGCGCGTACGACTGCACGCCGACGACCGCGACGACTGTCCGGGTGCTCGTCACCTCGGACGGCGCCGGACCGGGAATCGACACGCCCTCCGATTTCCAGGTCTGTGGCGGGGACGGTCGGAGTGACTTCACGACCGGGCCGCTCACGCCGGCGTCCTGACTCTTCTAGAGTCGCGGCTGCGGTCATGGACGGGCTCGAGGGTGGAGACAGCTTCGTGCTGTTCCTGGTTCTAGGTGCCCTTCCCTTCCTCCTTCTGGTCGCCGTGGTTTCGGTCGTCACGATCGGCATCCTTCAATGGATCGGAGGGCGGGGGCGGCCCCGTCCGTAGACTGAGTGCAACCACCCCTTCGGCACGGCGCCGACCGGAACTCAAATGAGTAAATGAAGCAATGAGCACATGGGTGTGGTGTTGATCGCTTTGTGGCGGCAGTCTTTGATCGCTCCTTGACGTCGCGCTACGCGTGCGTCGGATCACCGAGGATTTCAGCGAGTCAGGAATTTCGCGAGAAACGTGCGGTAAATCACTGTGAGCTGCTGCAGATCGCTTACCACGACGTGTTCGTCGATCTGATGGATTGTGCTGCTGATGAGGCCGAATTCGGCGACCTCGCCATAGTGGGCGATGAATCGCGCATCGGAAGTTCCTCCGCCGGTATCCAACGAGGGAGTTCGCCCGGTCACGGATGTTACCGCCTCGGATAACAGCGCGACGTGGCTCGATCCAGCAGTGATGAAGGGGTCGCCACTTACCTCGACTAAGAGGGTGAAGTCGGTTGCGAACTCTTCTGCCGCCCGGCGGATCAAGCCCTCGAGGCTCTCGGCTGAATGAAGGTCGTTAAAGCGAATGTTCAGATGCGCGGTTGCTTCGGCGGGCACCATGTTGTTCGCCGCATTGCCGACGTCGATCGTGGTGATCTGGAGACTCGACGGCTCGAAGCACTCGGACCCCTCGTCGAGTGGTGTTGTGGCGAGTCGGTTGAGAACGCGGATGAGGCGGTGCACCGGGTTGTCGACGAGGTGGGGGTAGGCAACGTGCCCCTGGAACCCGCGCACCGTCAGGTTGGCGTTAAGGCTTCCGCGCCGTCCGATCTTGATCACGTCGCCGATCCGCTCCGGGTTCGTCGCTTCGCCGACAAGGGTGAAGTCCGGCATGTCGCCGCGATCGGCGAGCCACTCGAGCACACGCACGGTGCCACCCGTGGCCGGCCCCTCTTCGTCTCCGGTGATCAGGAGGCTGACCGACCCAAGGTCGAGCACTTCGGGCTGCGTCTGCGAGACCGCTGCGAGGAAAGCGGCGATGGCGCCCTTCATATCGCTGGCACCTCGACCGATGATCGTCCCGTCGCGGAGTGTCGCATCGAAGGGGTCGGAGCTCCACTCGTTAGAGCCTGGGGGAACGACATCGGTGTGACCGGCGAAGCACAGGTGCGGTCCGTCGATTCCTCGGCGGGCGTAGAGATTCGGGGTGCCATCGAAGTCCAGCCGATGAACGATGAAGCCAAGGCTCTCAAGTACGCCTGCCACGACATCGAGGGCTCCGTCGTCGCTCGGAGTGACCGAAGCACATCGGATCAAAGACTGCGTGAGCGCGACGGGGTCCACGGGAGCGAAACTATTCGGCACGGAGACACCGTACCTGCAACATCAACTGCATCTCGGAAAACAACAGCTTTCTAAGACGCCCGGTCGGCATCGCTGTCGCGGTGTGGGGTCCGCGCGATTCCGAGGTCGCAGATGTCTCGAAAATGCGTCTCAACAGAAACCGTCTCAGGGTCATGACTGCGAGGAGTTTGTGAGTCACACTGGTCGAGTGAGACTTCTTGGATACACCCGCGTGAGCACATCGAGTCAGGATGCGCAGTTGCAGCTCGACGCGCTGGTGGCTGTCGGCGTTCAAAAGCGCGACGTGTTCGCTGATGTCACCTCCGGGAGCAAGACCGCGATCGAGCGCCGAGGGATGAAGAAGCTCCTCGAGCATGCAGAGTCCGGTGACACCGTGGTCGTGTGGCGAGTTGATCGGCTTGGCCGCTCCTTGATGGACGTCCTGAACACGGTGAACCTGCTGCGTGACCGCGGCATCCACGTCCGGTCTATCTCTGATGGCATCGATCCGGCGACGTCGACGGGCCGGCTGATGCTCAACATGCTGGCCACCCTCGCCGAGTACGAGCGCGAACTGATCGTCGAGCGGGTGAATGCGGGGATCGCAGCGGCGCGGCAGAACGGCACACGCTTCGGCCGCCCACTGTCCGATCCTGCAGTAATCGCCGACAAGCTCGCCATCGCCTCCGATGCTCGAGCGAAGGGCCGCACCGCCGAAGACGCAGCACGACTCGTTGGCTGGAGTCGCGCCACCCTCTACCGTCACCAGCAAGCCCTCGCCGGCCGCGAGAGCACCGCCATGTAGCAAATGCCATGGACGGTGACGAGCGGTGGCGAATTCTCCGACTTCACGTCGAAGATCAGATACCCCTCGCCGCCCTCGCACGAGACATCGGCATCGGCCTCCGCACACTACAGCGCTGGCATCAGCTCTACCGAGAAAGCGGCGTCACTGCTCTCGATCCGCACCAGCGATCGGACGCTGGTGTACGTCGAACGCCGCCTGAGCTCGTGGCGTTCATCGAACGACTGGCTTTGAGCAGGCCGCGACCAGCGCTGACCACGCTGCACCGCCTAGCAAGCGCTGAAGCAGATCATCATGGCCTGTCGGCGCCGAGCTACGCCACCGTCAGGGAAATCGTGCAAGCTCTAGACCCGGCGCTCGTAACACTCGCGTTGGAAGGACCGGCCGCCTATCGAGACAAGCACGAGCTGGTGTTTCGCCGACGCGCCGAACGTCCCAACCACATGTCGCAGGCGGATCACACCGAACTCGACATCCTCATCATGGGCACCGGGGGCGCGCCCGATCGGCCGTGGCTGACGATCGTGATGGACGACTATTCGCGCGCGATCTGCGGCTACATCGTCTTCGCCGGGGCACCGTCCGCGATGAACACAGCACTTGCTCTCCGTCAGGCGATCTGGAGAAAGCCCGACCCGAGGTGGGCTATGTGCGGGATACCTGACGTTCTCCACGTCGACCACGGCTCCGACTTCACCAGCCACCACCTCGAGCGCACCGCCATCGAGCTGCGCATCCGCATCATCCATTCCATCGTCGGCAGACCCCAGGGCCGCGGCAAGATCGAACGCTTCTTCCGCACCATCAACACCGAACTCCTCGCTACCCTCCCGGGGCACCTCGGGCCCGGCAGCAGAAGCCCCCACCCAGTACTTGATCTGGCGGCCCTCGACCAGGCGATCGGCGCCTTCGTCAGGACCTACAACGAGCGCCCGCATCGCGAGCTCGAAGCCTCTCCGCGAGACGCATGGGTTGCTGACGGCTGGCTCCCGCGTATGCCTGACAGCCTCGAACAGCTCGATGGGCTTCTTCTCACTGTTCCGAAGAATCGCGTCGTGCAGCGCGATGGCATTCACTTCCAGGGCCAGCGCTACCTCGCCCCGACGCTCGCACCCTTCGTCGGGCACACCGTCACGATTCGATATGACCCACGTGACGTCTCAGAGATCCGGGTCTACGACCGCGACACCTTCGTCTGTGTTGCCGTCGACGAAGCTCACCCCAACCTCCGACTCAGCCTCCGCGACATCGAAGCCGCCCGCCGCGCCCGCCGACGACAACTCCGGCACGTCATCAACGACCGCATTCCCACCGCCACCGTCCGGGAGGAGCCGCACAGCGTCGCGCCCGTTCCCCATCGGCGCCGGCTACGCACCTATGAAGAGGACGAGTGATGAACCAGGCCTTCATCGTGACCAAAGAGCACCGACGCTTCACCGAGTTCGCCAACGCCGTCCGCAAGGAACGAACCATCGGCATCTGTCACGGTGATGCTGGTGTCGGCAAGACCAACTCCGCCCGCCGCTATGCGAACTGGGACGCTCTCGAGCCCTACATCAACGAATGGGGCCCGCGAGGAGATCACGACGCCAAGCACTACGCCCTCGCCAACCGATCCCGCACCGTGTTCTACACACCCGAAGTACTCTGCCGACCCAAAGACCTCATGCACGAGTAGTCCCGCTGAACGATCCCGATACGGGACGGTGCTGGCCCCGCCTGCCGGTTGCAAGTAGACAAAGGCGCGGTCTTGAGTACGGTGGCGCCGTGAAACGAACAGGCGAGGGAATGGCGGGACCGCATTGCGCCGCTACGGCGCTCATTGCTGCTGGCGCACTGATGCTCGCCGCGTGCTCAGGTTCACCAGCTCCGGAGGGTGATCCGATCCGGGCAGCTCGCGCGTTGCGCGACGCGCCGCTGATCGTGCAGGAAGGCAACGCTGCCGACACCTGCGGAGAGTTCGTGCTTGATCAAACCGAGCTCGTGCCCATCAACGCGGTCGCATGCCTCGACACGGCAGCAGCAGCGGGCGAGGAGGCGGAGCTCGCCTGGAGTTCTCTCACGGATGAAGGGGATCCCGTCGTCTCTTTCGCCTACACGGCACCCTGGAACGCAGGGATCGTCTTCTCTCTGACAAACGAATACAACTCCTACGCGGATGATCACGGTTGGACCACCGGCCTCTGCCCGGACGCAACCACCGCAACCTCCGATTTCAGCCCCGAGACGTGCCCCGGTCCTGTGGAGGGATGAGTCCACGCGGACGACGAAGATGGCCCGCTCAACGATCCCCTTACGGAACACATGATCGTGGAGTGCTGAACCTTCTGATTCATGGCGTGTTCACCGACGTGCCGGACCATGATGCTCATGGAAACACGAGAACTGGCATGGGGCATTCTGGCGTGGCCTGCCGTTGCGGTCCTTGCGCTGCTGCGAACTGTGGGCAGCTGGGATGTATCGGGCGGGTCCGCAGCAGGGCTCATCGCGGGCACGGCAGCTGCGTTCACTGTCGCGGGCGCACTCCTGTGGCTTCCCTCGAGTCTCTGGCTCGACCGGCGGACACTCCGCTTCCCGCGCGTCGGGCGGGCGGCCGCGTTCCTGGGTCTGGGACTCGTGATCGGCGCCGCCGCCTCCACCGCGCTGGTACTCGCGTCGGGAAACGCGACCTGGCCCTCCTCCGCGGGCCTCATCACGGAATATGCAGTCACGGCAGGAATCGCTTCCCTCCTCGGCTGGCTCCTCGCCGCCACCCTTCGTGCGAAGAAGCTGCCGATCGTTCAGACGGCGGCGAATCGCGTGAACCGCTGAATGATCCGGGTCGTCGATCGATCAGCGTGCCAGCAGCAGTCCGGCCAAGCCGATGACGACCGGCACCACGGCAAAGGCCAGGAAGAGGTAGGAGAGCACGAGTCCCACCGTCGACTCCCAGCGAGGACCGACGTGTCGTCGCGCCTGATGACCGACGAGGACGCCGGCCAGCGGGAGAAGGTACTGCAGCGTGGTCGCGACTCCGATGACCAGGGGATCGCCCACCCACAGGTGGGCCACCGCCAGGTATCCGACGGCGTAGGACACGACGGCGAGAACGCCCAGCACGAACGCAGCCCGCGTCCACCCTCGTCCGCTCCGCCGCGCGGTACCCGTCTCCTTCATCACACTCATACCTCCACTGTACGAATCGCTCCTCGCGCACGCCCGCCCCTCGGAGCATGTGCCGGTCCTTCGCCCGACGTCTCGTTCGGTGACACGACCACGCCTCGGCGAGCTGCTGTCCAGCGTCAGCCGGCGAGCCGGCGTCCACAACGAGGACGCGACTCGGATTCGGAACATGTCCGATGGCTGCCTCGATAGCCTCAGCGCATGAAGATCCGAGCCGGTTCGCCTGACGATCGCGGGCCCTGCATCGACCTCTGGCTGGAGGCACTCAGAGCACGAGACGGATGCAGTCAGGACGACGCGGTCGCCGAGAGGGCTCGAGCGAAGTTCCACCGGCCTCTCGTTCGGTTCGCCGTCATCGGCTCGGATCCCCTCGGGTTCGCTCTCACCGTCGACACGGGCGATGGTCCGGGCCGACACAGTGCGCTGCTCGAACTGCTCGCCGTCGCACCGAGCGAGACAGGGCGCGGGCTCGGCCGGACACTGCTCGACGACGCGGTCCAGTCCGCATCTCAGCTCGGCTACCTCGTCCTGAAGCTGCACGTCCGCGCCGGAAACGATCGGGCGGAAGGGCTTTACAAGGCGTCCGGCTTCGAGCCTCACGGGGATCCCGCGCCGCATCCGCTCGGTGGTCATCCGATGATCGAGTACGCGCGGACTCTGACTCACGTCAGCAACTGAGGACCTCCGGCCACCGATCCCCGTACGGGCCACCTCGCGCGACCGGATCACATGCGCACTCAACGCTGGTCGAGCGGTCGGGTCATGGCAACCTCATCCCATGAGCGTGAGCGACGGACAGGCCTGTGCCCCACGGGACCTCGACGTGCTCAGCGACCGGCTCCGACTGTGCCGGCCCGCCGAGACCGACCTGGACGAGCTGTTCCGCCTCTACACCGATCCGCGGATCGCGGAAGAGGATCCGCTCCTCCTCCATCTCTCCGCCGATCAGACCCGGGCCGTGATCGCGTATCGAAGGACCCAGTGGACACGGGACGGACTCAGCAGCTGGGTGATCCGCCGGCGCGACTCCCCCATCGACAGCCGTGATCTGATCGGAATGGGCGGATGCACTCTGCTCTCCGATGCAGCCTGGAATGTGGCGTTCACCCTCCACCCCGACCACTGGAGCAAGGGCTACGCGCAGGAGGTCGCCCTCGCCGGCATCGAACTCGCCCACCGCCTCCGACCGGAGCTGCCCATCACCGCGGTCGTCGCAGAACGCAACGCACGCTCCCGCCGCACCATCGAGCGACTCGGCCTCGCGCTCAGATGGGAGGGTCCGGACGCGCACAGCCCAGACCCGACCGCACGAGTCGTGCTCTTCGCCGACCGCCAGCTCTCCGCTGAACAGGTCCGCCGGCTCACCGGCTGAACCCGATCGCCGATCGGCTCATCCGCCAGCTCAGCGAGAGCTCCCCTCACGGGCAGCGAGTCGGCACCGCCGGTGAGCATGGCGATCCTCCGCTGCGGGAACTGCAAGCGAAGCCGACCTGTCGGTCCACCAGCCGGCGCCTCCCCCTCCCCGCTCCTCGATCCCCGACCGCAGGGCAACGAGACACGACGACGCTGCGCTCGGGAGTCCACCGGCAACTCCTTGAAGGGGCACGGCCGTCCGTCGCCGGACGGATTCACGTCCACCTCTTGTTCATTCCGGCTTCGTTGTCCAGCGCCGTCGGCTGCCCTAGCGTTCGGCAGGTGGACACCAGGAGATCGACCTCGACCGGCTCTAGCTCCGTTGTGTCCTGGGTCGCTCTCGCGTCAACCGGCGTCGCCGCCGCGACACTCTGGATCGCGGACGCCGTCTGGTACGGGATCCCCGAGTCGGGTGGCCCGGGAGTCAGTCTGCTCTTCATCGGCGGATGGGGTCTTCTCACGTGCGCCGCCCTGCTCACGGTCGGCGTGCTCATCCATCTGGCGCCCTCCGCGCTGAGCCGCCACGGAAAACGCCCCGTCGAGTTCGTGCTGCCGAGCGCCGCACTCGTCCTCATCGCGGGGATCCTGCTCGCGCATCCGCTGGCGGGCAGCGCTTTCGCCTGACCCTCACCGGCATCGACCCTCGAAAATGTCTCGGCGCCTCCGGGCCCTCTCGTCAACGGGCTCTGGTGGCTTCACAATTACAGCGAGGGGTGCAACCGTTCGGGTCGGTGCACCCCTCGCTGCCGGTTGGCCGAACGCGCGCCAACCTCGAACGACCAGCAGCCAGGGATCGCCGATCGAGCGGTCACAGCCTAGATTTTCTAGACGGTCTAACTAAGTCCCCTTTCCGGGTGAGGTGGATCGTGCAGGCGATGCTGGTGCTTCGGCTGACCGCGGGCGCCGAGTTGGGAGCGGAGCGATCCGATTTCGAGGTCGATCACTCCTGGTACGGGTCGAAGCGGTGGGCGGGGCGGGCTGCGGTGGTCGTGGTGGTCACGGGCGGGCCTTCCTGTGCAGCAGTGGAAGAGGAGGAGGGGGCGGGGACCGGCGCGAGCCGGTCCCCGCCGGAGGAGCTAGCTGAGCCCTGCGGCGTCGGCGGGGGTGCTGTCGCCGGTGACGACCTGCTCGACCGGGGAGAGCGCGTAACCCCAGGCCGCGAGCTGGCGGAAGTGCTCGGCCGTGCGCTCGTCGCCGCGGCGCCAGGACTCCTTGCTCGTGTGCGCCTCCTGCCCTCCGAGCACGACGGCCAGCGCGACCAGGCGGGCCTTCGCGGGGTTCCCCTCGATCAGCGCCGCGAGAGCGTCGGCGCGGTAGCCGGAGGGGCGCTCGATGCGCAGCAGCGCGTGCGCGAGGTCGCTGCCGTTGCTCATCCCCGACGACACCGCGAACCGGTGAGCGGTGAGGCCCAGGGCGATGACGCGATCCGCGTCCTTGGGGAGGGTCTTGCGGGCGAGGAACGTCGCGATCCACTCGCGGCGCACCTTCTCGGCCGCGTTCCACGCCTTGTTGTTGGCGATGAGCACCTTGCGCTCAGCGGACTTCTCGGCGCGCTCCTCCTCGGCCTCCTCCTCGGTCTGCGGCTGCTCGGGCGCTCCGTAGGCGTAGGTGAATCCGGCAGCGGTCGGGTCCTGAACCAGGAGCGTGACCTCGACCTCGCCGCGCCAGCTGGTGTCGATGAGCACTCCGCGGCCGGGAGCGGCGGCGACCTGCTCCGGGGTGACGCTCTTCCCGTCCTCGCCACGCAGCTGCCGCACCGGCGTCCACGTCGCCTGGTCGCCCTAGGCGTCGGAGCGGGTGAGGATCTGGAAGACGTTGCCGGTGTACTCGGCGGCGGTCGCCGCGAGGAGCCCCTGGTGCGCGGCCTCGTCGCGGAGGGTCTGCGCGGTGTGCTCGAACCGGGCCGGGTCGTGTATGGCGACCTCGATCAGGGTCGCGCGGGCGTCGGCGTCGTCCTCGAACTCCAACAGCACCGCCGCCTGGTCAAGGGTCAGCTCGTGCTCGTGCAGAACGGACGTGACGGTCGCGGACTCCGCGACCGCAAGCCCCTTCTTCACCGCGTCGGTCTTGGTGCCGGTGCGCTTGGCGATCGCCGCGGCAGACACGCCCTCGAACGCGAGCTGCGCCCACGCGGCGGTGCGGTCCGCGACGCTCAGCTCGGCGCGCTGGTCGTTCTCGATGATCTGCTGAACGATCCGGTACTTCCGAGCCGCCAGCAATCAGTCAGGTGGACGAGCCGGTCGTCGGCCCGGCCCCTACGCGCACCAGTCGCGCGAGCGTCCGTTGACGCTGCGCGCGGTGTCGCCGGTGCCGAGGTCGACGAGCACGGTCGAGGTCGCGCTGAAGCCCGGCTCGCCCGGGTAGTCGTCCGGCCGACCCTCGACCGAGACGGTCTCGACGGCGAGGTACTGCCCGTTCGGCGAGAGGCAGACGCCGCGGATGCGCCCCGTCGGCGAGGTGCGGAACACCTCCGAGGTGCCGGACGCGTCGACGCGGACGACGGAGTACTGGGTCGCCCCCGTCTCCGGCGCGTACTCGGCCTCGAGCTCGACGTAGCTCCCGGAGTCGAGGAGCAGGATCTGCACGGGCGTCGCGGTCGCGCTCACGTCGGCCGGCGGGAGGGCGAGCGTTTCGACCGAGCCGTCGGCCAGGTCGATCAGCGAGCCCGACTCCGGATCGGCGACCACGAGCCGGTTCGCGCCGGGCACGAATCCGCGCAGCTCCGCGTGCTGCCCGAGCGGGCTGATCGAGCCGGGCGTCAGCAGGTCGAGCAGGAGCACCGTGTCGTCGAGCGAGTGGGTGACGACCGAGGTGGTGCCGGGCACGAACATCCAGTCGCGCGCCCGCAGCGGCCCGCCGTCGATCCCGACCACGGGGACCGCCTCGGCCTTCTGGTCGGTGAGGTCGTAGGAGTAGAGGGCGCGGTCGAGCGGGCCCGACGGCGCCTGCCCCGTGAAGGTCCAGCCGAGCACGCCCTTCTCGGGCGAGGAGTGCAGCTCGCGCACGGTCCCGGGGCCGGGGAGCGGGATCACGCCCTCGGAGCCGGTGTCGAGCGTGACCGTGCGGAGGAGGTTCGTGTCGTCCGGCTCGATGGTCACGACGACCAGCACCGGGCCGACGACGGCGTAGTCCTGGATCCGGTCGGCCGTGACGAGGACCCGGGCGTCGCCTCCGGAGAGCGGGCGGACGCGGACGGCGTCGGGCTGCGAGGGGTCGTCGGCGGTGCGGTCGAGGGTGAAGAGGTCGGGGTCCTTCGTGGTGAAGGAGGCGGAGACGTCGGCGGCCGAGCCGGTCGCGGCGCTGCGGGCGTCGTCGATCCCGATCTCGTAGCGGGTGGCGTAGCGGAGGGTGTCGGTGAAGGTGACGGTGAGCACGCCGCCGTCGAGCTCGGCGGTGTGCGGGGCGTCCGGAGCGACGCGGACACGGTCGAGCGCGTCGGGCTCGAGCGCCTGGTCGAGGTGCAGGCGGGCTCGGGAGCCGTCGCGCTCGACGACGCCGTCGGTGCTGACCTCGAGGGAGGCGACCCGGGGCCCCTTCGCGACGGTGGCGGCGGTCAGGCCTCCGACCGCGAGGACGAGCACCGCGACGACCGCCCAGAAGAGCCGCGAGAAGCGGGAGGCGCCTGCGGAGTCGAGGCCGGGAGCCCGCCGCGCACCGCCTCCGGCCCGTCGCCCGCTCTGCGCCGACGTGCCGCCGCCGGGAGACGCGCCGGGCTCGAGAGACGCGCCGCGCTCAGGAGACGCGCCGCGCTCAGGATTCGCGCCGCGCTCAGTAGACATACGGCATCGCCGGCTCGTCGATCGGAGTGAGCGCCTCCGGCTCCAGCACGACCGCCTCGGCGCTGGTGACGCTCGGGTTCGCGCCGAAGCCGCCGCTCGCCTCCAGCCACTGCCCCTCCGACCAGGTGTCGGCCCAGCCGGCCTGGTAGACCGGCACGCCCACCGGCTGCGCGTCCACCGCGCAGCAGGTGACGACGAAGCGGGCGATGTAGAAGACGTTCTCGGGGTCGGAGGCGTCGGGGGTCACGAATCCGCTCACCGTCGCCGTGCGGCCGGCGAGGAACTGCTCGCTCGCGCCCTGACGCAGCAGGGTCGCCCAGTCGCGCACGCTGAACGAGGCCGTGTCGCCGGTGGGCGCCGCAGCGGTCACGGAGGCGTCGACGGCGCTGGTGTTGACCTCGCGCTGCGTCGCGGTCGAGGCGGTGAGGGCGGCCGGCGGGAGCACGAGCAGGGCGACGGCGGCGGAGGCGATCACCGCGACTCCGGCCGCGACCGCGACCACCCGGCGCCAGGGGCGGGCGGGCACGGGGGCGTGGAGGTGCTCGACGTCGTCCTCGTGCTCGTGGGCGTCCTCCTCGGCGCCCGGCACGACCGCGAACGCCGCGATCAGCAGCACTCCTGCGATCACCGCGAGCACCACCGAGAACTCGAAGTAGCGGGGGTGGATGTAGAGGCCGAGTCGGCCGGTCGCCGCGAGCCACAAAGTCGAGACGACGCCGATCAGGCTGAGGACGACGCCCTTCCAGCGGGCGAGGAGGCGCTCAGAGCGCATAGTTCACCGCCAGTCCCAGCACGGCCGCGGCGAGGGCGACCAGCACGGTGACGCGCACCAGCGTCGCGGCCGAGAACGTGGTGCGGAGCAGCGCGAGCATCTTGACGTCGATCATCGGGCCGAAGACGAGGAACGCGATGATGCCTCCCGGCAGGAACGTGGAGCCGAACGAGAGCACGAAGAACGCGTCGACGTTCGAGCAGATCGAGATGACGAAGGCGAGCACCATCAGCGCCAGCACCGACCAGAGCGGGTCGCCGCCGAGAGTGGTCAGCACGTCGCGCGAGACGCCGACCTGGATCAGCCCCGCGATGGCGGCGCCGACGAACAGCGCCGGCATCATCGCCCCGGTCTCCTCGGCGAACAGCAGCACGCTGCGCCGGGAGCGGTCGCGGAGGGAGCGGGAGGGCCGCTCGCCCGCCTCGCAGGCAGCGCGGAAGCGGTCGGTGAGCAGGCTCATCGGCTCGGAGTGGCGGCTGAAGATCCAGCCGACGAGGTTCGCGATCGCGAAGCCGCCGACGATGCGCCAGACGAGGATCCCGTCGGCCCAGCCGAAGGCCTGGTAGGTCGTGACGATGGTGATCGGATTCACGATCGGCGCGGCCAGGAGGAACGTCATCGACTCCGACACCGAGAGGCCCTTGACGATCAGCCCGCGCGCGAGCGGCACGTTGCCGCACTCGCAGACCGGGAGGAGCACGCCGAGCAGCGAGATCACGAGCCGCCGCGGGAGCGCCCGCTTGGGCAGGATCCTCAGCAGCACGGCCTCGGGCACCCACAGCTGCACCGCGATCGAGAGGACGATGCCGAGGAACACGAACGGCAGCGACTCGATGACGACGCTGATCGAGAGGGTGAGGAAGTCGCGCACCGCGTCCGAGAGGGCGTCTCCCGCCGCGTCCGGGGCGAGCAGGCGCGTCGCCACGAGGACGGCGACCAGGGCGAGCCCGAGGAGCGGCCCGCGCCGCGACCGCCGGGCGCCCGGGGACGCGCGGGTCGGGGCGGCGAGCGCGGATTCGGGGGACATCCCGACCCATCGTAGGCGGGGGTCCTGCGCGGGCCGGCGCGGGGCGCGGGCGCGGGGCCGCCGGGCGTCGCCCGGGGCGCGCGAGAACTCAGAAGTGGGCGTACGGGAGGGCGAGTACCGCGACTTCTGCGTGCTCGCGGTGTCGGCTGCGCCCGACCTGGCGAGGTCCGGCCGTCCGCGAGTGTCCGATCGTCGTCGCACTCGCGCTCGAGTGCGACGACTTCTGGACACTCGGTGCGAGGGCGGGCGCCGAGGGTCGCGGGAGGCGGGCGCGGCACTCGCGCAGAAGCCCTCCGGGTGCAGGATGAGCGCATGCCCGCCTCCCCCGCGCACCCCCTCCGCGTGCGGATGCAGCCGCGCGCGATCGACGAGGCGCACCGCGTCTCGAGTCCGCTCGAGCTGCTCGTCGACCTGACCTTCGTCGTCGCGATCGCGCAGATCGCCCAGCAGCTCGCCCACGCGACCGAGGAGGGGCACCTCGCCGAGGGGCTCCTCCCCTTCGGCATGGTGTTCTTCGCGATCTGGTGGGCGTGGATGAACTTCACCTGGTTCGCCTCCGGGTACGACACCGACGACGTGCCCTACCGGCTGCTGACCCTCGCCCAGATGGGCGGCGTCCTGGTGCTCGCGGCGGGAGTGCCGGCCGGCTTCGAGGACGGCGACTACCGGGCGATCACCATCGGCTACGCGATCATGCGGTTCGCGCTGGTGAGCCAGTGGATCCGCGTCGCCGTGTCCACTCCGGAGCACCGCACCTCCGCCGTGCGCAACGCCGTCGGCTTCTCGATCGTGCAGGTCGGCTGGCTGATGCGGCTGCTCCTGCCCGAGGAGGTCGGGGTGGTGAGCTTCCTGCTCCTGGTCGTCTGCGAGCTGGCCGTGCCCCTCTGGGCACAGCGGGCGGGCGACGCGAACTGGCATCCGCACCACGTCGCCGAGCGGTACGGGCTGTTCACGATCATCCTGCTCGGCGAGGGCGTCCTCGCGGCGGTGATGGGCGTGCAGCGGGCGGTGACGGAGGCGGGCGTCAGCACCTCGCTCGTGCTGGTCGCGGCCTGCGGGCTGGTGATCGTCTTCGCGCTGTGGTGGCTGTCGTTCTCGCATCCCTCCGGCGAGCTGCTGGAGCGGCGGCGCGGCCTCTCCTACCGCTGGGGCTACGCGCACTTCGCGGCGTTCGCGGCCCTCGCGGCGCTGGGATCCGGGCTGGAGGCGGCCGTCGCCGCGACCGCGGGCCACCTCGAAGCGTCCGACACGGTGATCGGCGCGGCCGTCGCGGTCCCGGTCGCGGTCTTCGTCCTGACCCTGTGGGCGGTGCACGCGCCGCTCGGCGAGCACCAGCCGATGCCCGCGCGGCTGGCGCTCCCCGGTGTCGCGCTGGCGCTCGCGAC
The DNA here is from genome assembly GCF_002931115.1 of Rathayibacter sp. AY1E6. Lineage (NCBI taxonomy): Bacteria > Bacillati > Actinomycetota > Actinomycetes > Micrococcales > Microbacteriaceae > Rathayibacter > Rathayibacter sp. AY1E6. Next base: position 69,594 of record NZ_PSVK01000007.1, on the reverse strand, counting down.
TCCGCTCGTGGCGGGGGCGCTCGGCGTGGGCGGTGTGCTGGTCGCGCTGGCCGCGGTCTCGGCGGGGCTGGTCGCCGCGGTGGTGGGGCGCGGGCGCACCGCGGAGTGACGGGGTCGGCGGGCGAGGCGCGTCGCCGTCCCGAGAGGCGCGTTGTGGGGGCGGAGGAGCGGACCGCGCCTCGAGACACAGCCCTCGTCGACGAGTCGCCGGCCTGGCGGCGGTGTCCCGGCGGGGGCGGAACGCCTCGGCGAGCGCACCGCGGCAGCGGCTACCCCCGGCGCGGCAGCGGCTACCCCCGGCGCGGTAGCGGCTCCGGGCGGCGGGGCACCCAGCAGCGGACGCGCGAGCGGTAGCGCTCGAAGTCGGCGCCGAAGCGGGCGGCGAGGTCCGCCTCCTCCAGCGGGCGCACGGCCCGGTTCCAGACGACGGCGCCGAGGAGCGCGTACAGCACGACCAGCCACGACGAGAGCAGCAGCCCGACCGCCGCTCCCTGCACGATGCCGGCGACCGCCATCGGGTTGCGGACCCAGCGGTAGGGGCCGGCGATCACCAGCCGGTTGGTCATCGCGATCGGCAGCGGCGTGCCGTCGCCGAGGATCGACATCGTGAGCCCCGACCAGATCCCGAGCGCGCTCGCCGCGACCAGCAGCAGGACGCCGACGCCGACGACCGCGGGCGGTGCCGCTCCGAGGCTCACGCCCCAGCGCTCCTCCAGCGCGGCGATCACCAGCGGGACGACGACCAGCGCGCCTCCCCAGAACACCGCGATCTGCCCGAGGGTCGCGGCGAGGTGCGATCCGGGTCGGCGGCCCGCGGTCGCGACCCGGAAGGAGAGGGGACCGGAGGCGATCCAGCGCGTGGGCACCCTGCCGAGCAGGAGCAGGCACGCCGCGACGACGGAGCCGCCCGCCGCGGTGAGCATCGCGACGACGCCCCAGCCCGCCTCCCCCGTCAGGGTGGCCCAGACGGTCAGCGCGACCGCGACGAGGAGCGTCCAGGCCGTCGCGGTGACGGCCGCCCAGCGGATGCCGGCGGCGGCGAGAGCGGAGGCGCCGACGAACAGCGGGAGGTCGAGTGCCGCGACAGGGACGGGATCGAGGCTGCCGAGCGTCGCGATCCGCACCGCGGGGACGAGCGCCACGGCGACCCACCAGGCCACTCCGCCGAGCGCCTGCACGGCGAAGTAGAGGCGTCCCCAGGGCATGGCTGCACGGTACTTCATAGCTGAACCCAAGGAACGACCCAGGGCGTTGACGGGCTCAGCGCCCTAGGCTCGGAACCAGTTCCCGCCGCCTCCACGAGAAGCGGCCCACCACGACGCCAAGGACGACGCCGATGAACCGCACGACCGTGATCACCGCACTCGCCTGCGGGCTCCTCCTCACCGCCGCCGCAGCCACTCCCGCTGTCGCCGCGACCTCGGACACCGCCGGGGACTCCACCCGCTCCGTCGACGAGTTCGGCGTTCTCGCCGCGACCGACGGCGACACGCTGCTGATCAACGGGCGCGCCTTCCTCCTCGAGTAGGTCCTCCCCGCCGGGCACGGCCGCGAGGACGCCACTCGCGGCGCCGGCCTCCTGATCCGCCGCTGCGTCGACGTCGACGCCGTCGCGGCCGTATTCCTGGTGACGACGGTGCACGGCTTCTCCGGGCCCGAGATCCTGCCCGCCTACCGCGAGGCGCTGCGGCATCCGCGCACCGCGCACCTGGTGTCGATCTCGGACAGCGACCGCTCCCCCGAGCTCGACTACGCGGCGACGGTGCACCACGGGATCGACGTGGACGGCTTCCCCGCCGGATCCGGAGGAGAGGACCTCGTGATCCTCGGCCGGATCCACCCCGACAAGGGCACGGCGGAGGCGGTCCGGATCGCCGCCGCGGCCGGGCGGCGACTCGTGATCTGCGGCATCGTCCAGGACGAGCGCTACTGGCGCGAGGAGGTCGAGCCGCTCGTCGACGGGACTCGCGTCGTCTACCGCGGCTCGGTCGGGCCGGAGGAGCGCGCCCTCGTGCTCGGCGGGGCGCTCGCGCTCCTGCATCCGATCGGCTTCGACGAGCCGTTCGGCCTCTCCGTCGTCGAGGCGATGGCGTGCGGGACGCCGGTGATCGCGTACCGCCGCGGATCCATGGCCGAGATCATCGACGAGGGCGTCACCGGGTACGCGGTGGGCTCCGCGGCGGAGGCGGTCGCCGCGGTCGGTCGGGTCGGACTCCTCGACCGCGCGGCCGTGCGGGCGACCGCGCGCCGCCGCTTCGCCGTGGACCGGATGGTCGACGAGTACCTCGCGGTGTACGCGGGAGTGCTGGGGCGCTGACGCCGGCGTCACGTCGGCATCGGATGCTCGCGTGACTCCCGGCCGTCTGCACCGAGTCGCCCGGGAGGGCTCGTTCTCGACGCGGAGAACGAGCCCTCCCGGGCGACTGAGCGATGCTGATAGGAAGAGGCCGTGCCTCGACCTCATCTCTTCGTCACCCGCGGGAGCCTCCTCCACTTCGCCTGCGACGCGTGGCTCCTGCCGACGGACCGCTTCCTCTCGTTCACCGACTTCTGGCGCGGGGTCCCGCAGCTGGAGGATCGCGCACGCGCCGCGCTGACTCCGGAGTTCTCGGACGGCCGACAGGCGGCACTGCCGCTCGCGCCGCGCGACGGCGAGCCCACTCCCGTCCTCACCGCCGTCCCCGATCACGCCGTGCGCGACGCCGAGGACAGCGAAGGACTCGCCGACATCGCCCGCCGCCTCCGGGCCTTCGTCGAGGTCGCCGCGCGGACGGCGACGAGGGATCGGCGCACGAGGCGGCCGCTGCCGCTCCTGGCCGTGCCGCTCTTCGCGACGGCGGGAGGCGGATCAGGGACCCTCCGCGACGCCGTGCTCGCCCAGCAGCTCCGCGTGCTGCGGGAGGCCGCCGAGGCGTTCCAGGTCGACATCGCGATCGTCACCCTCCGCGCCGACGTCCACGCCTTCGCCCAGTCCAGGCGGCGACTCGATCCCGCGACGTCCTGGCCCGAGCTGGAGGCTCCGGCCCTCGAGGAGGCGCAGAGCCTCGCCGAGCGCGCCCGTCGCCGCCGGCTCGTGCCCTTCCTCGGCGCCGGGACCAGCGTCAGCGCCGGCGGCCCCTCCTGGGACGGACTGCTCGAGGAGCTCGGCCGCGAGATCGGACTCGACCCGACACGTCCGCGGTCCTCAGCGGGAAGAACGTGCTCGACCAGGCGTCCTACCTCGCGACGCTCTTCGACGAGGAGCAGCCCGGACGGTTCGCCGAGGCCGTCGCCCGTGAGATCGGATCCCTCGAGCGGTACGGTCTCGCTCCGGCGCTCCTCACCGCGATCGACTCCGAGCAGGCCATCACGCTCAACTACGACCGCCTCTTCGAGACGGCGTCCGAGGACGCGGGCGTCCCCCGCGCCGTCATCCCCGGCGACCACGAGGGCGACCACGAGCGCTGGCTGCTCAAGCTCCACGGCACCGTCGACGACCCGTCCTCGATCGTCCTCACCCGCGACGACTACCTCGGCTTCGACTCCTCCCGCCGCGCCCTCTCCTCGATCGTGAAGGCCACCCTCGCGACCCGGCACCTGCTCTTCGTCGGCTTCGGCCTCAGCGACGACCATTTCCACGAGATCGTCCACGACGTCCGCCGCGCGTTCCCCTCCTCCGCCTCAGGAACGCTCGCGACCGCGCTCACCCTCTTCGCGGATCCGCTCGACGAGCGCCTCTGGCAGGGGAGGCTGCGGCTCGTGCCGATGCTGCCGGTGCCCCACGATCCGTCCCACGTCGGCGAGGCCGCCCGCGTCCTCGAGATCTTCCTCGACGCTCTGGCCGCCTTCGCGACGGACGCCCACTCGTACCTCCTTGCACGGGGACACGAGAGCGCGATGACCGAGGCGGAGCTGCGGCTGCGGGAGCGGCTCATCGCGATGCTGCGGGAAACGACGGCGGAGGAACGGGCGACCGGAGCGTGGCAGGAGGTCGCGGGGATGAGTGAGCGGCTGGGTGGGGAAGGGCGCTAGCTCGGACAGCGCTCGTCCCTCGAGGGCCGAACGGCCGAGCCGGCGGTCGTCGGCGAGTCCTGCGCGGATGGACGAAGGACCAGCGGATCGACTGATCGCGGGCGAGAGGTCACCGACCTCCCGCCCGGCACCGCTCAGACGGCGTCGTGGAGCTCGACGTTGTCCTGATACTCGAAGTGCGTCTGGACACGATCCGAGACGTCGATGTTCTGCAGCTTGCTGGACGCTGGGATGAAGCCCACCAGACCAGCTGCCGTCTCACCGGCCTGAGCCGTCCGGTAGACGAACTTGAGGATCGCGTCGTTGCGGGAGTGGTAGCCGTAGACCGCTTCGTCGACCGAGGCGGTCAACGAGTCCCAGTTGCTCTTCGCTCCGATCGCGGTGCCGAGGAGATGTGCGGCCTGGATCCGCGGCCCTCCGGGCTTCGTGCCCATGGACTGCGCGGCGACGACCATCGCCCTCGCTCCCAGACTGTGACCGATGAGCACGTATGACTCCGCGTTCGTGCGTGCGAGCAGATCACCGATGATCACGCCCGTCTTGTCGGCGCGGTTCTTCGCGACGTGCCAGGGGTTCCTCGCGAGGTCCGAGGCGATCATCGCCGGCCCGGCGACGCCTCCGAGAAGCTTCGCCCCCGCCTTGTGCCCGAGCGCCGCCGCTCCTCTGAGCAGCCCCATGGCGACGCCCTTGCCTGCTGCGCCCAGGGCGAGATCCGTCAGATCCCGCAACTCCTTCGACCCCCATCGGACGCGGTAGACGGGCGAGTCCGGGTAGCGGGAGTCGACGATCGACTTCCACTCGCCCCACCGCTCTCCCTCACCGTCGGTGAGGAACCCGTTAGCGACGACCACGGGGACGCCGCCCGTTCCCGGACGGAGCAGCTCGATCTGGAACGACTTGTCCTCGCTCAGGTAGGCGTTCGCGACCGATGCCCCGAGGACACCTCCCACCGCCGCTCCGACGGCCGTCACGACCGCCGTGCCGCCGGCCATGCCGAGCCCGCCCGCTGCGAGGGTGCCGCCGCCGAGCAGCGCGAGTCCGTGTGAGCTCGCCGCTGCGCCGGTGAATCCGCCGAAGACGCCGAGCGAGCCGATCGCCCCGCCGATGGCGGGAGCGGCGAGGAGAGCGACCGGCGCCGCCATCGCGAGGACAGCGATGCCGCCCACGATGATCTTCGAGGTCGCGTCGAGGTCGGGCTTCTCGTATTCGAGGAAGGCCTCGTAGTCGTGCAGCTCGCCGAAGGTCCCCTGGGCCTTCTCGAAGCCCGGGATCTCGTGCTTGTGCTCGGCGCAGAACTGGGGGACGCGCAGAGCGCCGCGCTCGCGCACCGCCATGTTGCCGCAGCCCACAGCCACGCACGGGAGCGTCGCGGATCCGCAGCCCTGGCAGACGTAGACGGGAAGCTGCCCCGCGGGACGGTTCGACTTCCGGTGCTCGGTGTTGAAGAAGCACGACGAGCACCATCCGTGCTGGACGTCCAGCAGCGAGACGTCGTCTGCGACGTCCGCGATCCACTGCGCCGTCTTCGCGTACGTCTCGGCCACTTTCTGTGCGGTCCGCCGCTCCTGCTCCACCTGCTGGAGAGCTGCCTTCTGCTCGGCCGGATCCGAATGCGCGAGAGCCTCGGCATTGGACGTCATCCGGGCGCGGTACCAGGTCTTGGCGTACGCCCACATGTTGCTGCGCAGTGCAGGATTGCTCTCGAGAACGCCACCGCTCTCCGTCACCGGCTCGAGATCGGTGAATTCCCCCGCAAGGGAGAGAGTCGCCCCCTGATCCGAGAGCACATCCACTCGGAGACGGGTTCCTTCGACGACATAGGCGTGCAGTGAGCCGGGCATGGGTTGATCGTGCCATACCGGTCGAGGTCCGGTTCACCGCGGAAGGGCCGTCGCCTCCATGCGGTCGCCGCTTACATCCGGCCCTTCATGGCACCCGACGTTCGACCCCGCTTGAACGAAATGCCCGGCTTCCCCGGCGTGCCGAAGGAACTGCAACCTGTTCACGACATCATTAGGAAGTACCGCAACACTACTGTCACGTACTCTCAGTCGGACCTCGTGCTGCCCCTGGCCCTCGCGACTCTTGACAGCGACGGCACCGTTACCGACCGATCAACCTTCGTTACAGAACCCATCACCATCGCCGTCTCGGCAATATCGATAGTTGTTCTCACGCTCCTCTTCTGCTTCCGCCGCTCGCCTGTCAAAATCCGCTTCTCGTTCGCGCCAGGCGTCAATTTCCTGTGCCACCTCGATCTCGAGCGCACGACGACATTCTCCTACAGTGCCGATGTAATTGGCGGCCACGGAGTTGCCTGCTTGCGCTATGAGTCGCGCGTACGGTCGGGCTCCATCGGCTATGGACGCTCGCGGCACATAATCGATGTAAGCCACAGTGTCATCGCCTACACCATTCTTGCCCACGCCCCCCTCCATGCTCGAGGCACTTGGGCGCCACCAGCCTGTTCTGACTAGTTCTTCGTTTATCGATCCACCCGGCGGTGCGACACTGGCCGCACCATTGCCGCCGTCGAGCCGATGAATGAACCCTTCACTCCTGTGCGGCTCGCTCATGACAACCAGTACTTCCTGCCCGATCGGGAGAGCCATTTCCATTTCCTGCCGAGCTTGTTCGACACCGTTCTGAGTGGGCTGACAGGCTTGAGCAACCGGTTCGATGAGATCCAGGGTCACGGTGGCCCCGTCTACCCTCAACGTGGAAAGGTCACCGGCCTCTGGGCGTCCAGTGATCTTCCCTGAGAAAATACGTTCTTCAGCGTGAAGGTCAGCTGCAAGCATTTCCTGCACGTCACTGGCTGCTTCATCAGTCTTCAACGCCCTGACGCTGACGATAGTACCTTCGCTTTTACTAGTTCCAGGTGAAATGTCTTGGGAAACGACGGTCCAGTTAGATTTACGCCAAATGCTCCGCTCGTTGAGCTTGTCCTCAGCGTTGATCTCAAGCCGGAGTCGATTTGCCAGCTTTTCAGCCTCGCTAAGTCTCATACCAACCAACATTGGAACGCGAACCTCACCCTCCTGCGGCCAATATTCGGGGGCAAAGGTTGCGCTAGGAGATGAGACTGGCGTTGCCGGGATAGTGGAGGCCGGTGTCGGACTTGCGGTAGGGGAGTCAGGAGCAGCGGACAAAAGTGCAGGTACTTGACCGGCATCACTTGCGTCTCGGCCCTGAATTGTGCCCCCTGTGGCGTTCGCGAAGACACCGACGAGCACGACGAGCGCACTGACGATTAGAGCAATTTTCTTGTGGCGCTCGTAGCCTTGGAGGCGCAGACCCCGCTTGTCCCGCATAGCGCCGGCAAGCACGAGAATTAGGTCCACGAGCACCCATATCCCAAAGCCGCCGAAAGTCAGCAACTTCAGGATTGCGGTTCCCGTTTTGCCGAGGTAGAAGCGGTCGACGCCGAACCAGCCAAGGAGCAGTGCGAACAGCCATGTCACCAGGAACGACTTATCGCCGGTGCCAGCATCTCTAACGTACCTAATGATTGGAGGCCGCGGCGGAGGCTGAGAGGACATATTCTTTCCTTAGTTCATGGGGCATGCTTAGCGAAACACGCGTCACCGGGGGTGCCCTTCGATCGGGCTAATCGACGAGGTCGTCGTAACGTATTGCTTCCAGCAGCTCTGCAAGTTCGGGCTCATCCGACAAGTCGAGCGGCATGAACGCCTTCGTCACTCCGACCTGTCGAACATGCAAGTCCGTGCAGGTGTCGTTCAGCACCTGTATCGAATCCGTCGTTGCCCATTGAACTCCATCGACCGCGGCGCGATTTATTTTCGCCGCGACCAGTACATGTGGAATATGATTTCCGTAAGAATCGGAATCAGCAACCGCAACGGCAACGAATCGGACCGAGCGCAAACCGGGCGCAACTGCAAACGCCTCACGAGCGGTCACAAGAACACATCCAGCTACCGCGTGCTTATGCCAGTCCGCCGCTTCCTTTTTTGGCAGAGTCTTGATTGTAAGTCGTCCCGCGGGCGTAAGGTCGGGCTTTCTCTGCGGCATCGCGTCGGCAGCAGGCACGATTACGACCAGTGTTGCTTCACCGCCAGAGACACTCAGAGGAGCAGCGGCGGCGTCGTTGTCCTCAAAAGCGGCGGCCAGTGCCGACATTACGACTTCCGGCTGGTTGTCGACAAGTGATTGCCACTCCCTGTCGAGCACAGCTTGCGCATCTTCCTGTTGTGTCGCCAGCTGCCATCGGTGCCAGTCAATCTCCTGCCGAGCATCCGCCTCTGCGTTTGCAAGAGCCTGGCGCCGATGGTCGCGGGCGAACCAGCTAACACCCTGAAGATGTGCCGCTCGGTGGAGATTCCAGATTTCTACCTCGTTGATCTCATCCAGCGGTGGAGCCAGCGGCCTCGTCGCTGGTGGGAATTCCTGCCGGTGCAGGTTGTCGATGCGCTTGTAGACCTCGATGAGCTGTTCTGCTGCTTCTGCTCTGCTTGCGGCTTCTACGGACCGGGTGATTGAGCCGCTGGAGGTGCGACGAGCAACGCCGAGGCTGGTGGAGTACGTCACCGGTCCGATACCGGTGGAGAACCCCGGTGCCCCTGCGCCCAGGTGGAGCCGCGCGGCGCGCGGACCGAGGCTTGTCCTCACCCCGCGGCTCGACACGCGCACCCGGACGCCGGGTACTAGGCGCACTGAGAATCCCATGGTTCGCAGCCTAGAGGACAGCGAAAGTGGTGTTTGTTGGCAGGTTCGGGCGTCTCTGGAGCGGTCCGGGTGATCCTTGATCCGTGGCGCAGCAGTGGAGGTTCGAACGTTAGTGAGTGGGAGTAGGACGACCGTCTGGCAGTGACGCAGTGCTCGGGCCAACAACGCACCGGCACGGCGTCGCCCGCGGTGAAACGCTCCCACTGCGCCGCCTCCAGCACATCACGCTCCGGCGGGTAGACGCTCATAACGTCAGCGACCCCGCGTCGGGGAAGTTGTTGCCCGCTAGTAGGAGGAGCGGCTCGTCGGGTCGCCGGGGCCGCCGATCAGGCCGGCGCGCGCGATCAGGGACGGCGCGGATCCGGCCAGCACGGCCTGCTCGCAGGCGGCCTTCGCGGCGCCGTACGAGGCGGGGTCGTCGGAGGGAGGGAGCAGCTCGGCGTCCTCGTCCGCGCCGACGACCGCGTTCTCGGCGTAGACGCTCGTGGTCGAGACGAGGACGTAGGCGCTGCAGCGCAGGTCGCGGACGGATCGGCGGACGTGCTGCGGGGTCGAGGAGACGTCGATCACCGCGTCCCACGATGCCGCAGCCACGGCGTCGAGAGCGTCGTCGCGGTCGCGGTCGGCCCGAACGAGGGACACCCCCGCGGGCACGGCCGTCCCCCGCGCGAGGCAGGTCACGTCGTGGCCGCGCCGCAGCGCCTCCGCCGCGAGGTGCCCGCCGAGCCAGCCCGTGCCTCCGAGGATCAGCGTTCTCATCCCCGCATGCTCGCACGGGCCGCCTCGCGCGAGGCCCGCTGAGGTGCCCGAGACGGTTCCGAGAACGCTGAAACAGCTGCATCCCCGGGCGACTCGACGCAGTGGGCGCCCAGCGAGCGCCTCAGCGACAAGGGCCCCCTTCACGAGCCCCCGAGCACCCGACCACCCGAGCCCGCCCGCGTCCTCTGTCCGGAATCACGCGGGCGGCTCGGGCGCTCGAGCGGCTCACACGACGACGAAGGCGTCCAGGATCAGCGAGTTGCCCGTGGAGGCGGCGTTGCGCTTGCTGCCGCGGCGGATGGTGATGGTGTGCTCACCGGCACTGAGGGTGCTGCTGGTGAACACGGTGCGGGCCGAGCGGTTCGTGGCGCTGTAGCGGTCGACGGAGGCGACGAGCACGCCGTCGATCAGGACCTCGTTGATGCCGGAGGTCGGGGTGATCCGGCTCACCCAGCTGACCTTCGTGCCCCGGAAGCGGAGGGTCGCCGAGGCCGTGGAGGTGCTGGAGTACGAGATGCTGCCGCCGCTGTCGGCGGTGCTCGAGAGCGTCGCCCAGGTGCCGACCGTCGCGATGACGGCGGCTCCGTTCTGGTACGTCCCCGCCGCCGGCAGCGTCGAGGTCGGGGTGGGCGTGGACGTGGCCGTCGGGGTCTCGGTCGGAGTCGGCGTGTCCGTCGGCGTCGGCGTGCTGGTCGGAGACGCCGTCGCGGTGGGGGTGGGCGTCGACGTGGAGACGGTCCCCGCGGTCACAACGAAGGCGTCGAGGATCAGCGTGGATCCGGTGGACGCCGGGTTGCGCGTCGTCCCGCGGCGGATCGTGACCGTGTGGGTGCCGGCGGCGATCGGCCCGCTCGTCCAGACCGTCTGACCCGAGCGGGTCGTGGGGCTGTAGCGGTCAACGGTGGCGACGAGGACGCCGTCGAGCAGCACCTCGTTGATGCCGGAGGTCGCCGTCATCCGGCTCACCCAGCTGACGCCCGTGCCCGAGAAGCGGAAGCTCGCGGACGCTCCGGCCGAGCTGGAGTAGCTGATGCTCCCACCGCTGTCGGCGGAGGAGGAGATCGTGCTCCAGGTGCCCGCCGTCGTGATGAGCGGCGAGGAGTTCTGGTAGGTGCCCTCGCCGGGGATCGACGAGGCGGGCTCGTCGGGCAGCGGAACGACCGGCTGCTCTGCGAGCCAGCGGTCGAACGTGTCGAGCATGTCCTTGTTCGTCAGGCTCGGCACGTTGTGGCCGTTCGGAGCGCCCTCGGTCGGCGTGTAGAGGACCACAGCCTCCTTCGCGACGGGCTTCGCGAGCGCGACCCAGGCCCCTCCGTGCACGGCGATCGGGACGAGGACGTCCTCCGTCGAGCCGGTCGTGCGGATCCGCGCCCCCGCCCACGAGGCCTGCGGCAGCAGCGCGGGGTCGGTCGCCGGGATCGTCGAGGGGTCGTTGTCGTAGTCCGGCAGGACGCGCCCCGGGTCGCGCCGGGCCATGTCGGCCATGTCGTAGACGCCGGCCGCGTGGTACGCGCCGCGGATCTCGGGGACCAGCTTGTTGCCGTACGCCCAGCAGAGCAGCGCTCCGCCGCCGGAGTTCGAGCGGAGGAAGCTCGCGCCGATCCGCCACGTCTTCTGGAACCAGGCGACCGCGTCCACCTGCATGGCGACGGCCCGCTTGTTCGTGTAGATGCTGCCGCCGTAGTTGGGGCAGATCGAGATGACGCCCTTGTCGACGGCCTGGTCGGCGCTGTACTGGTAGGCGCCGGACAGGGCCGCGTAGGTGCTCCCGTTGGCGTGGTAGTACCAGTAGACGACCCGGCCGATCCGCTGCGAGGGGACCGCGGTGTGCGGAACGAAGAGCCGCGCGCGGTCGGTGCCGATCATCACGTCGATGATCTGGTACGGCTTCTTCCCCACGCGCGAGATCGCCGTGTCGCTGCGCCCGAGCTCGTTGGGCAGCGGCGGGATCACGCTGTAGTCGGGCGCCGCGGACGCGGTCATCGCGTAGGCGAAGGCGGATCCGACGCCGAGGGCGGCTCCGGTGAGGACGAGACGGCGGCTGTGGCGCGCAGGAGAGGACATGGGATCCCGACGTGGAGAGGGCTGCTCGGTCGGCGGAGCCTGACCGGAAGGTGTGAGGGGGGGGGTGCTGCGGTCCGGATCGGACCACCGTGGAGGGGGCGCGGTGCGGTCCTTCGGGGGACCGTGCGGGCGGGCAGGCGCGAGTGCATCCTCCCGCGTCCGCCGCGCGACCACCAGACCCGCTTCAGGGACACCCGCGGCGGCGCTCCCACCTGGCGTTCAGCGGCGGAGCGATCCGGAGAAGGTCCTGGTGAGAGCGCTATCTCGCGCCACTGCTCCGGAGATGCCCGCCACGGGAGCGGGACCGCATCGTGTCGGTGGCGGAACTCCGGGATCCCGCGGGGCCGGCACGGATCCAGGCCGCCCTGAGCCCGGCGCGAGGGCCGTGCGCACGTCAACACTCTCGCGGGGGACCGCCGGATAGGTTGCGTTTTCTGGGCTCCACCTGGGCGCTGGTTCAGCGCTCGCTCTCCCCTTTCTGCGTGCCCACCGGATCAGGGGCCCGTCGTCCGCCGCCCACGTCCCGTCTCAGGGGGACAGGGCGACTCCGAGCCGCGACCTATCGTGATCCCGCTCCATCCGGAAGGCCCGGCGAGGCGCCCCGGGTGGAGGTCGATCCGTGTCGAACGCGCATGCCCGGCCGAGCCACGACCGCTCGATCGCCCTCGGCCTCGTCCTGCTCCTGCTCGCCGCCGTCCTCGTGGTTCTGCCGGCGACGAGAGCTGCGGCGGCCACGGTCCTGCTCCAGGAGGGCTTCGGCGGCACCAGCGTCGCGGACTCGGCCTGGCAGGCGCTCGACGGGGGCTGCATCACCCGGGCGACGACCGCACCCCCGGCCGGGTCCTCGAACCTCGGCGTCTGCGCCAACCGGACTCAAGCCCCCGTCGCCGCGACGAGTCCGGGCTTCCTCCAGCTCACCGATGCCCGCAACGACGCCAAGGGCGGCGCGGTCTTCAACCGGCCGATTCCTGCCGCGGGCGGCATCGACGTCCAGTTCGACCAGTACCAGTACAGCTCCGCCCTCGGCCTCCTCGGAGCAGACGGCATCGGCTTCTTCCTCACGGACGGCTCGAAGTCCCTGACGGCGGCCGGAGCCCCTGGCGGCTCGCTCGGCTACGGTCAGTCCGCGACCGTCGAGGGTGTGAACGGCGGCTATCTCGGCATCGGCATCGACGCCTACGGGAACTTCTCGGCCAGACCTCCCACGCAGAGCACGACACCCAACGCCCCGCCCACCTACGGACTCGGATTCGGGTGCCCCTCCGGCTCAGGCCAGGGCCAGGTCGCGAATCAGATCGTCGCCCGCGGTGCAGGCCAGGGCCAGACCGGCTACTGCTTCCTGCAGGCCGCGCCGCCGCCGACGCTCACCTCCGTCCGCACCCCGATCACCGTCTCGTCGGGCAATCCGCCCGCGAGCTACGGCAGGACCGTGCGGATCACCGTGTCCGCCACGGCCTCCCCCGTCGTCACGGTCTACTGGGGCACCTCGGCGGGAATGGCCGCCTCCGCGCTGACGCAGCTGATGCAGTTCACGATGCCGACCGCAGCGCCCTCGACCTACAAGCTCGGCTTCACGGCGTCCACCGGTGGATCGAACGACACCCACCTCGTCCGCAACGTCTCCGTCTCGTCCATCAACACTCTCGACGACATCACTCTGGTCAAGCAGATCGACCGCACCACCACGCAGCCCGTCGCCTACGCCGAGGGATCCGTCATCCCCTACCAGTTCGTCGTCACGAACGGGTCTATCCGGGGCACGCTCACCGGCATCGTCGTCACGGACCCGAAGGCCGCGAGCATCTCCTGTCCGACGACGACCCTGCTCCCGCTCGCCTCCACCATCTGCACGGGATCCCATACGGTCACGGCCGCCGAAGCGGTGGCCGGCTCGTTCGTCAACACGGCGACCGCTGCAGCGACGAAGACGGAGACGATCTCGAACGTCGTGACGACGACCCCCGTCACCAGCAAGACCGCCACCGTCACCGCCCCCATCGCCGCCCCGGCTCCCGCTCTGACCCTCACCAAGACCGCCCTGCTCACCGACACGAACGGCAACGCCCAGGCCGACGCGGGCGAGCAGATCCGCTACTCCTTCCTCGCCCTCAACTCCGGCACCGTCACACTGCAGACGGTCGCCGTCGCCGACCCGAAGGTCACCGGCATCACGCCCGCCTCGACTCAGCTCGCACCCGGAGCGAGCGCGACCTTCACCTCGGCGCCGTACACGGTGCTGCAGACCGACATCGACAAGGGCACGGCCGTCACCAACACCGCCACGGTCAGCGGGCGCACGCTGGCAGCCTCGCCCGTGACGGTCACCGCGACCTCCACGGCCACCACGCCGATCCGCTACGCGCCCTCGATCTCGCTGACGAAGAACGGCACGATCCCGACCGGGGCCGCCGTGGGCTCGACCGTCTCCTACAGCTTCTCCGCCACCAACACCGGCAACACCGGGCTGAGCGCCGTCGCGGTCACCGACCCCAAGAGCGGGCTCTCCGCGCTCGCCTACTCCTGGCCGGGGACCGCCGGGCGCCTCGAGATCGGCCAGTCGGTCACCGCGACCGCCTCGTACACGCTCACGCAGGCCGACGTCGACGCGGGCCAGGTCCTCAACACCGCGACCGCGACCGGCACCCCTCCGACGGGCGCCGCCGTCACGGCCACCGCCTCGCGGACGGTGACGATCACCCGCACGAACGACCTCGCGCTCACCAAGACCGCGAACCCCGCCTTCATCAGCGCCGCCGGCACCGTGGTGACCTACACCTTCCGCGCGACCAACACCGGCACCACCACCCTCACCGCGGTCGCGATCAGCGACCCCAAGAGCGGGCTCTCCGCTCTCACCTACTCCTGGCCGGGCACTTCCGGACGACTGCTGCCCGGCCAGGTCGTCACCGCGACCGCCGCCTACACGACCACCGCCGCCGACGTCACCGCCGGCACGATCGCCAACACCGCCACGGCGACGGCGACCGGCCCGACCGGCGGGGCGTTCACCCGCACCGCCTCGGTGAGCATCTCGGTGATCCCCGATCCTGCCGCCGACGCCGCGACGGTCGTGCAGGGCGGATCGGTCGTGATCGACGTGCTCGCGAACGACGGGCCCGCCGCGACCGGCGCGACCTTTTCGCGCGCTCAGCTCTCGGCGACCCCGAAGGCGATCGGAGGCGCGGCGACCCCCGCCCCCGCCACTCCCGTGCAGGGTTCCGTCTCCTGCGTCGCGAGCGGAGCGACCCGCGGCCAGTGCACCTACCGCCCGATCGCCGCCTACGTCGGCACCGACGTCTTCGACTACTCGCTCTCGGGCCAGTACGGCACCTGGAACGTGCGGGTCACGGTCACCGTCACCGCGCTGAACCGCGCGCCGGTGGCCCGAACCGACCGTGTGGTCGCGACCACCGGCGGCCCCGCCGTCACCGTCGCTCCGCTCGCGAACGACACCGACGAGGACCCGGGCACGACCCTCGCCCTGGCCGGCACGAGCGTCTCGGCCGGGCTGCGCGGCACCTTCTCCTGCTCCGGATCCACGTGCACCTACACGCCCGCGGCCGACGGCTGGACCGGCAGCGCGACGATCGCGTACACGGTCACGGACGGCGCGCTCACGGCGGGCGGCACGATCACGGTCTGGGTCGATCCCGCTCCGCTCGTCCGGCGCGGATTCTCCGGCACCGGCAGCACGAGCGGAGCGGTCGGGCTCGGCGCCTGGACCAGCTCCTCCGTGGTCGCCACGCCCGTCGCGAGCTGCACGGCCGGTCGGCCGAGCACCCTCGTGAGCTGGTCGGCCGCCGCCGGAGCGACCGGCTGGACCCTCGAGCGCCGCCTCGCGGGGACGACGCCCGGCCCCTGGACCGTGATCGCGGCACCCGCCGCCTCCGCGACGAGCTTCACCGACGACCGGGTCGGCGAGGGCCGCAGCTACCAGTGGCGGGTCCGCCCGGACCTGCAGCGCTGGCTCGGAGTCGCGTCCGCCGCCTCGACCGCCGTCGCCCAGCCGGCCGTCACCACCGCCGGAGGCTGCTGATGCCTCCCCGCCGACACCCCTCTCGTCCTGCACGTGTCCTCGTGAGGGAGACCACGCCCGCACCGGGCACCACCCACCAGAAAGGAACGGTCGCCATGACCACCACAGCACCCACCCGTCGCAGCCCCTGGAAGAAGATCGCCCTCACCGGCGGCGTCCTCCTCGCCGCGGGAGCCCTCGCCGGCGCCGGCGCCTTCGCCGTGTTCACCGACTCCGGGACCGCCAGCGTCACCGCGGACGCCGGACAGCTCGACATCAACCTCGACGGCACCTTCATCGTGACGGACATCGCGCCCGGAGACACCATCCAGCGCCCGGTGACGATCGTCCTGCCGAACGCCACCAACGACGGCGACCTCGTCTCGTCGGTGCGCTTCTCGCAGGCCGTCACCAACGACGTCGTGGGATCCGACACCACCGACCAGAACCGTGTCGGCCAGTCTCTCGTCTCCGGCCCGAACGGCCTCGACTACCGCCTGCTGACCTGCTCCACCGCCTGGACGACCGCCCCCACCACGACTCCGGCGGGCCCGTACTCCTGCAGCGGGACCACCACGGTCACCGGATCCGGCAAGCTGTCGTCCATCGGCGGCCAGGCCGGCGCGGTCGACTTCACCCCGGCGAATTTCGGCATCACCCCCACCACGACCGGGACCTTCCCCTCGGACGCCGGTGACGTGACGCTGAACACGCTGATCGAGCTCGTCCTGCCGACCGCGGCCGACAACGCGTACGAGAACGCCTCCGCCACGGTCACCTTCACGGCCGCCGCGATCCAGCGCGCCGGCATCCAGAAGTAGACCGTCCCCCACCGCCTCCGTCCTGCCCGGCCGCCACCGGCGCGGGGCGGAGGCATCCCCCTTTCCTCCCGGAGTCGTCCCCATGCCCCACGCCCGTGCGCTCGTCGCCGTCCTCGCGGCGGTGCTCCTCGCGCCCGCGGCGAGCGCCGAGCCCGTCGGCGTGCTCGACGTGCGCGAGCTCTCGGCGCCCGGATCACTCACCGACCTCGCTCCGGGCGACCGCGCCGAGTGGGCGGTCGAGGTGACCAGCACCGGCCTGTCGCCGCAGGGGGTCTCCGTGGCCTTCGCGGTCGACGGAGGGACGCTGGCGCAGGACCCGCGCGACGGCCTCCAGCTGTCCGTCGAGCTCTGCGACTCGGCGTTCACGGTCGCCGAGGTCGTCGACGGGGAGCGCACGGTCGAGCGCTACCTCTGCCCCGACGACGCTGTGCCGCTCGGATCCGGGCCCGCGGCGACGCTCGGCCGGCTCGACGGTGTGCGTCCGCTCGAGCGCGGGGCCACCGTGGGCGTGCGCGTTCGCGTCCTGTTCCCGGAGTCGGCCGGCAACGGGACCGAGCTCGCGGCGGCGTCGCTGCGGGTGCTCGTGGGCACGACGGAGGAGGATCCCTCCGCGACGCCCGGCCCCGGCTCCTTCCCCGGAGCGGCGGGCGGCGGGCTGGCCGTCACCGGCCGCGACCTGGGCGCTGCGCTCCTGGGCGGGATGCTCGCCCTGGGCTCGGGCGTCCTGCTCGCCGCGGCTGCGCGCCGTCGTCACCGGAGGGAGCAGGCGTGAAGGCCCTCCGCGCTCTCCTCGGCGGCCTGGTCACGATCGTGGCCGTCGCCGGCATCGCCGTCTTCGTCCTCTCCGCGCTCGGTCTCGTGCGGCTCGTGCCGGTGCTGTCGAACTCGATGGCGCCCGGGATGCCCGTCGGCTCCCTCGCCGTCACCCTGCCCGTCGACCAGGCCGCGATCCGCGCCGGCGACGTGATCGTCTTCACCGACCCGGACGATCCGGGCCGCCGCGTCATCCACCGCGTCACCCTCCTCTACTCCGAGGAGGAGGCTGCGGCCCTCCGCGGCCGCGAGCCCGGCCAGCTGGCGCTCACCACCAAGGGCGACAACAACGAGTCGGCCGACCCGTGGATCGTGACGATCGCGGACGAGCGGATCTGGCGCGAGAGCTCGGTGGTGCCGCTGCTGGGCTGGCCGAGCATCGGCCTCGCCCACCCGGAGGCGCGGTTCGCGCTCTTCGCCGCGGGCGGCGCGGTCATCGTGGGCGCGCTCCTGATCGCCATCTGGCGCCGCCCCGCGGAGGTCGCCCCGTGAGCGGCGCGCACCGCTCGTCGGACGGCACGCCGCCCCCGGAGCCCCTGCGTCCGCCCGCTGAGCACGGACGGCACAGCGCCCGGCCGTCCTCCCGCGACAGCGCAGCCCCGCGCCACTCCCCCGAGGTCCGCCGCCGCGTGGTCTCCCGCGCCGGCCTGGCGGGACTCGTCGCCGGCGCGCTCGTCCTCGGCGCCGCCGCCACCGCCACCGCCGTGCTCCTGGACCGGGGCTCCGTGAGCGCGCGGGTCGCCTCCGGCACGGTCATCGCGACGTTCACCGGCACCGGAGCGACGACCGTGCCGGTCCCCGTCGCGGGCCTCGTCCCCGGTGGCACGGCCCGGCGCCTCCTCGAGCTGACGAACGCCGGGACCCTGCCGATGTCGGCCCTCCAACTGCAGACGGCCACCGGCACCGACCTCTCGGACGGCCTGCAGCTCGCGATCGAGCGCTGCTCGCTGTCCTGGTCGGCCGACGCCGCCACCTGCCCCGGCACCGTCACCACCGTGTCGGCCGACCGCCCCGCCGCCTCCCGCCTCGACCTGCCCGGCTCCCCCGCCCTCTCCGTCGGAGCGACCGACCACCTCCGCCTGACCGTGCGCCTCTCGGAGTCCGCGCCGTCCGCCGCGCAGAGCACCTCCGCGACCCTCACCGTCACCGTCGTGGGCCTGCAGCGGCCGGGCCGCCAGCTGTAGGCGCGGCGGGCCCACGCCTCGGCGGCACCACCGCCGCGCCGTCCCCTTCCGCGTCAGCGCCGAGGCGCCCGAGACGGTCGTCGACACGCCGGAGCGGGCGACCGTCTCGGGCGACTCAGCGGGGCCGCGGGTACCTCGGTGGTGCCTCGCTACTCGCGCAGGGCTGCCACGGCGTCGTGGAAGCTCGGCACGTCGGAGAGCACGCCCTCGGGCCCCAGCACCGTCCAGGTCGTGCCCGCGCGGATCAGGACGCCCAGCTCCTCGGCGGGCCGGCGGCGGGTGCGGCGCAGCTCGAGCACGAAGACTCCGGGACGCGCCTCTCTGATCTCGGGAGTGCGCCGGTCGGGCAGCATCACGAGTCCTCCCCGAGGGTCAGCGGTAGACGCTCCACTCCTTCTTCACGATCCGGCGCTCCTCGCCGTCGACCGCGACGATCCACTCGCCGTCCTTCTTGGCCACGACCCGCCCGCGCAGGTACTGCGGCTCCCAGCCGTCGGCCTTGTTGACCCACTTCACGAACCGCGCGAACCGCCCCGGTGCCACGTCGTCTCTGGACATCTCTCGACTCCCCTCGTCGTCACCGGCACGTCCAACGCCCTCCGTCAGGAGAGCACCTCGCCCAGCGCGAGGGGGACCTCTCCTGTGAGGTCTCGAAGCCGGTTCATCGACGGTAGAACGCGCTGCTGGAAGTGGACGAGGCCGTTGACTGATCGACGTTTGTCTGGCAGTGGGGTCAGGATGCGGCAGCGGAATCAGGAGTCGAACAGCACGTGCGGCCGTCCGGCGTCGACGATCACGCGGGCGCGCACCCCGTAGACGTCCGCGATCAGCGCCGGAGTGAGCACCTCCTCCGGGGTGCCGCCCGCGACCACGCGCCCCTCGCGCAGCACCAGCAGCGCGTCGCAGAACAGGGCCGCGAGGTTGAGGTCGTGCAGCGCGACGACCGTGGTCACCGGCAGCGCCCGCACCAGGGCCAGCAGCTCCAGCTGATGGCGGATGTCGAGGTGGTTGGTCGGCTCGTCCAGCAGCAGCTCGCGCGGCTCCTGCGCCAGCGCCCGGGCGATGTGCGCGCGCTGCCGCTCGCCGCCCGAGAGGGTGTGCCAGAGGTGGTCGGCCTTCGCCTCGAGACCCACCTGCTCGAGGGCGCGCTCGATCGCGCGCAGGTCCTCGGCCGTGTCTCCGCCCAGAAGGGAGCGGTGCGGTGTCCGCCCCAGCCGGACGACGTCGCGGACGGGGAGGTCCGCCTCCGTCTCGGCCTGCTGCGTCACCGTGGCCACGGCCCGGGCGACCTCGCGGCGGCGGAGCGAGCGGAGCGGCGCGCCGTCGAGGGTGACGACGCCGGCGTCCGGAGCCGCGGTGCCCTGCAGCAGCCGCAGCAGCGACGACTTGCCCGAGCCGTTGGGCCCGAGCAGTCCCACTGTCGAGCCGGGAGCGGGGCGGAGCGAGACCCCGTCGACCACCAGGCGGCCGCCCCGGCGCCACGAGACCCGGTCGGCCTCGAGCGTCACGAGCGGCCCCTCCGCCGCAGGAGCAGCAGCATGAACACCGGCACGCCGACGAGTGCCGTGCCGACCCCCACCGGCAGCGGAGTCGGCGCGAACGCCACCCGCGATCCGGCGTCGACCCACACCAGGAACACCGCGCCGAGCAGGATCGTCGCGGGGATCACCCGCGAGTGCCGCTGGCCGAACACGAGTCGCGCGGCGTGCGGCAGCACCAGCCCCACGAAGCCGATCGCGCCGGCGATGCTCACCAGGGTCGCCGTCAGCAGGGCCGTCACCACCAGCAGGAGGAGGCGGGTGCGGCCCACGTGCACGCCGAGCGACGCGGCCACGTCCTCCCCGAAGGCGAACGCGTCGAGCGTGCGCGCCGCGGCGAGGCAGACCACGGAGCCGAGCAGCACGACTCCTCCGCTCAGCGCCACGTCGTCCCAGCGCATGCCCTCGAGGGAGCCGAGCAGCCAGAACATCACGCCGCGCGTCTCGTCCGAGTCGGCGAGCGCGAACACGATCAGCGAGGTCAGCGCCGAGAACAGCTGCGTGCTCGCCACCCCCGCCAGGATCACGCCGGAGGTGCCGCCCGCCGAGAACCGCGTGAGCAGCAGCACGAAGCCGAAGGCGACCAGCGCGCCGACGAAGGCGCCTCCGGAGAGCCCGACCACTCCTCCGCCGACCCCGAGCACGCCGACGAGCACCGCGCCCGTCGAAGCTCCGGAGGAGACGCCCAGCACGAACGGGTCGGCGAGCGGATTCCGCAGCAGCGACTGCAGGATCACTCCGCACACGCCGAGCCCCGCCCCGCAAGCCGCGGCCACGAGTGCGCGCGGGAGGCGCTCCTGCCAGACGATCGCGTCCTCGGCCGGGCGCACCGGGACGGAGGCGAGCCCGAGGTGGTTGAGGAGGATGTCGCGGACGTTCACGAGCGAGACGTCGGCCGGGCCGAGCGTCACCGCGACGCCGACCGAGAGCGCCAGCGCGAGCAGCCCGCCGACGACCAGCGCCGCGGCGGCCAGACCGCGCGGCACCCGGCGGACGAGGACCGTGCCCGTGCCCGTGCCCGTGTGCGTGCTCAGAGCGAGGCCCCGTTCTCGTCCCACCAGGCGCGGATCTTCTCGAGCCCGTCGACGAAGCGGATCGACGGGTTCATCTCGGCGCCGTGGAGCGCGATGAAGCGGCCGTCCTGCACCGCGGGCAGGCTGCTGGTCAGCGGGTCGGAGCGGAGGAACGCGGTCTTGTCGTCGAGGCGGTCGCCGGGAAAGCGGTCGCGCTGCAGGTCGCCGAGGACCAGGACGTCCGGGTCGGCCGCGACGACGCTCTCCCAGCCCACGGCGGGCCAGTCCTCCGTGCGGTCGGCGAAGACGTTGGTCATGCCGGTCGTGGTGCCGAGCATCGAGGCGAAGTTGTAGCCGCCGGCCATGTAGGGCGTCTTGGTGTCGGCGAACCAGAAGGCGACGCTCCGGCCGCCGAGGTCGACCCCCTCGGTGGCGGCGGCGGCGCGCTCCTGCAGCTGCGCGACCAGGGCGTCGCCGCGCTGCTGCACGTCGAAGACCTCGGCCAGCTCGTGGATCTCCTGGTAGAGGACGTCGACGGTCAGCGGGACGGTGCGCGTGCCGCTCCCGCCGTTGACGCTCGCTCCGTTGTCGCAGTCGGAGGGGGCGAGGTAGGAGCCGATCCCCGTCTCGGCGAGGCGGTCGCGCGAGGCGACGCCCTCGGGGGCGTAGTGGCGGCCGAAGGAGGCGGTGACGAAGTCCGGGTCGGCACCGAGCAGCACCTCGTAGGTGGGCGCGTTGTCGGCCAGGCGCGGCACGCTCTCGTTCGCGGAGGCGAGGGTCTCGAGCACGGGGTCGGTCCAGGAGGCCGTGCCGACAATCCGGTCCTCGAGGCCGAGGGACAGCAGGATCTCGGTCGAGTTCTGGTCGAGGGAGACGACCCGCTGCGGAGGGGCGGTGACGGTGGTCGCGGTGCCGCAGTTGTCCAGCATGAGCGGGTACGAGGTCGTGCCCTCCCCCGCGGCGGCCGTGCTCTCGGGCTCGATCTGCTCGGAGGCGCCGCAGCCGGTGAGGGCGAGCAGGGTCAGGGCGGCGAGGGCGAGGGCAGCGGGGCGCCGTCGGTGCGTGGACATGGATCTCCCGTGATTCGTGGGCGTCGGTCGTCGGCCCGGTTCATAGGCCCGGTTCATGGGCCCGGTTCGCCGGCAGGGCTCGTCGGCCCGGTCCGTCGGCGGGCGGCACCCGCGTCTCGGCGCGGAGCCCGGGTAAGCATAGCCTTACCTCACCTAAGCCCGTCCATCCGCGCCAGTCGATCCGCGCCACCCGCCTTCGATCCACCCTCGGTCCCGCCCACCGGCGACTCCGCAGAAGTCGCCGTGGTCGCGCGCGAGAACGGCGACCTCCGAGTTCTCGATGCACTCAGAAGGCCCGGAACAGCCGAGTAAGCGGACACCTGTCGCGCACCTCGCCTCCGCAGCCCCCAACCAGGTGGACAGCACCCCGGACACGGTTCCCCTGAGGGCGGGAGAGCGCGATCCTGAACACCGACGATCGACGGCTCCCGCCCCACCGCCCGCCGACCGTCACGGAAGGAACCCGTTGCCCCGCCACTCCGCCCGCACCGCCGCCTCCGGCCGGTCCGCGCTGGTGCGCAAGGCCGACGCGTCCGGCTACCGGCCCGAGATCGAGGGACTGCGCGCCGTCGCGTCCCTCCTGGTCGCGACGTTCCACATCTGGCTGGGCCGCGTCTCCGGAGGCGTCGACGTCTTCTTCGTGATCGCCGGGTTCCTCACCACCCTGACCCTCCTCGGCCAGATCCGCCGGTTCGGGCGCGTGCGTCCGATCGCCTTCCTCCGGAGGCTCGCCTCGCGGCTCTTCCCGGCGGCCGCGGTGGTGCTGGTCGTCGTCGCGGCGCTCGCTCCACTCCTCCTGCGCCCCTCGCAGCTGCTGCAGACCTTCACCGAGGTGTTCGCCTCGACCTTCTACGTCGAGAACGTCGCGCTCGCGCGGGCCGGAGTGGACTACCTCGCGCAGGACGACTTCCACTCGCCGGTGCAGAACTTCTGGGCGATGTCGGTGCAGGGGCAGTTCTACCTGGTCTGGCTCGCCCTGGTGCTCGTCGCGACCCTCGCCGCCGTGCTGCTGCGGCGACGCGCGCAGCTGCCGCGGTTCCTGCTGGCGCTCGTCGCGGCGCTCACCGTCCTCTCGTTCGCGTTCTCCGTCGTGCTGGTCGGGATCGACCAGCCGACCGCGTACTACAGCACCCTCGCCCGCTCGTGGGAGTTCGGGCTCGGCTCGCTCGCGGCCCTCGTGCTCCCGGGACTGGCGATCCCGGCGACCCTGCGGGCCGTTGCCGGGTGGCTGGGGCTGATCGGAGTCGTCTCCTGCGGGTTCGTGCTCCAGGTCTCGAGCGCGTTCCCGGGCGCCGCCGCGCTCTGGCCGACCCTCTCGGCGGTGCTCGTGCTCGTCGCCGGGACCGGCCCCGCCCCGGAGCGCGGCGTCGGCCGGCTGCTGGCCCTGCGCCCGCTCGTGTGGCTGGGCGGCCTGAGCTACGGGATCTACCTCTGGCACTGGCCGCTCCTGGTCTTCTGGCGCGAGAGCAGCGGCGAGGACCCGACCGCTCCGGCGGGCCTGGGCGTCATCGCCGCCGCGATCCTCCTGGCCGCCGCCTCGAAGCGCTTCCTCGAGGACCCCCTCCACCGCCGCGCCCCCGCCGAGCGCCCGCACCGCCTCCGCGCGCTCGCCCCGGCGGCCCTGCTGGCCGTCGCCGCCCTGGTCGGAGCGACGGGCCTCACCGGAACGAACGCCGCGATCGCCGCCGACCTCACCCGCGCGCACGCCCTCCCCGTCTCGACCGAGGGCTGCGTCGGAGCCGCGGCGCTCGCGAACGCCTGCCCCGACTCCTGGACCACGAGCCTGCCCGCCGTCGACGCCTCGGAGGACGGCTCCGCCCTGAACACCGACGAGTGCAGCACGGGCAACTCCGGCACCGCGCTCGAGGAGTGCCGCTTCGGCGATCCCGCCGGCCTCCGCGTGCTGCTCATCGGCAACTCGCACGCGGCGTCGTTCTTCCCGGCGCTGCGCGGCGTCGCGGAGGAGCGCGGCTGGGACCTGCACACCTACTACAAGACGGGCTGCGTCTTCTCGACCGCGGAGCGGCGCGACGACTCCGCCTCCTCCCGGCGCTCCTGCGACGTCTGGAACGAGAAGCTGCAGGAGGAGCTCGCGGGCCAGGAGCCGTACGCGCTCGTCGTCACCGCCTACTCCGCGAAGAAGTCCGTGTTCGTCGACGCGTCCGGCACCCCCGACGAGCAGGCCGGCATCGACGGGTTCCACGAGTCGTGGGCGCCGCTGATCGCCCGCGGATCCACGGTGGTCGCGATCCGCGACAATCCGGTGCTGCCCTCGCTCTCCCTGCTGGCCTGCGCCGAGGAGCCGGGCTCCGCGGCCGACTGCAGCGTGCCGCTCGACGAGGCCTTCGCCGCCCGCGAGCTGATGGCCGCCGCGGCCGAGGGCTGGCCGGGCGCCGCCGCCGTCGACCTCACCCGCTGGTTCTGCGACGACCGCGGCTGCCCCCTCGTGATCGGCGGAGTGAAGGTGTACCGCGACCTCGGGCACCTCACCGAGTCGTACGCCCGGACCCTGGCGCCCTACCTCGGCGAGGCGCTGGACCCGCTGGTCGGCTGAGGACGCTCGCGCTCGACTCCCAACGCATGCAAGACTGTTTATACGAACAGGGATCGGAGGAGCCGATGGGCCACTCTCACGGCGTTCCGGCCGGCTCCGCCGCCGCGCGGCACCGGCGTCCGCTCGTGGCCGCCTTCGTGCTGACCGCGGCGTTCATGGTCGTCGAGTTCGCGGTCGGAGTCGCGACGGGCTCGCTCGCGCTGCTCTCGGACGCCGCGCACATGGGCACCGACGTGCTGGCCCTCGGGATGTCGATCGCCGCGATCTCGCTCGCCGCCCGCCCCGCCGCGAAGGGCCGCACCTACGGCTCCTACCGCCTCGAAGTGCTGGCCGCCCTCGCCAACGGCCTGCTGCTGTTCGCGGTCGCCGCGTTCGTGATCGTCGAGGCCGTCCGCCGCTTCGCCGAACCGCCCGCGGTGCCCGGCGGCCCCCTCCTGATCACCGCCGTCGTGGGCCTGGCGGTCAACCTCGTGAGCCTGCGCCTGCTGTCGGCCGGGGCGAAGGAGAGCATCACCCTCCGCGGAGCCTCCCTCGAGGTGCTCGGCGACGCGCTCGGCTCGATCGGCGTGATCGTGGCGGCGATCGTGCTGCTCACCACCGGCTGGGCGTGGGCGGATCCGATCGTCGGCGTGCTGATCGGGCTGCTGATCCTTCCCCGCACCTGGTCGCTGACGAGGCAGGCGCTGGGGATCCTCATGGAGTCGGCGCCCGCGCACGTCGACCTCGCGGCCCTCGAGCGCGACGTCTGCGCCGTCCCCGGCGTGCTGGCGCTGCACGACCTGCACGTGTGGACGATCACCTCGGGCATGGAGAGCGCCACCGGCCACGTGGTCGTCGCCCCCGACGCCGACTACCGCACCGCGCTCTCGCGGGTGCTCGCCGTCCTCCGCGAGCGCCACGGCATCGACCACGCGACCATCCAGTGCGAGCCCGAGGCCTTCCCGGAGACGACGCACCGCGTCTGAGCGCGGGGGTGTCGCGGCGCACGGCCGCACGCCTCCGCATGCCCACGACCCTCCAGGAGTCGTCGCACTCGACGTCGACTGCGACGACTCCCGGCTCCTCGACTCTGCGGGCCTCGCCCGCCCCTGAGCACCTTCCGATTGTTGACGTGAACATGTACAGTCGGCCGTCAGGGCGCGTTCACGTGAACACGCCCGCATTTCGATGGCGAAAGAGAGACCGCATCAATGTCGATGTCCTTCAGAAGGGTCGCCGCGCTCGCCACGAGCGCCGCCCTGGCCACAGGAGCACTGCTGGCGATCCCCGCCGCAGCGGCCCCCGCTCAGGCCGCGGACGCGTTCCGCATCACGCCGAACCCCGCCGCCGCCGGTGAGGCGTTCGAGGGCTGGGGCACCAGCCTCGTCTGGTTCGCGAACGCGACCGGCGGCTATCCCGAGGCCCTCCGCGAGGACCTCTACCAGAAGGTCTTCGGCGACAGCGGCCTCGACCTGAACATCGCCCGCTACAACATCGGCGGCGGCAACGCCTCCGACGTGAAGGACTACCTCCGCCCGGGCGGCGCCGTCGAGGGCTGGTGGAAGCCGAACCCGGCCGGCGACGCGTCGACCTACGGCGGCACCTCCACGAAGCTCGCCGACCGCGATGCGCTCCTGGCGAAGTGGAACGCGGACGACCCCGCCTCCTACGACTGGACCGCCGACGAGACGCAGCGCTGGTGGGTCGAGAGGCTCGCCGAGGAGAAGCAGATCTCGCATTGGGAGGCGTTCTCCAACTCCGCCCCGTACTTCATGACCGAGAGCGGCTACGTCTCGGGCGGCTTCGACGCGAACAGCGAGCAGCTGAAGCCCGCCGCCGAGGAGCAGTTCGCGAAGTACCTCGTGAAGGTCACCGAGCACATGGAGGACGAGTACGGCATCGAGTTCGACACGCTCGACCCCTTCAACGAGCCGAACACGAACTACTGGGG
Source organism: Rathayibacter sp. AY1E6 (assembly GCF_002931115.1). Classification (NCBI taxonomy): domain Bacteria; kingdom Bacillati; phylum Actinomycetota; class Actinomycetes; order Micrococcales; family Microbacteriaceae; genus Rathayibacter; species Rathayibacter sp. AY1E6. The sequence goes on along the minus strand of NZ_PSVK01000007.1, from coordinate 43,133 downwards.
CACGCAGCTCTCCAACGGCGTCCCGACCGGCGGACGCCAGGAGGGAATGCACGTCGGACCGACGCGCCAGGCGGGTCTGATCCCCGACGTCGCCGCCGCGCTGGACGCCTCGACCACCGACGCCGGCATCGCCGCGATGGACGAGACCAACCCCGACATCTTCGCGACGAACTGGGCCGCCTACTCCGCCGCGATCCGCGCCGAGGTCGACCGGATGAACGTCCACACCTACGGCACCTCGGGCCGCCTCAAGGTCCGCGACCTCGCGAAGCAGGCCGACACCGACCTGTGGATGAGCGAGATCGAGGGCAACTGGGTCACCGGCTTCGACCCCACCAACATGGAGAACGGCCTCGGCATCGCCGGCCGCATCAACGACGACCTGCGCGAGCTCGAGCCCAAGGCGTGGGTGCTCTGGCAGCCCGTCGAGGACTACTACAACATGCAGCAGCCCAAGCCCAAGGGCGAGAACCTCAACTGGGGCTCCGTCTACATCGACCTGGACTGCAAGCCGTACCAGGAGAACGGGACCGAGGTCTGGAAGTCGGTCCGCCGCGTCGCCGACGCCGGTGGCGACTCCACCAATGCCCCGGTCTGCGGCGTCGAGACGAACTCGAAGTTCAACACCATCCGGAACTTCACCAAGTTCATCCACGAGGGCGACCACCTGATGCCCTCCAACGACAGCTCCTCCACCGCCGCCGTCCGCGGCGACGGCTCGGGCGCGACCGTCGTGCACACCAACAGCACCGCGACCGAGAAGACCGTCGTGCTCGACCTCTCCCGCTTCGGCACCATCGCCGACACCGCGACGGTCACCCCCTACGTCACCACGAAGGCCTCCTCGGCAGCCGCTCCCACGAGCAACGCCCTGGTCGCCAAGACGCCGGTGAGCGTCGACCGCATCTCGCGCACCGCCACGATCACCGTGCCCGCCAAGTCGGTCACGAGCTTCTCGATCGACGGAGTCTCGGGAGTCGCCGACTCCGCCCCCGCCCTGCGCGACGGCCACCGCTACCAGCTGGTCGGCACCCAGAGCGGCAAGGCCCTGACCGGCAACCCCTCGGGCGCCGCGACCACGATCACCGGCCTCGCCACCGACTCCGCCACGGCCGCCAAGCAGACCTGGACGGTCCGCGAGGTCGCCGCCGGCGAGCGCGAGGCCACCCGCCGCGTCGTCCTCGTCAACGGCGACGGACGCGTGCTCGGAGCCACGACCGCCGGCACCGACCTGCGCTCGCTGTCCGTCGACGCGGCGAAGACGACCGCCGCGACCCGCTGGATCGTCAACACCACCGACGGCGTGAACTTCTCGCTCGTCAACGAGTCGATCGCCCAGTCGCTCGACGTGAACGGCGGCTCCAGTGCCGACAACGCGTCGGTCGGCGTCTACACCTCCAACGGCGGAGCGAACCAGTCGTGGTCCCTCCGCGACCTCGCGCCGACCGCCGGCCAGACGATCGCCGTCCGCACCACCGCGGGCGTCGCTCCGACCCTGCCCGCGAGCATCACCCCGCAGTACTCCTGGGGAGCCGGCGCACCGCTCGCCGTCACCTGGCAGCGCCCCGCCGACTCGGCGTACGGCGCGACCGGCCGCGTCGAGGTGCCCGGCACCGCGACCGACCTCTACGGCCAGACGATCACGGTCACCGCGCTCGTCGACGTCGGCGGACTGACCGCGACCGACCCCGTGTCGGTCACGGCCGCCGCGGGCGCCTCGGTCGCCGGAGTGAAGGCCTCGGCCCCGACGACGGTCCCCGCCCGCGTGGGCGCCTCGGCCAGCACCTTCCCGGTGCCGGTCGTCTGGGACTGGACGCCGCTCACCACCGCCTCCCTCGCCCGGGCCGGGCAGGTGACGGTCTCGGGAACGGCGACCGCCGACGGCGCTACGCTCCCCGCCACGCTCACGGTGCTCGTCACCACGGGCACGCTCCGCAACTTCAACCCGGACGCCGGCATCGTCGCGACCGCGTCGTCGTCGGAGTCGGGCTACGGACCGGAGCGCACCCGCAACGGCGTGGACGGCGACAAGGGCTGGTCGAACTGGACCAACGGCACCAAGGCCGCGCAGAGCTCGCTGACCTACACCTTCCCCTCGACCCACCAGGTCGAGAAGGTGTCGGTGCAGTTCCTCGCCGACGGCGGCACCAGCTGGGCGCAGACCTACCAGCTGCAGTACCAGGCCGCCGACAGCACGACCTGGACCGCGGTCCCCGGCTACGAGTCGGCCGTGGCCCTCGCGTCGCCGGCCGGAGGAACGGCTCCGACCCTGGTCGCGTCGTTCGCGCCCGTCACGGCCAAGGCCTTCCGCGTCGTGATGAACGCCTACGACAACACGCACCTGATCGTGGCCGAGACCAAGCTCTACGAGTCGGTCGCCTCCCCCGCCGCGGTCGCCACCCTGGGCGCCCTGCGCGTCGGCGGAGCCGGCATCGCCGGGTTCGACCCGGCCCGCACCTCCTACGCGGTCACCGTCGAGGGCACGGCGATGCCGGTGATCGGAGCAGTGGCGACCGACTCGGCGGCCACCGTGCGGATCACCCAGCCGACGACGGCGAACGGCGGAGTCGCGACCATCGCGGTCCGCGCGGCCGACGGCTCCGTCACCTCGACCACGACGGTGACGGTGACCCTGAAGGCGCCCGCCGCCCTCGCGGTCGCGGTCACGGCGACCACCCGCTGCATCGCCGGCAAGGTGACGCTCACCGTCGCGGCGAAGAACGAGTCCGGCGTGCCGGTCTCGATGACCATCGCGACGCCCTCCGGGTCGAAGCAGGTCACCGGAGTCGCGCCCGGCGCGAGCGGCAGCGCCGCGTTCACCACGCGCGCGGCCTCGGTGCCGGCCGGCCAGGCCACCGTCACCGCGACGGGCACGGTCGACGGCAAGCAGGTCACCTCGGTGGCGACGGGAGCGTACGCGGCCCGCAGCTGCTGACGCCCCCTCCGACACGGACCGCCTCCGCCCCTCCGGGGACGGGGGCGGTCCGTCGTTCATCGAGAGCGGCGCTGCGGGGGCGGCGCGTCGCGGGATCCCGATGCGACCGCGGCGCGGGCTACTCGATCAGCATGGATCCGTGCCGGTCGGGCAGCCGCACACCTCCGCGCCGGTGGAGCGACCGCGCACCCCCATGCCGGTCGACCAGCCGCGGCACGCGGAGTACCGAGACCCCGCTCAGTGCCCCGCGGCCGTCTCGTCGCGGGAGCGCAGGCGCGAGACGCCCATCACGACGGCCGCGATGACCAGACCCAGCACGAGGCCGAAGATCATCGAGACGAAGGTGTCGGCCAGCCAGACGACGACGGGGCCCGCGCCCTCGACCGCGTGGGTGACGACGTGCACGAGGTCGTACGGACCGTGCCACACCGTCTCGGCGAGGTTCGCGACGACGAGGTGCCCGCCGACCCAGAGCATGGCGAGCGTCCCGATGATGCTGATCGCGCGGAACACGACCGGCATCGACGCGACGATCCTCGCCCCGGTGCGCCGCACGCCGCGGGCCGCGTTCTTCATCAGGCGCAGGCCCACGTCGTCGATCTTCACGAGCAGCGCGACGGCGCCGTAGACGAGCACGGTCATCCCGAGCCCGACGACCAGGAGCGCGCCGAGCGTGGGCCAGATCCCGAAGTCGGGGTCGAGGCCGTCGAGCGCGATCAGCATGATCTCGGTGCTCAGGATGAGGTCGGTGCGGATGGCGCCGAAGACGAGCTTCTTCTCGTCGCGCGCCTCCGTCTCGTGGCCGCCGTGCGAGACGCCGAACCACTCGAGCACCTTCTCCGCCCCCTCGAAGCAGAGGAACGCGCCGCCGAGGATCAGCAGGTACGGCAGCACCTGCGGCGCGAACGCCGAGAGCAGCAGCGCCAGCGGGATGATGATGACGAACTTGTTGAACAGGCTCCCCAGCGCGATCCGCCCGACCACCGGCAGCTCCCGCGCGGGCGTGAGGCCCTGCACGTACTGCGGGGTGACGGCCGCGTCGTCGATCACGACGCCCGCCGTCTTGGCGCTCGCCTTCAGGGCGGCGGTGAGGATGTCATCGACAACCGCGAGCAGGCCGACCGACATGTGCGTCTCCTTGGAGGTCCGGGGTGAGAGGGCTCACAGTATCGCGAGCTTCGCGGTCGAGCGGGCACGGGGAGGGGCGCGGGCCCGGCGGAGGGGGTCCGGTCGCGGGGATCTCGATACGCCGGCGGGGCCGGCTCCTCGATCAGCGTGAAGGGCGGGCGGGCTCCGCGGGCCGGCTCCGCGGAAGCATCAGGAGGCGGCGGGGGCCGGGCCGGTGCTCTCGCGGACGATGAGGCGGGTCGGCACGAGCGAGACGCCGGTGCGCTCGCCCGACTCGAGCTCGCGCAGGAGGATGTCGACCGAGCGGCGGCCCGTGTCCCCGAAGAACTGGCGCACCGTCGTGAGAGGCGGCCAGAAGCTCGCCGACTCCTGCATGTCGTCGAAGCCCGCGACGCTCACCTCGCCGGGCACGGCGCGTCCGGCCTCGTGCAGGGCGCGCAGCACGCCGAGCGCCATCTGGTCGTTGGCGGCGAAGATCGCGGTGACCTCCGGATCGGCGGCGAGCCGCTTGCCGAGGCGGTAGCCGGAGTCGGTGGACCAGTCGCCGACCAGCACCTCCGGCACCGGGGCGCCGCGCTCGATCAGGGTCGACTCCCACGCCTCGTGGCGGCGCTCGGCGGAGTAGGAGCGGTCCGGGCCGGCGATGTGGTGCACGGTGCGGTGTCCGAGTCCGAGCAGGTGCTCGACGGCCTGGCGGGCGCCCGACATCTGGTCGGTGTCGACCACCGGGTACTTCTCGCCGCCAGCGGAGTCGACGACCACCACGGGCAGGTCCGGCGGGAGGACGATGTCTGCCTCGTCGAGCAGGTGCGCCTCGACGATGATGATGACGCCGTCGACCGCCTCCTCGCTCAGCCGGTGGAACGCGACCGACACCTCGCCCTGGGTGGGGTGGGAGACGGGGATGAGGGTGATCGAGTAGCCCGCGTCGGCGGCCGCGATCGCGATGGCGTCGAGGGTGCGCATGTTGCCGAACGAGGACAGCGTGAACATGATCACGCCGATGCTGTGGAAGCGGCCCGTCCGCAGGGCCCGCGCCGCGCTGTTGGGCCGGTAGCCGAGGGCCCGCATCGCCTCGAGGACCCGCTCGCGCGTCTCGCCGTCGACGTTCTGCTTGCCGTTCGACACCCGCGAGACCGTCTGGCCCGAGACGTTCGCGCGCCGGGCCACGTCGGCCATCGAGACGCCGCGTCGCGGCCGGGTGGACGGGGACGGGCGGTCGGTCTCGAGTGACATGGGCTTCCCTTTATAGCGCGCCGCCCGTCAGCCGTGGTGCATCGTGCGCCGAACCGTGACGCAGGAACAGTCGCGGGTGGCGACGTGGACATGCTACGGTGACGCTCTGCCATGTTGACGTGAACATGGCGGGCCCGCACTACTCCCCGAACGGAATCCCATGACGACGACGTCTCCCCCCGTCCCGCTGAGCGAGGTCGCCCCTCCGGCGTCCCCCCTCGCGGCCCCGAAGTCGCGGGCGAAGAGCGAGTGGAAGGGCCTGGCGTTCGTCGCCCCCTTCCTCGTCGTCTTCCTCCTGGTCTTCATCGCCCCGGTCGTCTACTCGATCTACCTCAGCCTCTTCCGCGAGCAGCTGGTGGGCGGCAACTCCTTCGTCGGCTTCGCGAACTACACCGCTATCTTCACCGACCCGAACTTCTGGGAGGGCTTCGGCCGCGTCCTGCTGTTCCTCGTCGTGCAGGTCCCCGTGATGCTCGTGCTGGCCCTCGTCGCGGCCCTCGCGATCGACAGCGGCCGCCTCCACGGCACCGGCTTCTTCCGCATCGTGGTCTTCCTCCCCTACGCCGTCCCCGCGGTCGTCGCGGTGCTGATGTGGGGCTTCATCTACGGCGACAACTTCGGCCTGGCCGCGAACGTCAACGACCTGCTCGGCTCCGACGTCGTCCAGCCCTTCTCGCGCGACTGGATCCTCGCCTCGATCGGCAACATCGTCACGTGGGAGTTCGTGGGCTACAACATGCTCATCTTCTACTCCGCGCTGAAGACGATCCCCGGCGAGCTCTACGAGGCGGCCGAGATCGACGGCGCCGGCCCGATGCGCGTCATCCGCTCGATCAAGCTTCCCGCCCTGCGCGGCGCGATCGTCATCGCCACGATCTTCTCGATCATCGGCAGCTTCCAGCTGTTCAACGAGCCGAACATCCTCCGGACGCTGGCGCCGAACATCATCACCACCTACTTCACCCCGAACATGTACGCCTACAACCTGTCCTTCGCCGGTCAGCAGTACAACGCGTCGGCCACGGTCGCCATCGTCATGGGCGTGATCACCGCGGTGATCGCCTACGTCGTGCAGCTCCGCGGCGCGCGGAAGGAGAACTGATGGCCCTCGCGACCGCTCCCCGGACGCCCGCCCGCGCCCCGAAGCGCCCGGCCGCCCGCCGCGGCTCCTCGGTGCAGCCCAAGAAGTCGATCGCCTTCACCCTGCTGATGTCGGTCTTCATCCTCTACAGCCTCGTGCCGCTGGCCTGGCTGGTCATCAACGCGACGAAGACGCAGGCCGGCCTGCTCTCGAGCTTCGGCCTCTGGTTCGACGGCGACTTCGTCTTCTTCCAGAACATCGCCGACACCCTCAGCTACCGCGACGGGATCTTCCTCCGCTGGCTCGGCAACACCCTGCTCTACGTCGTCGTCGGCGCCGGAGGAGCGACGCTCCTGGCCACGCTCGCCGGCTACGGCCTCGCGAAGTTCCGCTTCACGGGCCGCAAGGCGGTCTTCGCCGTGGTGCTCGGAGCGATCGCGGTCCCCGGCACGGCCCTCGCCGTCCCGACCTTCCTCATGTTCAGCCAGCTCGGCCTGACCAACACCCCGTGGGCGATCATCATCCCCTCGCTGATCAGCCCGTTCGGCCTGTACCTGGTGTGGGTCTACGCGGTGGAGTCGGTGCCCACCGAGCTGCTCGAAGCGGCGCGGATGGACGGGGCGGGCGAGTTCCGCACCTTCTTCACCATCTCCATCCGCCTCCTCGCCCCCGGCATCGTGACCGTGCTGCTGTTCTCGGTCGTCGCGACCTGGAACAACTACTTCCTCCCGCTGATCATGCTGAGCGACCCCACCTGGTACCCGCTCACCGTCGGCCTCAACCAGTGGAACGCGCAGGCCACCGGCGTCAGCGCGCAGCCGATCTACAACCTCGTGATCACGGGCTCGCTCCTCACGATCATCCCCATCGTCGTCGCCTTCCTCGGACTCCAGCGCTTCTGGCAGTCCGGTCTGAGCGCCGGCAGCGTCAAGGGCTGAGCCCTCCCCCTACCCATCCCCCGGCCGGAGCGTCCTGCCCCGTCCACAGCACCCGCAGCACGAAGAAGTGAAGGGAAACACCACCATGAAGATCGCCCGTTCCGCCCTCAGGCGGACCCTGACGGTCGCGGCCGTCGCGGCCCTGGCCGCCGGCTCCCTCGCGGCCTGCTCGTCCACCTCCGGTGGCGGCACGACCACGAGCGCCGGCTCCGCCGCCGACCTCGACTCCGCCCTCGAGGCCGGTGGCAAGATCACGTACTGGAGCTGGACCCCCAGCGCCGAGGCGCAGGTCGCCGCGTTCGAGAAGGCCTACCCCAAGGTCGACGTCGAGCTCGTCAACGCCGGCACCAACAAGGACGAGTACACCAAGCTCGAGAACGCGATCAAGGCCGGCTCGGGCGCCCCCGACGTCGTCCAGATCGAGTACTACGCCATGCCGCAGTTCGCGCTGTCGGACTCGCTCCTCGACCTGTCGCAGTACGGCATGGGCGACCTCGAGGACAAGTACTCCGCCTCCACCTGGGGCAGCGTCAACATCGACGGCAAGCTCGTCGGACTCCCGCAGGACTCGGGCCCCATGGCGCTGTTCTACAACAAGACCGTCTTCGACCAGTACGGCATCGCCGTCCCCGCCACCTGGGACGAGTACGTCGCCGCGGCCGAGAAGCTGCACACCGCCGACCCGTCGAAGTACATCACCGCCGACACCGGCGACGCCGGCTTCGCGACCAGCATGATCTGGCAGGCGGGCGGCGAGCCGTTCACCACCGACGGCACGGACGTGAAGATCGACCTCGCCGACGAGGGCACCGCCAAGTGGACCGGCGTCTGGAACCAGCTCGTCGAGAAGAAGCTGCTCTCGGACACCCCCGCCTGGGGCGACGAGTGGTACAAGGGCCTCGCCGACGGCTCCATCGCCTCGCTGGTGACCGGCGCCTGGATGCCCGGCGTGCTGGAGTCCAGCGTCCCCGACGCCTCCGGCGACTGGGCCGTCGCGCCGATCCCGACCTACGACGGCACCGCCGTCAGCGCCGAGAACGGCGGTGGCGGCCAGTCCGTCACCAAGCAGAGCGAGAACCCGGCGCTGGCCGCCGCGTTCCTGCGCTGGCTGAACAGCGACCAGGCCTCGGTCGACGTCTTCCTGCAGAGCGGCGGATTCCCGTCGACCACGGCCGACCTCGACAGCTCGGACTTCACCGGTCAGGAGTCGGAGTACTTCGGCGGCCAGAAGATCAACGAGGTGCTGACCCAGGCCTCGAAGGACGTCCGCTCCGGCTGGTCGTACCTGCCCTACCAGGTGTACGCGAACAGCGTCTTCGGCGACACCGTCGGCCAGGCGTACGCCAACGGCACCAGCCTCGACCAGGGCCTCGCCGACTGGCAGAGCAAGCTCGTCCAGTACGGCAACGCGCAGGGCTTCACCGTCTCGGAGTAGCACCACTGCTCGACGCGGGGCCGGCCGGATCGCTCCGGTCGGCCCCGCGTCGTTCTCACGCTCGGACACACCGGGCACCGATCCTGAGGGGGATCCAGATGACCACCGCTCCCGAGAGCCGCTTCGCCATCGGCACCGCCGACTTCGAGCTCGACGGCCGCCCGCACCGCATCCTGTCGGGGGCGCTGCACTACTTCCGCATCCACCCGGACCTCTGGGCCGATCGGATCCGCAAGGCCCGCCTGATGGGCCTGAACACCATCGAGACCTACGTCGCCTGGAACGCGCACGAGCCGCGCCGCGGCGAGTGGCGCGAGGACGCCGGGCTCGACCTGGGCCGCTTCCTCGACCTGATCGCCGCCGAGGGCATGCACGCGATCGTGCGCCCCGGCCCCTACATCTGCGCGGAGTGGGACAACGGCGCCCTCCCGGCCTGGCTCTTCCGCGACCCCGAGGTGGGCGTGCGCCGCTCGGAGCCGAACTACCTCGCCGCGGTCAGCGACTACCTGCGCCGCGTGTACTCGATCGTGGCCCCGCGCCAGATCGACGCCGGCGGGCCCGTGGTCCTCGTGCAGATCGAGAACGAGTACGGCGCGTACGGCTCCGACAAGGAGTACCTGGCCGAGCTCGTGCGGGTGACCCGCGACTCCGGCATCACAGTGCCGCTGACCACCATCGACCAGCCCACTCCGCAGATGCTCGCCGACGGCAGCCTGCCGGGCCTGCACCTCACCGGCTCGTTCGGCTCGCGGACCACGGAGCGCCTCGCGACGCTGCGCGAGTTCCAGCCCACCGGGCCGCTGATGTGCATGGAGTTCTGGTGCGGCTGGTTCGACGACTGGGGCACCCAGCACCACACGACGGACGCCGACGCCTCCGCGCAGGAGCTCGACACCCTGCTCGCGGCCGGCGGCTCGGTCAACATCTACATGTTCCACGGCGGCACCAACTTCGGCCTGACCAGCGGCGCGAACGACAAGGGCCGCTACGCCGCGATCACGACGAGCTACGACTACGACGCCCCGCTCGACGAGGGCGGCGACCCGACCGCGAAGTTCTGGGCGTTCCGCGACGTCATCGCGCGCTACGCGCCGGTGCCGGAGGAGGTGCCCGCGGTGCGCCCGCCGGCCCCCGCCCTGACCGCTCCGCTCGTCCCCGGCCCGGCGCTGCTCGGCCTCGGCCAGGCGTTCGGACCGGCCGCGCACCTCGACGCGATGGCCAGCTTCGACGACCTCGGCCACGACGACGGCTTCGTGCTCTTCACGACGACGCTCGACGGCTCCTCCGCTCCGGCCCGCCTCGTGGTGGGCGAGGAGGTGCGCGACCGCGCCTGGGTGCTGCTGGACGGCGTGCCGGTGGGCGTGCTGGCGCGCGACCACCACGAGCGGGCGCTGACTCTGCCGAGCGGACGCGGCGAGCTCGCGATCCTGGTCGAGAACCAGGGCCGGGTGAACTACGGCACGCGCATCGGCGAGCACAAGGGCCTGATCGGAGGCGTGACGCTCGACGGCGCCCCGCTGACCGGCTGGGCGGCGCGTGCCCTCGCGCTGGAGTGCCTCCCCGACCTGGCCGTCGCGGCGCCGGCGTTCTCGGCCGGACCGCAGCTCGCCTCCGGCTCGTTCGACCTCGACGAGCAGGCCGACCTGTACGTGGACACGCTGCACTGGGGCAAGGGCCTGGTCTGGGTGAACGGCTTCCTCCTCGGGCGCTACTGGCGCCGCGGACCGCAGCGGACGCTGATCGTCCCCTCGCCGGTCACCCACGCCGGCCGCAACCGCGTCGTGGTGCTGGAGCTGGAGGGCATCGCCGAGCCGGAGATCCGCCTGCTCGCGGGAGCCGAGCTCGGGCACACGGAGATCTGAGCGGCGGAGCGGAGGCGGGAGCGGCCGTTGGAGGCATGGGTTCGGGGTTCCCGGCTCCGTTGTGCGAGTGGGGCCGGGCCGACTCCGGTCCGCACGCGCTGCCGGACCGCCTCCGGTCTGCGGGTGCCACCGGGCCGCCTCCGTCCTGCGGGCGGCGCCGGGCCGCCTCTGGGACGCGGGGCTCTGCTAGCCTCAGGCGCCCCGGTGCGGCGCCGGCGGGCGAAGGGGGAGACATGATGTCCAAGACACTGCTGCGCACGACTCTGATCGGAGGCGCGCTGCTGCTCGTCCTCTCGGGCTGCGCGGGGACCGCGACGAGCGGATCGACGCTCCGCCCGTTCACTCCGACGCTCCCCTCGTCGTCGGCCGCCCCGTCCGCCACCGCGACGGCCGCCGCCCCGACCGCCGACACCGCTCAGAAGACCGGCGAGCAGGTGGCCGCCGTGCTGACCGGCGTGCAGTTCGTGCCCGGCGAGTACGCGAGCATCCAGGAGATGCTCGACTCGATCTACCCCGGCCTCACCGCGACCGACGCGAGCTGCCTCTCGCCGTTCGGCCTGGGCTGGGACACCGCGCAGCCCGCCGCCGGACTCTCGTACGGCACCAGCGCCGACCGCTCCATGACCGCCGTCGTGTCGAGCACCGGCACCGCCGACGCGGCCGCCTCGCTCCTCGCGAGCGCCACCGACGCGACCACCCGCTGCGCCTCCGGCTCGACGCTCTTCGCCATGCAGGGCGTGCCGGTCGAGACGACCGTCGAGCGCACCGAGCAGACGCTGACCGGCGCCGACGAGACGCTCGGCTGGAAGGTGTCCGGAGCCGTGGGCGGCAAGCCGTTCTCGCTCGTGGGCATCACCGCGCGCGTCGGCGGCGACGCGGTCGCGCTCGTGGGCTGGGACCCGACGACGAACACCTCGTACGTCCCGCGCGCGACGCAGCTCGTCGTCGACGGACTGTAGGGCGCTGGGCGCTGGACGCTGGACGCTCTGAGCTCTGGCTCTGAGCTCTGAATCCTGCGCTCGACCGTCCTCCCCTCCGCGAGAGTCCAGGAGTCGTCGCACTCGACGCCGAGTGCGACAACTCTTGAACAGTGGGCGCGGGTCGAGCGCCGGGACTCCGAGCTCCGAGCTCTCAGCGCTGCACTTCGACGCCCTCTCCTTCGCGACTGTCCAGGAGTTGTCGCACTCGACGCTGAGTGCGACAACTCGTGAACAGTGGGCGGACGATCGGGCCGAGCGCCTGAGCTCAGAGCGCTGGTCGCTGCGCGTTGGGCTTCGGGCTTCGGGCTTCGACGCTCGCTCCTCCGCGAGAGTCCAGGAGTTGTCGCACTCGACGCTGAGTGCGACAACTCTTGAACAGTGGGCGCGGGTCGAGCGCCGGGGCGGAGCGGGCACCGGGCGCCGGGCACCTCCCGGGCTTCGGGCACCCCGCTCCCGGCGCGGGAGCGCGCCTCAGGCCAGCCAGGAGAGGGTGCCGCCGTGGGCGGCCGCGCTCGCGAGCGGGACGCCGTCGGCGGCGAGCAGGAACGGGGTCGGCTCGGGAGCCGTGCGGTCTCCGCGCGCGGCGACGAGGTGCGGGAGCAGCGCCTCCGCCTCGAGCGTCACCAGGCTCGCGCCGCGATCGGCGACCGTCGCCAGGACGCTCTCGCGCGCGGTCCACGGAAGGTAGACCAGGGTCCCGAGCGAGACGACGACCGTCCGCAGACCCGGCGGCACCGCGTCGAGCAGGGCGGGCAGCTCGGCGGCCGCATCGCCCGCGACGATCGTGGGCGGGTCGTCCTGCAGAGTCTCCACGGCCGAGCGGAGCCGCGCGGTCCGCTCCGGACGGTCCGGCGGGAGCAGCGCGCCCAACCAGGCGACGTCCTCGGGCGAGCGGACGTCGAGCGGCGCCAGGTCGAGCCCCCGGCGCCATGCGACGACCGGCAGCCGCCCCGGCGCCGCGCCTCCGCTCACCGCGCACCGCAGCAGAGGCGCGCCCGACCCGAGCCTCGTCTCGCCGTCGCTCGCCGTGAAGGCGTAGGAGTACCGCTCCGGCGCCAGGCAGAGCCCTGCGGAGGCGCCGATCTCGACGAGCGCCACCGGCTCACCGGGCTCCGTGATCCGCTCCAGCGCTGCGACCAGGGGCGCGCACCGCAGCGCCTCGTTGGTCTGCGTCCTCCGCTCGGCGGCGACCGGCGCCACCCGCGCCCACTCGCTCCGGAGCCACGCGGCGAATCCGGCGCCGTCGACGTCGGGAACGCCGAGCAGCCGCGCGACCGAGAAGAGCAGGGACGGCTGCCGGTGCTGCGCGGGCAGCTCGTCGATCAGGGCGAGGAGGCGCGCATCCTCCGTGACGGCGAGCGCCCACTCGACCTGCCGCTCGGAGGTCTGCGCGAGCTCGACGGCGGCGCGGCGGAAGCGGTCGGCGGAGGAGGGCATGCCTCCATCCTGAGGGAGCGGCGCCACGGTTCCTGCAGGCGGGCGGAGGACCTGCGCGCCGGGCGACGGCCCCGCCCCCGCGGATGTCGGTGGTCGCCGGTAGAACGGACTCATGTCCGACACCGCTCCGAGCTCCGCGTCCGCGCAGGTCCGCGAGCGGCGCCTGCTCGACATCCGGCGGATCTACGCCGAGCCGGCCGCGCTCGAGCCGCCCCGCGGGCAGGAGGTCGTGGCGCGCTGGCCGGGCGCCGAGATCGTGCCCGTCGAGTCGCACTGGCTGATCCCGGAGGTGCACGGCGACGAGGCGAACGTCGCGCGCTGGGTGCGCATCAAGACGGAGGCGCTCGTGCTCGGGGTGAAGAAGTCGCTCGTCACGCGCCCGAACGGCCGCTCGGCCGACTTCATCGCCCCCTCCACCGCCAACGGCTGCGCCATGGCGTGCGTGTACTGCTACGTGCCACGGAGGAAGGGCTACAGCAACCCGATCACGCTCTTCACGAACATCGAGCAGATCCAGCGCCACCTCGCCCGGCACATCGGCAAGCAGGGCCCCAAGGCCGAGGCGAACCAGTGCGACCCGGAGGCCTGGGTCTACGACATCGGCGAGAACAGCGACTGCTCCGTCGACGCGCTGCTGAGCGAGAACGTCCGCGACCTCTGCGAGCTGTTCCGGATGTCGCCCACCGCCAAGGCGTCCTTCGCGACCAAGTACGTCAACCGCGAGCTCCTCGAGTGGGACCCGCTCGGGCGCACGCGCATCCGGTTCTCGCTGATGCCCGCCGAGACGGCGAAGGTCACCGACATCCGCACCTCGCCGATGGCCGAGCGGATCGCGGCGATCAACGACTTCGTCGACGCCGGCTACGAGGTGCACGTCAACTTCTCGCCCGTGATCCTCACCGAGACCTGGCAGCAGGACTGGACCGAGCTCTTCGACCAGCTGGACGCCGCCCTCCACCCGCGGGCGAAGGCGCAGCTCGCGGCCGAGGTGATCCTCCTCACCCACAACGAGGGCCTGCACGAGGTGAACCTCGGCTGGCACCCGAAGGCGGAGTCGCTGCTCTGGCAGCCGGGGCGCCAGGAGCAGAAGCTCTCCGAGAACGGCGCCGTCAACATCCGCTACCGACGCGACCTCAAGCGCGCCAGCCTCGACCGCTTCCGCGCCCTCCTCGCCGAGCGCCTCCCCTACTGCCGCGTCCGCTACGCCTTCTGAGCGCCTGCGCCCCCGCCGGAGCGGCTGCGTGACGACTCGCGGAGGAGCGCACCCTCCCGCGCACGCCGAGACACCGCCGCGGAGACGGCGTCTCGACGGAGCCGCACGCCCTGTCCAGTGAGCGCACCGTCACGCCTCCTCCCGCTCCACACGCCCCGCCGAGACACCGCCGGCCCGCCCGACACACCGCCGTCGAGACGGCGTCTCGCGCACGAGCGCGCCGTCTCGACGCAGCCGCACCGCCCACCGGAGGCACCAGGCAACTGAGCCCCGGAGTAACCCGGCTGGGAGTCCGCCCGGCGGCCGGGGCCACTGCTTCGCATTCCGGATAGCGGCACGTGCCCTCCGAACGAGGGGCGTACTTTCGGAGAACAGCCGGAGGGACGGCCCGACCGCCCGACTCCACGGGCCTGCAGAGCAGGCGTCAGCGGGGATCGACGGCTCGGCGCGACGGCATCCGGGCTCGACATCCCGGAGCCCGGCACCCCCGGATCGACACTCCGGACACTCGACTCGGCGGCACAGCACACCCCGGGTCCTGCTCCCCACGAACACCCCCACCATCTCGCACTCCCCCTCCCGGCGGCACTCGCCGGGGCACCTCACCGTCGCGGCCGGCACCCGCGACACAGCACAGAACGGCGGCACGCACCATGGGCGCTCTCCTCTACGGCACTCCCCCCACCTCGCACGAGATCGACGACCGCGCGCTCGCGCACCTCCAGATCGTCATGATCAACAAGTTCCGCCGCGACGAGGCGTTCGCCTTCCAGCTCGACGCCTCGAGCGCGCACGGCACCGGACGCCAGACGCTCTGGCTGCACCCGACCATCCCTCTCCAGTTCTCGTTCCACGGAAGCCGCATGCCGGCGATCAACGCCACCTGGGTGCGCGCACTGATGGAGGAGGCCAACAGCGGCCGGGGCCTGCGGATCGTCACCGAGCCGGCGCAGCAGCCCGAGTCCTCCGGGCTCACGCACGCTGCCTGAGCGCGCCGTGTCCAGGCGCGACGACGACGAGCCGATGGAGGTCACCGACTTCGTCGAGCTCGCCGGTGCAGTGCACGACGACGCAGGCTTCGAGTGCTCCTCCACTGTCGACGGCGTGACGGGCGCGCTCTGCGTGCTGCCCGACTCCCTGGTGCTGCGGAGCGCCGGCACCGGCGACTCGACCCGCGTCGGCACCCGCGACATCCGCTCCTGGCGGGCCACTCCGGCCGGCGCCACCTTCTCGCTCGCCGTGGAAGCCGGAGCGCGGCACACCGTGGTGCTGCTCACGCAGTTCCAGGCGGCGACCGTCCAGGCCATGACCCGCGCCGCCGGACCCGCGACTGGTTTATCCGCTTAACGAATTCCCCGTTCGGGGCACGCGGTGAGGAGCGCTCCTCGTGCGACCCTGATCGGGATGAACGAGAAGGACGAGGTCATGCGCTCCGACATCGGCGGGCGTGACATCGAGCAGGCGCGGGCTCTCTTCGAGCAGTCGTACAACGGGCACCGCTTCGTCGTCGAGCCCGGCGAGGACTTCTCGTACCGCTACACCTCCGTCGGCGACGGCGACGTGACGCTCCGCGGCAGCCAGTTCGCCGGCTCCGTGCAGGGCTCGATCCAGACCGAGGGCGAGTACGTCGTCTCGTGGCTGACCGCCGGCGCGGGCGTCACCGATCTCGACGGCGACGCGGTGACCCTCGGATTCGGGCAGCCGGCGATCTTCGTCAACGACCGTCCCAGCCGGTTCGAGTTCCACGACTACCGCCAGAACCTCATCCACTTCGACGGCGCGTACCTCGAGGGCATCGCGGAGGAGGTCGAGGGCACCCGCGGCCCCCTCCTCTTCGACACGACCTCACGGCCCGAGGGCGCGGCGCTGCGGCGCTGGTCGGCGACCGTCGCGACGGTCGCCCGGGTGATCTACGACGCCGACAGCTCGCCGCTGCTGCGCCGCGAGGCCGACCGCGCGGTCGCCGTCGCCCTGCTCGAGACCTTCCCGCACTCGACGCTGGACACCCCCGGCGACCTCCGAGTACCCCGCTCGGGGCGCCTCCGCCAGGCTATCGAGTACATGTACGAGCACGCCCACGAGCCGCTCCGGACCGAGCAGATCGCCGA
Organism: Rathayibacter sp. AY1E6; assembly: GCF_002931115.1. Taxonomy (NCBI): domain Bacteria; kingdom Bacillati; phylum Actinomycetota; class Actinomycetes; order Micrococcales; family Microbacteriaceae; genus Rathayibacter; species Rathayibacter sp. AY1E6. Next base: position 26,780 of record NZ_PSVK01000007.1, on the reverse strand, counting down.
CGCGGCGGGCATCGGCCTGCGGACGCTGCAGACCGAGTTCCGGCGCGAGTTCGGCTTCACCGCGGTCGACTACCTGCGGCGGATCCGGCTGGACGGCGTGCAGAAGGAGCTGCGGGCGGGCGAGTCCGGAGTCGTCAGCGTCAGCGAGGTCGCACGGCGCTGGGGCTTCGCGCACCTCGGCCGGTTCTCGGCCTCGTACGCCCACCGCTTCGGCGAGCGCCCCAGCACCACGCTCGACACCTGAGACGTCAGAGGTAGTCGGTCCCGCCGTCGTCCTCGCTGTCGTCGCCCTCGCCGCGCGGCTGCACGGTCGGCCGCGCGGGCTGGAGCCGTCGGGTCTTCTCGCGCATCGACTCCACCGCCTCCGGATCGTCGAGGTCGACGCCGCGGTCGAGCGCCGGGCTGGTGAAGAGCTGGCTGGCCGGTCCGACCAGGAGACGGGTCTCGCCTCGCAGCCCCTCGTCCGAGAGCGACGGCACCACGACCAGGTCCGACTTCCCCACGTTCGCCAGCGCCTGCGCGTACTCGACGACCGCCGAGCACACCTCGTCGCCCAGCAGCACGAATCCGCTCGCGTAGTACAGCTTCTGCATCTCGCCCTCCCCTGGATCCCGGACCGCCCCTCCGGTCGCCCGTCCCCCGACGCTAGGACGGCGCCGACCGGGCGCCCCACCCCTTGACGGGGGTGGCGCGGAGGGGCCAGAGTCCGCGCGGAGGGGTCAGAGTCCGCGCGGAACGGGCAATCGCAGCGCGGTCGCGAGCGCCTCGACGACGCGGGTCGCGCGTATGTCGCCGACCCCCTCCATCCGGTTGGTGAGGAACGCGAAGCCGACTCCCGCGTCCGGGTCGGCGAAGGCGACCTGTCCGCCCGCGCCGTCGTGCCCGAAGCCGCTCGGCGTGAGGCGGCCTACCAGGCGGTCGCGGAGGCGGGGCTCTCGATCCCCGGCGACGTCGCCGTGGTGTCGTTCGACGACGACGAGCTGGCCGCCTACCTCCGCCCCGGGCTGACGACCGTGGCGCTGCCTCCGCTCCTCCGGCGACGCCCCGTCGCGGCGCCGCTGCAAGGCGGCCCGGCCCCGACCGCGACCGCCCAGGGCCACGTCGAGCGCCGCCTCCGTCGCGGCATCGAGCTCGTCGAGCAGCCGCGCCGCGCGGGCCGGCGTGACCGCGGTGCCGACGGACGCCGGCACGTCAGCCCCGGTCGCGGACGGCGCGCGCCAGCGACTCGAGGCGCTCCCGGTACTCCGGCCACCACTCCTCCGGCACCGGCGGGAGGTTGTCGCCGGGCGTCCGGAGCCCGACCCGCCCGTCGATCAGCTCGCGGACGATGTCGGCGTGGCCGGCGTGCCGGTGCGTCTCCGCGGTGATGTGGACGAGGATCCGGTGCAGCGTCACGTCGCGGTTCGTCCACCAGGGGACCTGCCCGGGAGCGTCGAGCGGGAGGGCCGCGACCGTCGCGTCGGAGTGGGCCCACACGCGGCGGTACAGCGCGACGACGTCGGCCAGGGACTCGTCGGCCGTCGCCCACATGTCCGAGTTCGGCTCCGACTCGTCCTCCATCCACGGCATCGGCTCCGGGAACGGCCGCCCGAACACGGCGCCGAGGTAGCCCGCCTCGGTGCCCGCCACGTGCTTCACCAGGCCGAGCAGGTTCGTGCCCGTCGAGACCAGCGGCCGCCGCACGTCGTACTCGTCGAGCCCGTCGAGCTTCTGCAGCAGGGCGTCGCGCCCCTCCTGCAGGTAGCGGAGGAGGGTCTGCTTCGCGTCGTCGCTCATCCCCCCAGCCTGCCGCGCCCGTCCGAGCCGCGCCAGAGCGGTGCCGGAGCCGCGCCGTGCTCAGACCGCAGGAAGGATCGCCCCGCGGGCACCGGGATCCGCGGATCCACGGCCCGCCGGAGCGATCCTTCCAGCGTTGTGCACGGGTCAGGCCGGGACGCCCGCTCCCGCCCGCTGGACCCGCGTGCCGACGAGGCGCTGCGAGGAGGCGTCGACAGCGGCGGCCGGGCCGACCAGCTCGAGCGCCGTCTCCGTCTCGCGCGTCGCGCAGTCCGGGCCAACCCACAGCTCGACGCGGCCGGGCTCGACGATCCGCACGCCCTCGCGTCCGGTGAAGGCCAGGCGCGCGGCCGGGACCTCGAAGCGGACCTCCGCCTCCTCGCCGGGCTCGAGCGCGACCCGCGCGTAGCCGAGCAGCTGCGCCACCGGCCGGGTCACGCTCGCGAACACGTCGCGGGCGTACAGCTGCACCAGGTCGATGCCCGCCCGCCCGCCCGTGTTGCGGACGCGCACGGTCGCCGTGAAGAATCCGTCCGTCGGGGCGGACTCCTCGACCGCCAGCTCCGTCCGGGCGAAGGCCGTGTACGAGAGGCCGTGGCCGAACGGCCGCACCGGCGTGCTGTCGGCGGAGGTCACGTCCGACGGCCCGCCGAGGATCGGGTGCAGGTACGAGAACGGCTGCGCCCCGGCCGAGCGCGGCAGCGAGACCGGCAGGTGGCCGGAGGGGTCGACCCGTCCCGAGACGACGCCCGCGATCGCGCCGGCGCCCTCCTCCCCCGGGAAGAACGCCTGCAGCACGGCGGCCGGAGCCGACGGCCCGTCGAGCGCCCAGCCCACGGCGTAGGGGCGGCCGGTCAGCAGCACGAGCACGACCGGGGTCCCCGTCGCCACGACGGCCTCGACCAGCTCGCGCTGGCGGCCCGGGAGCTCGAGGCTCTCGACGTCGTTGCCCTCGCCGACCGTGCCGCGGCCGAACAGGCCCGCCCGGTCGCCGACGACCACGATCGCCACATCGGAGTCGGCGGCCGCCCGGACCGCCTCGGCGATCCCGGAGGCGTCGTCCCCCTCGACCGAGCAGCCCTCGGCGAGCAGCAGCTCGGCCGAGCCGAACTCGTCGGCCAGCGCGTCCGCGACCGTCGGGATCTCGAAGCCCAGCGGCACGCCCGGGTGGTGCGCCAGCACGTGGTTGGCGAAGGAGTAGCAGCCCATGAGCGCGGGCGCGCTGTCGGCGTTGGGGCCGATCAGCGCGAGGCGGCGCGGCGCAGCGAGCGGCAGGACGCCGTCGTTCGCGAGCAGAACCACCGACTCCTCGGCCAGCCGGCGGGCGATGTCGCGGTGGGCGGGCGAGTCGAGGTCGATCGACTCGGGGGCGTCGTCGAAGCGCGCGTCGAGCAGGCCGAGACGCTCCTTCTGCGCGAGCACCCGCAGCACGGCCCGGTCGACGAGCGCCTCGTCGGCCTCCCCGGCCCGGATGCGCGCGGCCAGCGGAGCGAGGAACGCGTCGCCCGTGGGCAGCTCCACGTCGATCCCCGCGGCGAGCGCCAGCTCGGCCGCCTCGCCCAGGTCGGCGGCGACCGCGTGCATGAGGTGGAGGAACGCGACCGAGAAGTAGTCGGCGACGACCACGCCGTCGAAGCCCCAGCGCTCGCGCAGCACGCCCGTGAGGTAGGCGGGCGTCGCTCCGACCGGGTCCCCGTCGATCTCGGCGTAGGAGTTCATCACCGAGCGGGCGCCCCCGTCGCGGATCGCCATCTCGAACGGCGGCAGCAGCACGTCCGCGATCTCGCGCGGTCCGGCGTGCACCGGCGCGTGGTTGCGGCCGCCGCGGGAGGCGGAGTAGCCGATGAAGTGCTTCAGCGTCGCGTCGACGCCGGTGGACTGCAGCCCCTGCACGTACGCGGTGCCGATCGTGCCGACGACGTACGGGTCCTCGGCGATGCACTCGTCGACCCGGCCCCAGCGGGGGTCGCGGATCACGTCGAGCACGGGCGCCAGGCCCTGGTGGATCCCGAGCTCGCGCATCGAGCCGCCGATCACGGCGCCGAGCTCGGCCACGAGCTCCGGGTCGAAGGAGGCGCCCCAGGCGAGCGGAGTCGGGAACGTCGCGGCCTGCCAGGCTGCGAGCCCGGTCAGGCACTCCTCGTGGACGATCGCCGGGATGCCCAGCCGCGTCTCCTCGACGAGCCGGCGCTGCTCCGCCCACAGCCACTGAGCGCGCTCGAGCGGATCGACGGGGCGCGTGCCGTAGACGCGGGTCAGCTGGCCGATCCCCTCGCGGGTCGCCTCGGCGTACCCGGTCGAGGTGGCCATCTCGCCGGCGAGCGGGGCGACGACCTCGCCGCCCTGGTCGACCCAGTAGCCGACCAGCTGGGAGAGCTTCTCCTCCAGAGTCATCCGGCCCAGCAGCTCGGTGGTGCGGGCGGACGGGGCCTGGGGGTCCTCTGGTGCGTGCGGTGCGGTCACGGTGCGACCCTCTCTGCGGGTGGGGCGACGGGTGCGGACGGGACGGGGGACGCGGCGGACGGGCGGAGCGATCCGCTCATCCCTTCACCGCCCCCGTCAGCCCGCCGACGATGCGGCGCTCGAAGACGCTGAAGAAGATCAGCGCCGGGATCATCGACAGCGACACGAAGGCGAGCACCTTCGCCGTGTCGACCGAGTACTGCGACGAGAACGCCTGGACTCCGAGCGGGAGCGTGAAGGTGGACTCGTTGTTGAGGATGAACAGGGGCAGCAGGTAGCTGTTCCAGCTCGCGATGAACGCGAGGATCCCCGTGGTGATCACGCCGGGCATCGCCAGGCGCACGACCATCCGGAAGAAGAAGCCGATCCGGCTGCAGCCGTCGATGAAGGCCGCCTCCTGGATCTCGTCCGGGATCGCGCGGAGGAACGGCACCAGGATGATGATCGTGGTCGGCAGGCCGAACGCGATCTGCGGCAGCACCACTCCGGCGAGCGAGTTCATCAGGCCGAGGCTCTTGATCACCAGGTAGAGAGGAGTGATCGCCACGGTCATCGGGAACATCAGGCCGGCGGCGAAGAGCGCGTAGAACACGCCGCGTCCGGTGAAGTCGTAGCGGGCCAGGACGTAGCTCGCCATCAGGCCGAGCACGACCACGCCGAGCGTCGTCGCGAGGCCGGCGATGGTGGAGTTGCCCACCTCCTGCCAGAAGACGCCGCCGGTGATCACGTCGAGGTAGTTCTGCACGTTCCACGGCGAGGGCAGGCCCGCCGGGTCGGTGGTGATCTGCGCGTTCGTGCGGAAGCCGCCGAGGATGATGTACGCCACCGGGGCGAGCATCAGCGCGATCACGACGATCGCCACGACGTAGGCGATCGTGGTGCCGCGGCCCAGGGGCTGCCGGCGCCGCTTCACCGCGAGAGGCCGAGGGGTCTCCGGAGTGATCGGCGGGGCCGTCATCGTCGTGCCGGTCATCGCTTGTCTCCCGTCAGTGCGCCCGCCGTGTCGCGCCGGAGCACGAAGCGCTGGTAGAGCAGCGCCACCACGAGCGAGATCAGGAACAGGACCACCGCGACGGCGTTCCCGTACCCGTAGTTGCCGGCATTGCGGCCGTTGGTGACCAGGTAGATCGCCATGGTCGAGGTGCCCGCGGTCGAGGACACGTACTGGCCCCAGATGATGTAGACGAGGTCGAACAGCTGCAGTGCGCCGATGATCGACAGGAACGCCCAGATCCGCAGGGTCGGCGCGAGCAGGGGCAGGGTGATCCGCCGCTGCACCTGCCAGTAGGAGGCGCCGTCGATGGCCGCGGCCTCGGACAGCTCCTCGGGGATGCCCTGCAGACCCGCGAGGAAGAGGATCACGGCGAAGCCGATGTACTTCCACGTGATGATCAGCATCAGCGTCCAGATCGCGATCGCCGGATCCGAGAGCCAGTCCTGCTTCAGCGCGCCGAGGCCGACCTTCTCGAGCAGGCCGTTGACCGCGCCGCTGGTCTGGAGCATCAGGCTCCAGCCGGTGCCGACGACGACCTCCGAGATCACGTACGGCACGAAGATCAGGACGCGGATGATCGACTGCCCGCGCAGCTTGCGGTTCAGCAGCAGCGCCAGGAGGATCGCGACCGGCCCCTGGAGCACGAGCGAGAGCACCACGATGATGCCGTTGTGCGCGAGGGCGTCGTGGAAGGTGGGGTCCTGCAGGATCGTCAGGTAGTTGCGGAAGCCGACGAAGTCCGTCGGCACTCCGTAGCCCTGCCAGCTGAAGAAGCCGTAGTAGGCCGCCATCACGACCGGGAAGATCACGAAGGCGAGGAAGACGATCAGCGCCGGGCCGACCAGGAGCGCGATCTCGAAGCGCCCCGCCCAGCCCACGCTGCGGCGGCGCCGGCGCACCGGAGGCGTCGAGGTGACGCCTCCGGTGCGCGCGGTCCCGCGGGGCTCATCCACTCCGAGGAGCGGGCTCTCGCGGAGTGCCATGGTGGCTAGGCCTTCGCCGCGGCGGCGTTGACGGCCTCGACCAGCTGCTCGGGGTCGCTCTTGCCGGCCAGCAGGTCGACGACTCCGACGTTCAGCGCGTTGCCGACGTTGAGGCCGTAGACGGTGTCGAGCCACTGCGAGACGTACGGGGCCGAGTTGTAGGCCTCGAGGATCTGCTGCAGGTACGGCTCGGTGACCGCCTCCTGCGCCACGGTGTTCACCGGGGGCGCGTTGAAGGCCGCGTAGTACTCCTTCTGCACGTCGGAGGTGGCCAGGTAGTTGAGGAAGTCGACGCACTCGTCGGGAGCGCCCGCGGAGCAGGAGTAGCCGTCGACGCCGCCCATGATCGCGCCGGCCTCGCCGTCGCCGCCGTCGATCTCGGGGAAGGGGAACCAGCCCAGGTCGGGCAGCGGCTTCTCGTCGGGGGTGAGGGAGGCGATCACGCCGGGGTTCCACGCGCCCATGAGCTCCATCGACGCCTGGTGGTTGGCGAGGAGTCCGGCCGAGCTGCCCGCGCCCTGCTGGGCGGCGGTGGTGAGGAAGCCCTCGTTGAACGGCTCGGTGGCCGAGAAGTCCTGCAGGTCCTCGCCCGCGCGGACCCAGCAGTCGTCCGAGAAGTCCTTGGTGTCGGCCGCCTCGGCCATGGTGTCGGCGCTGCACTCGCGGAGCGCGAAGAAGTAGTACCAGTGCGCGGCGGGCCAGGCGTCCTTCGCGCCGAGCGCGACGGCCTGGGCTCCGCTGCCCTTGATCTTCGTGATCGCCGAGTCGAGCTCGTCGATGGTCTTCGGCGTCTCGGTGACGCCCGCCGCCGTGAAGAGGTCCTGGCTGTAGAACAGGCCGCCCGGGAGGACGGCGACCGGCATCGCCCAGACCTTGTCGTCGAGCGTGTTCGCCGAGAACGAGCCCTCGGGGATCTCGCTGCGCGCCTGGTCCGAGATGCCGTCGGTGAGGTCCTTCAGCTGTCCGCCCGCGACCATGGCGGCGAGCTTGCCGCCTCCGCGCTGGAGGAAGACGTCGGGGGCGTCGCCCGAGTTGAGCGCCGTCTGGAGCTTGCCGTCGAGATCCTCGTTCTGGATGGCCTGCGACTCGATGGTCACTCCGGGGTTCGCGGCCTCGAAGTCCGCGATCGTCTTGTCCCAGAACTCCTGGCCGGGGCCCGTGGTCGAGTTCTGCCAGAGGGTCATCGCGACGGTGCCGTCGCTCGATCCCGAGTCCTGGCCCGAGCAGCCGGTGAGGGCCGCGACCGTGCCGAGCAGGGCTGCTGTCGCCACTGCGATCTTCCTGAACTTCATCGTCCAACCGTTCTCTTCATCGAGGGCGCCGCCTGGTGCACCGGCGCCGTGGGGGTTCCCGCCTTCGCGGGTGGAGTCAGTGTCCGCAGTGCTTGCGAAAGTGGTCAAACGTTTTCGAAATGGTTTTCGAAGCACGGGTTACAGTCGGCCACATGACCACCCGACCGACCATCCACGACGTCGCCGCTGCCGCCGGCGTCTCGGTGGCGACGGTGTCCAAGGCCGTGAACGGCCGCTACGGCATCGCCCCCTCCACCGCCACCCGCGTGCTCGAGGTCGTGCGCGAGCTCGGCTACGAGTCGAGCCTCGTCGCGAGCAGCATGCGCTCCCGGCGCACGGGCGTGATCGGCGTGCTCGTCGCGGGGTTCGAGCCGTTCAGCGCCGAGATCCTGAAGGGCGTGGGGTCGGTGCTGGCGGAGTCGCGGTTCGACCTGCTCGCCTACTCCGGCTCCCACGAGGGCGAGCAGGAGGGCTGGGAGCGGCGCTCGCTCAGCCGGCTCAGCGGCACCCTCATCGACGGGGCGATCATGGTCACGCCGAGCGTGGTGAGCGCGCCCTCCGACATCCCGCTCGTCGCCGTGGACCCGCACACCGGCCGCGCCGACCTGCCGACCGTCGAGTCCGACAACTTCGGCGGCGCCCTGCTCGCCACCCGCCACCTCGTCGCCCTCGGGCACCGCCGCATCGGCTTCGTCGCGGGCCGCGGCGACCTGCGCTCGGCGCGGCTGCGGGAGGCCGGCTACCGGGCGGCGCTGGCGGAGGCCGGCATCGCCTTCGACGAGCGCCTGCTGCGGGTGGGCAACTACCACCGCGACACCGCCCGGCGGCCCGCCTCCTCGCTCCTGTCGCTGCCCGACCGCCCGACCGCGGTCTTCGCCGCCAACGACGTCTCGGCGCTGGCGATCATCGAGACCGCCGCGCACCTGGGCCTCGCCGTGCCCCACGACCTGTCGGTGATCGGCTTCGACGACGTGCCCGAGGCCGCTCGCTTCGATCCGCCGCTGACCACCGTCCGCCAGCCGATGCAGACGCTCGGAGCGACCGCCGCCGAGATGCTGATCGCCCTGATGGCCGGGCGCGAGCCGCGCTCGCTGCACGTGCAGCTGCCGACGCAGCTCGTCCGCCGCGCGACGACGGGACCGCCGGCATGAGCGGCGATGGGACCGCCGGCATCGGCGACGAGCTGGAGGACGACGGCCCGACCGCCGTGCACGCCGCCCTCTTCGACGCGCTGGAGCTGGTGGACCTGCCCGCGCTCGAGGCGCTGCTCGACGAGCGCTTCGTGATCGAGCACCCGACCGGCCTGGTGCAGTCGCGGGAGGAGTGGCTCGCCGACATCGACGAGGCGCGCAAGGAGTACCACGAGATCGACCACGTCGAGAGCGCCCTCTCGGGCGGCGCCGCGCACCCGGTGCTCACCTCCCGCACCATCACCGAGGCGACCATCGGCCGCCTGCACGCGACCTGGCGGCTCCAGCTGACGAGCCGCCTCGTCCGCCGCGACGAGGGGTGGGTGATCACGCGGACCGTGGTGACGAGCTGGTGAGGCGGGCGGACCGGCGCGTCCGCGGCCGGCTGCGGGCGCGGCGGGCAGGATCGACACCGTGCTCCTCCAGGTCGTGACCCGCTCCGCCCGCCCGGCCGCCGAGATGTTCGACCGGGCGCGCGACATCGATCTGCACATGCGCTCGCAGGCCGGCGCTCGCGAGCGCGCGGTGTCCGGGACGACCACCGGGCTGATCGGCCTGGGCGAGCAGGTGACCTGGAGCGCCCGGCACTTCGGCGTCCCGCTCCGACTGACCAGCACCGTCACCGCGCTCGACGCCTCGCACTCCTTCGTCGACGAGCAGACCCGCGGACCCTTCGCGACGTTCCGGCACGAGCACCGCTTCGAGCCCGACGGCTCCGGCTCCGTGATGATCGACCGGCTCGAGTACTCCGCCCCGCTCGGCGTCCTCGGGCGGATCGCGGAGCGGCTGGTGCTCGACCGGCACCTGCGGCGGCTGCTGGAGGAGCGCGGCGCGTTCCTCGCCGGGGGCGACCGGTGAGGCTCCTGATCCGGACCCTGCTGACGCTCGTCGCCGTCGCCGGGGTCCTCTCGCTCGCGACGACCTCGGTCCTGTTCGCCCTGTCCTCCCTCGACACCGGCCGGGACCCCGGCGAGCTGCTCCTCCCGCTGGCCCGAGCGCTTCTGGCGACCGCCGTGACGGCGGCCGTCGGCGGGCTCCCCTACTCCGCGGGACGGGGTCGCGCGCCCTGGCCGGTCCTCTGGTCGGCCTCCACGGTCTGCATCCTCGCGATCGCCTGGATCGTGGTCTCGATCGCGGCGTGGACCGACCCGGGCGACGGGACGGACGCCGTCGTCGCGCTGCTGACCGTGGTGCCCGCCGCCTGCTGCTCGATCGCCGCGATGCCGGTGACCGAGCTCGTCCTCCGGGTGGGAACGCGCAGGATCGGCGCCGGTTAGCGGATCCGTCCCTGCCGCTTGACGTTGACGCTGCGTCAACCCGTACCGTCGCTTCCATCACCGCCGGAGTCACCGGCGACGCGGAGACGGAGGGCGCTGTGGAGCAGGAGTGGACCGTGCACGAGGTGGCGCGGCTGGCCGGCACGACCAGTCGGACGCTTCGGCACTACGGGGCCGAGGGACTGCTCCCGGCGAGCCGGGTGGGCGCGAACGGCTACCGCTACTACGACGCCGCCGCGCTCGTGACGCTGCAGCGGATCCTGCTGCTGCGCGACCTCGGTCTCGGGCTGCCCGAGATCGGGCGGATCCTGCGGCGCGACGCGGAGCCGGTGGCCGCTCTCGAGCGGCACCTCGACGTGCTCCAGGAGGAGCGCCGACGGCTCGACCGCCGCATCCGGGCGGTCACCGGGACGATCACCACGATGAGAGAAGGGAACGGGCCGATGGCCGAGGAGATGTTCGACGGGTTCGACCGCGCGGAGCACCGCGAGGAGGTGGAGCGCCGCTGGGGTGCCCCGGCGTACGCCGACGGCGACCGCTGGTGGCGCTCGATGAGCGCGGAGGACCGCGAGCAGTGGCAGCGGCGGCAGGCGGACCTCGCCGACGCGTGGACCGCCGTGGCGGCGAGCGGGGCGGATCCGACCGGGGAGGAGGCGCTCGCGCTGGCCGAGCGGCACCGCGCCTGGCTCGCCGAGGTGCCGGGCACGCCCCGCGACGCGACCGGCGGCCCGAGCGACGAGTACCTGCTCGGGCTCGGCGAGATGTACGTCGACGACGAGCGGTTCGCGGCGCACTACGGCGGAGTCGCCGGCGCCCGGTTCGTCCGCGATGCGCTGCGGGCGCTGGTCGAGCGGCGGGGATGACGGAGGTCTCGTCGGCCGCAACGCGACCCCGCTCCGGAACGGCATGATCGCCTGATGGGACGCATCCGATTCAGCAGTCCGGGCTGGGACGAGGACACCGATCGGGGGCCCGCGCCCGACCCCGACCGTGCCCGGTACTCCCGGGACGACGGGGCGAGGTTCACCGCGATCACGCTCACCTGCCTGTCGGTCCTCCCCGCGATCGTCCTCACGGCCGCGTTCCTCCTCGTGCGACTTCCTCCGCTCGACCGCGACGACCAGCCCGACTGGACGGCGCCGCGCGCGGAGGTCCTGGCTCCGTGGCTGCTGCTGTTCCTGCTCCCACCGCTGGTCACGGGACTGCTCGCCCGTCTGGTCGGCGGGCGGGACTCCTTCCACGGGTTCCTGCCGTCCGCCGCGGTCTGCCTCGTGGTGATGGCGCCGTTCCTCGGCCTCTCGGCCCTGTCGCTCCTCGGCTAGGCGCCGCCTCTCACGCCTGCAGGACCACCGCGCCGTAGTGGGTGCCGGCGCCCGTGCCCACCAGCAGCACCGACTCCCCCGGCTGCACGCGCGAGCGGTGCAGGGCCAACGGGATCGCGCTGCCGATCGTGTTGCCGACCTCGCCGAGCGTGATCGTCATCCGGTCGCGGCCCCAGAGGCGGGCCATGCCCTCGAGCCCGGCGGCGCTGGTCTGGTGCGGGACCACCCGGTCGATGCCGGGGAGCCCTCTCGAGAGACCGGGCCGCACCTCCTCGAGGAACGCCGGGAAGTGCCGCAATGCGTCGACGAGCAGCGCCTTGCCCTGCATGTCGAAGCGGAAGTCGGCGAGCCGGTCGGGCGCCTCCTCGATCCGGATCCGCGAGCCGAAACCGCGCAGCTCCGCGTGGCGCACACCGCTCGGGCGGGTGCGGAAGTGCGTGGTGACCAGGCCCTGCCCCGGAGTCTCGGCGCGTCCGATCACGACGGCGGCGGCCGCGTCGCCGAAGAGCAGGGCGCTCTCGGGCTGGCCCGGGTCGATGCCGCGGCTGCCGCAGTCGGTCGAGACGATGAGCACGGTGTCGGCGCGACCCGTGGCGAGGAGGAATCCCGCCTCCTGCAGAGCGAAGAGGAACGACAGGCAGGTGGCGCCGACGCTGTACGCCGAGACGTCGTCCAGGCCGAGGCCCGCGGCGAGCAGCGCGCCTCCGTCCGGGATCGCCTGCAGCTGGGTCCCCGAGGCGTTGAGCACCACGTCGACCGTGTCGAGCCCGGCCGCCGCGAGCGCCCGACGGGCGGCGAGCAGGCCGAGCTCCAGCGGGTCCTCGTCGTCGGTGACCCAGTGGCGGGTGCGCACGCCGGAGCGGCGCTCGGCCTCGTCGGCGGGCAGGCCGCAGAGCGCGGCGACCTCGGCGGTCGTGACGATCCGCTCGGGCAGCGCTTCGCCCGTGCCGAGGATGCGGAGCGGGAGGAGGTCGGGCACGCGGGCCCCTTCCTGCCCCGGGACGTGCGGAGCGAATCCCTGTATAGCGCGCCTCTGCACCTCCGCGCGCACTGTTCGGCGCGGTTTGACGGCACGGGCCCCCGCCGACACCATGGTCCCGGAGCGGGGGACGGATGGACGCGCGCGGTTTCTGGGTGGTCGTGCCCTTCCTCGACGAGGAGAAGCTGCTCGGCGGCGCCCTCGACGCGCTCGCCCGCCAGACCGATCCGGACTTCACCCTCCTGCTCGTCGACAACGGCAGCACCGACGGCTCGCGCGCCGTGATCGAGGAGTTCCGCCGCCGGTGCCCGGAACGGCAGGTCGCCGTGATCGACGAGGCGCAGAAGGGCACGGGAGCCGCCTCCGACACCGGCTTCCGCCACGCGATCGCCGAGGGCGCGACGGCCGTCGCCCGCACCGACGCCGACTGCCTGCCGAGCGCCGACTGGGTGGCGCGCCTCAGGGCCGACCTCCGCGGCGGCGCCCGTTTCGTCGGCGGCCGCCTGTCCCCGCGGCGGGACGAAGCCGTCTACCGCTGGTACGACGGCGTGCTCGGCACCGCGCTGATCCGCCTGATGGAGCACGCGCCGGGCGTTTTCTACCGCCGCCCCGGCCAGCGGTACCGGATGTTCATGGCCGCCGGCTGCAACCTCGCGATCGAGGCCGCGCTGTACCTCCAGGTCGACGGCTTCCCGCGCTCGAGCATCGACGACACCGACGAGGACCTGGAGCTGCACCTCAAGGTCTGCCAGGTGATCGGGCGGAGCGAGGCGCTGCTCGACAAGCACGCGGTCGTGCTGATGTCGATCCGGAAGGGCAAGGCGCTCGGGTACCTGGGGATCCTGCTCTGGTACTGGGGCCGCAAGCGCGGGCTGGAGGTCGTCGATGTCCGCTGAGCGCCGGCGCCGCGTGCTGATCACCGGGGCGACGGGGTTCCTCGGCGGCTACGCGGTGCGCGAGTTCCTGGCCGCGGGCGACGACGTGCTCGCCACCGGTCGCGCCCCCGAGGCGCTGGCGCGGCTGGAGGAGGAGGGCGCCACGGTCCTCCGCGCCGACCTCGCCGAGCTGGGCGCGACGGACGTCGAGGCCGACGTGCTCGTGCACGCCGCCGCTCTCTCGAGCCCGTGGGGCACGTGGAGCGAGTTCGAGCGCGCGAACGTCGCGGGGACGGAGGCGATGATCGCGCTGGCCGAGCGCTGCGGGGTCCGCCGCTTCGTCTTCGTCTCCTCGCCGAGCATCTACTCCGCCCGGCGCCACCAGTACCTGGTGCGGGAGGAGGAGGTCGACACCGGCAGCCGGATGAGCCTCTACATCCGCAGCAAGATCGAGGCCGAGAGGCTGCTGCAGGAGGCGCGCCGCGCCGGGCGGATCCCCGAGCTCGTGATCCTGCGCCCCCGCGGCCTGATCGGCGTCGGCGACCCCAGCCTCCTCCCCCGCTTCGTCGCGGCCAGTCGCCGCCGCGGCATCCCCCTCTTCGACGGCGGCCGGAACCCCGTCGACATCACCTGCGTCGAGAACGCCGCGCACGCGCTGGTCCTCGCGGCCGACGCTCCCGTGGCCGACGGCGGCGTCTACAACATCACCAACGGCGAGCCCGCTCCGCTCGGCGACCTCCTCGAGCGCTTCTTCGCCGCGATGGGCGAGGAGCCGCGCTTCATCCACGTGGACCTGCGCGTGCTGACCGGGCTCGCCGAGATCCTGGAGCGGGTCTACCGGCTGCTGCCCGGCCGCGAGCCGCCGTTCACCCGCTACACCGTGGCGACCCTCGCCTACGCGCAGACCCTCGACATCTCGCGGGCGCGGACCGAGCTCGGCTACGAGCCGACCGTGCCGCTGGCCGAGGGCATCCGCCGGGTCGGCGAGCACCTGAGGGGGACGCGTGGCTGAGTCGTCGCTGCAGGTGATGGCGTGCGGGAGCACCGTCTTCCCGCTGTCCCGGGTGTTCCGCGGGAAGGGGCTCCCCCGCCGCGTCTTCCCCTCGAACGTCTTCCTCTACACGCACGCGAGCGGCCGACGGGTGCTCGTGGACACGGGCTACCCGCCGACGTTCCGCGGAACGGGCCTCGTCGGACGGCTGTACGAGCGCATCCTGCCCGCGACGGTGCCGGACGACGAGACCGTCGACCAGCGGCTGCTCGCCCTCGGCCTGACCCCGGCCGACGTCGAGTTCGTGGTGCTCACGCACCTGCACCCGGACCACGTGGGCGGCGTGCGCTGGTTCCCGGACGCGACGTTCGTGCTGTCGTCGGGCCAGGTCGCCTCCGTGCGGCGGAACCGCGTGCGCGAGGGGATCTTCCGCGCGCTGCTGCCGCCGTGGTTCGCGGCCGGGATCGTGGCGGACGAGCAGCCCGCGACGACGATCAAGGGGCTGACCGGATTCGACCTGTTCGGCGACGGGTCGCTGCTCGTGGTGCCGCTGCCGGGCCATGCGCGCGGACACCTGGGGGTGATCGTCGAGGGGCGCGTGCTGGTGGCCGGCGACGCGGCGTGGGGGCGGGAGTTCCTCGGCTGGTCCGGGCGCCTGCGCCGGCTGCCGCGGTTCATCAGCGACGACGCACGGGCGCACGAGCGGACCTCCGAGGTGCTCGAGGGTGTGGAGGCGGCGGGGGTGCAGCTGTGCTTCTCGCACGACGCGTATCCGGAGGGGGACGTGCGGCTGGGTGGCGCGGCACCCGTCGGCAGGAAGTCGCCGACCTGACGGCGGGACGGCTCGCGTCGTACCCTCTCGTCCATGACGGACTACGCCCGACCGGCAGTCGCGGACCGCGTCTTCATCGGCGAGGACGGCCGACCCATCCCCTACGGCACTCGCTGGCAGGGTGAGTCGCCTCCGGACGAGAGCTACTCCGTCACGAGAGATCTCGAGCGTTTCCAGCCGCTGCATACCGTCGCGGACGCCCTGCTCGAGCACCTCGAGCGCACCTACGACGTGACGGTCGAGGACGACCCGGCCCTGGCCTCACGAGACGAAGCGGAGATCTCCTGGGCCGCCCGCGCCGTCCGCGTGACGCCGCGGTCGGTCGACGCCGCACCTCTGACGATCGTCTGGACCGTCTTCCCCGGCGTCCTCCTCCACGCCGGAGCACTGCACCGCTTCAACTACCCCGTCTGCGGCTGCGACGCCTGCGACGACGAGTGGACCGCCCTCGCGGACGACCTCGAGCGCACCGTCTTCGACGTCGTCGCGGGCCGCTACGAGGAGAGCATCGCCGCCGGGAAGGACGGCATCATCGTCGGCTACCGCATCGGGAGCGGCAGTGAGCTCGGCTGGTCGAGCGGCTACAGCAACGACGTCGGGGTGCATCACAGGATCGGCCACGACGGGCAGCAGCTGACCGCGCCCTTCAGTCGAGTGTGGGAGGCCTGGCCGGAACGCTGACGCCGCGGCCGGCCGATCCTCGCGAGGTCATCGACCTTGTCCGAAAAGTGAGGCGCCTCCCGCGTCGGGCCGCGAGATCTCGAGTTCCGATGCTCGACCAGCCGGCGGTCGTCAGCGGGGCAGGTGCTCGTAGGGGACGCGGCGGCTCAGCCAGGCGAGCAGCCCGGCGGCGAGCGCCGCGATCGCGGCAGGGATGAGCAGCAGCCAGAGGGCCGAGGTCACGGCGACGAGGACGAGCGCCGCCGCGGCGACGCCGGCGCCGATCGCGAAGTTCCAGCGCACATCCGTCGCCACTCCGCCCTCAGGACGCGCCCACAGCACGACGAGGGCCGTCGCGATCGGCCCGAGCAGCAGCCCCAGCACGAACCAGCGCCAGCGCGAGCGGCCCTTCTGCTCGGCGAGACCGGCGGTGACGATCGCGAGTCCGAACCAGATCCAACCGGAGTCCTGGGTGAGTGTCATGCGTGGAGCCTAGGGCGCGGGCAGGATCGCCCCGGAGAGGTCGCCGGTCGGGAGCGTGGGCCCGTCGCCCGCGTCTCCCGCCCAGCGGTCCCCGGCACGGCGCCGAATTCCTCCGCTACCCGGGCACCACCACGAAGGCGACGCCGACGACGAGGCCCAGCACGAGAGCCACCGAGCCGAACCCGATCAGGAGGGCGAACGTCAGCGGACGGGTCTCGCGGAAGCTCATCGTCCCGGGGATCAGCTCGTTGATCTCGGCGGGGCCGAGCGTCTTCTCCGCGACGGGCGGCGCCTCGATCTTCCGCCGACGAGCGGCTCCGGTCAGGCGCGCCCACACGCTCCGGCTACCGGTGTGCACGCCACGCGCCGCCGGCATGAGCGGCGTCGTCACGGCGGCGACGACGGCCCGCAGATCCTCGAGCTCCCAGTCCGCCCCGCGGAGCCGCAGCGACCGGCTTCCGTCCGACAAGAACAGGATGAGCGACGGCGGCAGATCGATCCCCTCACTGTTGGGGCCGGCGGGCACCCATGCGAGCAGCGCCTTCACCGACGGGTCGGCCCGCTCGAAGATCACGACCCTGCCTCGAGCGTCCGTGCACTCGATCGCCCGGTCCGAGATCCGGAGGGACGCGGTGGCGAGGAAGTGCCGGTTGCGGAGCGCCAGCACTCCGACGATCACCAGAGCCATCACGGTGGCGAAGCCGAACAGCCCGAGGTAGACGGCCAGCGCCGCACCTCGGTCGTCGGCGACCACGACTCCCCAGACGCTCCCCGCCAGCAGGACCAGCGCGGGGAGCACGGCAACCGGCCTCAGGCGTCGCGACTCGTTCTTCTGCCGGGCCCTCGAGGGCCGGAACTCGCGAACCGGCTCCGAGCGGTCCGTCCGTCGCCGTTCCATCAGACGGACGCGACGGACGGAGAGCCGGTGCGGACGCGGTTCCGAAGAGGGTCGTCGAGGCTGCGGCGCATGGCGTCAGGGTAGCGGTGGCGTTTGGTCGTGCCGCGCGGGACGTCGGCTGACGACAGGTCGGCCCCTCCCGGGGTGCCGGCGCCGAGCACGATCATCCGAGCGAGGGCTCGTCCGGGTCGACAGACTGGGCTGGTGTCCTCACCGATGACGATCCGCGCCGTGCCGACCTCGGCCCGGCGTGAGGAGATGCACCTCAGGTTCCATCTCGCAGAGAGCAGGCCGGTGCTGCCTCTCGCGGCCGTCCCCGGCGATCGGCCTCCTCAGGACCTTCCGTACCGGGCAGCGCACTCGACGCACGCGCGACGCCGGGCGCGGCGGCAGCCCGCCGGGGGCCGAGCGCCCTGACGCGACTCCCGCGCCGCCGGCGACACGACGCCCCCACTCGACGCACGCACCTACCCACTCCAGACAGGACCCGCCATGACCTCCTCCCTCTCCCACCCGGCGAGCCGCTGGGCTCTCGACCACATGCCCCTCACCGCGCAGGCCGTCCGGGAGCTCGCTCCGGTGCTCTCCGGGAAGAAGCTGGCGATCTGCCTCCACGTCGAGCCCAAGACCGCCGCCCTCGTCTCGCTCCTCGTCGAGGCCGGGATGGACATCGCTCTGACGGGCTCGCCCGGAACCACGAAGGACGACGTCGCCGACGACCTCCGCGCCCTCGGCGTGCACGTGCACACGAAGCAGAGCGACGGCGAAGCGGAGCACCTCCGCAACATCGAGAAGGTGCTCGAGCACGATCCCGATCTCACCCTCGACAACGGCGCCGACCTGACTCTCCGGCTCATCAACTCGGGCGTCCCGGACCACTACCTCGGCGGCACCGAGGAGACCACCACCGGCGGCATCCGCCTGCGGGAGACCAGCGCGACCCTCCCGCGACCGGTCGTCGTCATCAACGACTCGCCCCTCAAGCTGATCGTCGAGAACGAGTACGGGGTCGGCCAGAGCGTCGTCCAGGGCTTCATGAACGCCACGAACCTCATGATCCCGGGCACCCGCGCCGCGGTCATCGGCTACGGCCCGTGCGGGCGCGGGGTCGCCGACACCCTCTCGCAGCTCGGAGCGCGGGTCTCCGTCGCGGACGTCGACCCGATCCGCTCGCTGCAGGCGATCCTCCGCGGCCACCGCGTCGGACCCGTCGCCGACGTCCTCTCGGACGCGCAGTTCGTCTTCACCGCCACCGGCGCACCCGGCGTCATCGGCGCGGCGGAGATCGACGCGTTCGCCGACGGCGCCGTGATCGCCGGCGTCGGCCACTTCCCGTGGGAGATCGACGAGGACGCCCTCGCGGCCGCCACGGAGTCGACCACCGAGTTCGCCGACGGCCAGCGCCGGCAGGGCATCCGCCTGAAGAACGGCAAGCGGATCATCCGCCTCGAGAACGGCCGGATGATCAACCTCACCGCGGCCGGCGGCAACCCGATCCAGGCGATGGACCTCGGCCTGACCCTGCAGGCCCGGAGCCTCGCCGCCGTCGTCACCGCGGACCTCGACGCCGCCGTGCAGCCCGTCCCGGCCGACGTCGAGCACCGCATCGCGACCGACCTCGTCGCCCTCCTCAGCCGCTGAGCGGCGAGCGGCGGGTCCTCGGCGGCGATCCGCGGGGCGGCGGCGGCGCACCTCAGAAGACGGCGATCGGATTGACCGGAACGCCGGTGAGCCCGAGCAGGCGCGGTGGGGCCACGCTGAGCAGGAACGACCAGCGGGACAGCTCGGCGCAGACCACGGCGAGCTGCTCCACGTCCGCACTGTCGATGAGGGGCTGCCCAGCCGTGCGAGCGCGACCATGTGCATCGGCATCGGCATCTCGGGATCGTGAGGGGGGAAGCTGTCGCCGATGTCCCCCGCGTAGAGCGCTACGCCCCGCTCGTGCATCCAGGTCACGGCGTCGACGGTCATGCCGGGGGCCTGCTCCTCCGAGTCCCAGGAGAAGCCCCACCCGCTGCGGACGACGAGCGCGTCGCCGGACTGCAGGGGGACGCCTCCCCGGCGCTCGGCCGCGTCGAGGTCGGCGGCGACGATCGCGTGCGCCGCCGGCAGCCTCGCCTGCGGCGCGAGGTCGAGGAGGACTCCGCGCGTGACGATGCCCTCGGCGAACGAGGAGGTGGATCCGTGCATCACTCCGCCGGCGGTGACGGCTTCGGCGAGAGGCCGGCCCGGGTAGACGACTCCGTCGTCGACGGGCAGGTGCGCGAACGCGTCGAGGTGGGTCATCGCCGGGTGGTGCGGAGTCATGATCAGCACCTCGGACATGCCCATCGGAGGGGTACCGGTGTAGAGGAGCGCCTGCTGCACCGGGGGCGACGGCGGAGCGGCGGGCGCGAAGGGGCCGCCCAGCATCGACGCGGGAGCCACGGGGAGGGCGAGCGAGACCCAGCGGCCGGTCCTCACCTCCTCCGCGGCACGTCGCCGTGCGGCGTCGTCGATGAGGGTGAGCGTGCCGAGCTCGTCCTCCGCGCCCCATCGGCCTCGGTCGTCGGGGAGCTGCGTGCCGGTCATGGGATGTCCTGTCGGATCGATGTGGTCCGGGGTGTGGTGCACACTCCAGGGAGGGGACTGCAGAAGCAGGTCCCTGCAGGCTACCTCGTGAAGCAGGTTCCTGTTTCTTTGAATCACCCGGGAGGGATGTCGGCGTGGACGACGACGAGGGACTCGAGGCCGTCCTCGGCTGGAACGCGGTCAAGGTCGCGCGGATCATCGGCGCGCGCATCACCGCCGGGCTCGCGGAGCACGACGTGAGCCTGATGCAGTTCGGCGTCCTCTCCTGCCTCACCGGCGGAGCGCAGCTGACCTCGGCCGAGATCGCCCGCGCGGTCTTCGTCCGCCCGCAGACGATGTCCGAGGTCCTCGACGGCATGGAGCGGCGAGGGCTGATCGAGCGTGTCGGAGTCCGCGGGAAGGGCCGACGCACCCCCGTCCGCACGACCGCCGACGGGGAGCGCGTCCTCACCGCGGCGCGCGCGGTCGCGCTCGCGACCAACGACCTCAGCGACGTCGGCCTGAGCGCCCCCGCCGCCCAGCAGCTGAACGACCTCCTGCTCACCGTCATCCGGAACGCCGAGGAGCCGACGGGAGCCGGGTTCGGGTCCTGACGAGGTCGAAGCCGGGCTTCGGAGCATCGCCGATGCAGGACCTCGTCCAGACGGTGTTCACAACGAACAAGGACGGATCTGCTCCAGGATCCCGCGATCCGCGCGGAACGGGCGCCGGAGCCTCATCCTTCCTCCGTCGTGAACAGGATCAGCCGAGCGGGGCCGACGAAGGACGTCCGCCCGGGCGCCCTCTTCCGGACGTGGCCGGAAGAGGGCATTGCCCACGGCGCTCGCAGCTGTCACGGTCGCAGGGCGGCCGACGACGGCCGACCCGACCGGAAGACCCCATGCGCCTCCGAAGCACTGTCCGCCCGCTCGCGCTCCTCACCGGCGCCCTCCTCCTCGGGACCGGCCTCGCCGCCCTCGACGGGCCGCTCACCGGCACCGCGGCCGCGGCTCACGCGGCCGACGCTCCCGTCGCGGGCGGGCGCGTCGTGGGCTGGGGATACGACGAGGACGGTCGGACGAGCGCCCCCGAGGATCTGACCGACGCCGTCTCCATCGCGGCCGGCCAGTACTACGGCGTCGCGGCGAGGAGCGACGGCACAGTGGCCGTCTGGGGTGACAATCTCGAAGGCGACCCCCTCCCGGCGGACGACCTCCGCGGCGTCGCGGCCGTCTCCCCCGATCTGGCGCTTCTCGAGGACGGCACCGTCGCGCCGCTCTTCCCCCCGGAGGACCGGTACACCGAGCCGCCGGCGGGGCTGAGCGGCGTCACCGCGATCGACTCGAGCGGCACCCACAGCGTCGCGCTCCGCGACGACGGGACAGTGGCGATCTGGGGGTACGACCAGGGGCGAGTGCTGGAGGCGCCTCCCGGTCTGGACGACGTCGTGGCGATCTCCGCCGCGTCCTTCCACACCCTCGCCGTCACGAGCGACGGCAGCGTCGTGAGCTGGGGCTACGACGGCCCCGACGACATCTTCGCGGGCTACTCCGACATCGTCGCGGTCGCGGCGGGACGGACCCACGACCTCGCCGTCCGCGCCGACGGCAGCGTCGTCGCCGAGGGGAGCGACAGGGACGGAGAGAGCGACGTCCCCGCCGGGCTGACCGGTGTCGTCGCGGTCGCCGCCGGGTACGGGCACAGCGTGGCGCTCCGCGAGGACGGCACCGTCGCCGCCTGGGGCGACGACGGTGCCGGCCAGTCCACGGTTCCCGCAGGACTGAAGGGGGTCACCTCGATCGACGCCGGCTACGGCTTCACCCTCGCCACCGGGACCCGTCCCGTCCTCACGGCTGCCGCGCCTCCCACGGCGACGGTCGGCACTCCGTTCTCCTTCGCCTTCGGAGGGGATGCGCGCCTCGCGGACCACACCCTCGCCAGCGGGACGCTCCCGCCCGGACTGACCCTGACTCCCGAGGGGTTCGTGACGGGCACGCCCGCAGAACCCGGAACCTCCGACTTCACCGTCACCGCGACCAACTCCTTCGGAACGACCACCATCGCCTCCCGGCGGATCACCGTCGAGGCCGCCCCGCCTGCACCCGTCGCGCCGACGATCAGCGGAACCGTCGCAGCCGGCGTCGTCGGCTCGGACTACGAATTCACCTACGCGGTCGCGGGAACTCCGGCGCCCGTCGTGACCGTGTCGTCGGGCGCCCTGCCCCCGGGTCTCACCCTCGATCCGACGGGGCGCCTCACCGGCACTCCGACCAGGACCGGCGCCTACGTCTTCACCGTGCAGGCCGCCAGCACCGCCGGAACCGCGACCGCGCAGAGCACTCTCACCGTGTCCCCTGCGTCCGCGACCGCGAAGGCCGACCTTCGCGTCGACGTCTCCGCTCCGACCACCGCGGTGAAGGGGAGGACGTTCACGTACACGCTCATCACGAAGAACGCCGGACCCTCCACGTCGACGTCCGTCTACTCGAAGGTGATCCTCCCGCCGGGGGTGCGGTTCGTCTCCGCAACGGGGAAGTACACCCGTATCGGCAGCGTCGTGGTCTTCCAGCGCTCCAGCCTCGGCAACGGGCGGACATCCACCGAGAAGATCACCGTCACGGCCGTGAGCGCAGGCACGGGCACAGCGCTCGCAACCACCTTCTCCGTGAGGACTCCGGATCCGTCGATCCGCAGCAACGCCGACACCGCTGCCACCACCGTCCGCTGAGGAGGGTCGGGCGGGCGACGAGACCCTCCCGCCCGTCCTCGGGCATCACGCCGGGCGCAGCCAGTCCGTGATCGCGCTGACGACGCGGTCGAGGTGGGACTCGAGCAGGAAGTGCCCGCCGTCGACGAGCTCGATGCGCGCGTGAGGCGCGTCGCGGAGGAACGCCTGGGCGCCGGCGGGGGCGAAGATCTCGTCGTTCCGGCCCCAGACGGCGAGGACGGGGACTCCGGACTCGCGGATCCACGCCTGCACGGCGGGGTACAGGGCGCGGTTCGTGGCGTAGTCGCGGAAGAGCGCCAGCTGCACGTCGTCCTGGCCGGGGCGGGCGAGGAGCGCGAGGTCGTGCTCCCAGGCGTCCGGGTCGACGGTGCTGGGATCGGGGACACCGTGGGTGTACTGCCATTCGACGGCCTCCCGGCCGAGAGCCGGCCGGAGGGCGTCGCGCGTCTCGTCGGTCCGCTCGGCGGCGTCGGCCCAGATCGGGTCCCAGAAGTCGGGCACGAAGCCCTCCTCGTAGGCGTTGCCGTTCTGCGAGATCACGGCGACGACCGCGGACGGATCGGCGAGGGCGAGGCGCCAGCCGACGGGGGCGCCGTAGTCCTGGACGTAGATCGTGTACCGGGTCACCCCGATGGTCTCGAGGAAGCGGCCGGTCACCGCGGTCAGGGCGGCGAACGTGTAGTCGAAGTCCTCGACGGAGGGCGCGGACGAGCGCCCGAAGCCGATGTGGTCGGGGGCGATGACGCGGTAGTGGCCGGCGAGGGCGGGGAGGAGATGGCGGAACATGTGCGAGCTGCTCGGGTACCCGTGCAGCAGCAGGAGGACGGGCGCGTCGACGGGACCGGCCTCCCGCCAGAAGACGTCGAGTCCGTCGACGGACACGGTGCGGTGATGGACGACGACCATGGCTAACCCCTACAAGTCGATTTACTGGTTAGTCGGACGCTAGCATGGATCGAACGGGCCGCACGGCGCGGGAGGACGGGGAACGATGGATCGGGACGAGGAGCTGCTCCTGGCGGTGCTGAACAGCGCGCCGGTGGTGGACGGACGGCCGACGGACGACCTCGGCGACGCGGCCGGTCGCGAGCTCGCCCGGCGGTGGGGCGGAGTCGGCACCGAGGACGAGCTCGAGCGGCTGCGCCGCGCCCGCGACGCGCTCCAGGCGGTCGTGCGGTCGGGCGCGCCCGCGGCCGTCGCGGAGCTCGCGGACCTGGTCGCGCGCGCCGTGCGCACCCCGCGCGTCACCGATGAGGGCGTCGTGTGGGAGCTGAGCGCTCCCGAACCGGATCGACTCGCGGTGGAATCGGTCCTCGCCTGGTCCGCTGTGAACGCCCGGTTCCCCGGGCGGCTCCGCGCCTGCGCGAACGACGAGTGCAACCTCTTCCTCCTCGACCGCAGCCGCCCCGGCACCGCCAAGTGGTGCTCGATGGCGACGTGCGGCAACCGGATGAAGGCCCGCGCGCACGCGAGCCGGTCGCGGGACTGAGGGCGGCCGGGAGGCGCAGCGGCGAACGCTAGGCGCCGCGCAGCCGGGCCGTCGATGCGGACGCCTGCGCTCGAGCCCGTTGCAGGGCGCCCTCGCGTCCGGCCGCGTCGAGGCGGGCGGGACCGTAGGTGACCACCGGGGGCAGGACGTCGTAGCCGACGAACTCGAGCATCCCGCGATGGATGTGGAAGAGGAACGACTGCAGGTCGCCGTAGCCGTCGGCGGCGCCGGGCGCGAAGGCCGCCTCGCCGCCGCCCGTCGTCAGCAGGAGCATCGCGCTCCTGCCGCGCAGGCCGCCCTCGGCGAAGACGCCGTGCTCGCCTCCGAACGTCGCGCCCATCACGAAGACCCGGTCGATCCAGCCCTTCATGATCGCCGGCATCGAGAACCACCACAGGGGGAACGAGAGCACCAGGAGATCCGCCTGCAGCAGCTCGTCGAGATCGCTCGTGACGGGCTCCCCGAGCGTCTTCTCGAGGACCGCGGTCATCTGCTGCGCCTGCGGCTTGAAGTAGCCGGAGCCGGCCGCGAACTGGTCGCGGTGCAGCACCGGGTCCCGGCCCTCGGCGTACAGGTCGAGCCGGCGCACCTCCATGCCGTCGGCCCTCAGCTGCTCGAGGACCGCGTCCGCCTGCGCCGAGGAGAAGGACCGCTCCTCGGGATGGGCGTGGACGAGCAGAGCACGGCGAGCGGGAGCGGTCTCGGAAGCATCGGTCATGCCGCCGATCATATCGACGATTTGCGATACGTCGCTAGATCGACGCTCCGAGCCGCTTCAGGAGCCCGTCGACGTCGGCGTCGCTCCTCCGGTAGTGGGTGTACTTCCCCACGCGCGTCGAGCGGACGAGGCCCGCGCGCTCCAGGGATCCCATGTACGACGAGATGGTCGACTGCGCGAGACCGCTCTTCGCGGCGAGATGCGTGACGCAGACCCCGAACTCGGCGCGGTCGGCGATCGGCTCGAACTCGCTGAACGACGCCTCAGGAGAGCGGAGCCACTCCATGATCTGCAGTCGCGTGGGATTGCCCAGCGCCTTCAGCACCTCGACCAGTCCCGTGTCCACCGCGCCATTCTCCCCTGCTCGCCGACCGGGCGCCTCCGCGCCGGAATCACCCTCCGCCCGGACGCACCCCGCTCATGGCAGCAGGATCACCTTGCCGTCGAGCGTTCGGGACTCGGCGAGCTCCATCGCCTCGACGATCCCCGTGAGCGGGAAGCGGGCGGCGATGTTGGCCGTCAGCGAGCCGTCGGCGAGGAGTCCGAGCACGCGGCCGAGGTCCTCCTCGAGCCTCGCACGGAAGCGCGCGGGGCGCAGCGAGTGGCCCGCCCAGAGGTCGTAGAAGGCCGCGCGCCGGCCGTTGGGGGCCAGCTGGTAGGCCTGGATCCGCGCGAGCTGGCGGAGGAACGGGGGCCAGATGCTCCCGGTGCTCGCGCTGACGATCGCGTAGGCGACGAGGGTGCCGCCGGGCGCGAGCAGCGACCACGCCAGCCGGGTCGTCGCTCCGCCGACGTTGTCGAACACGGCCTGCACTCCGCCGGGAGCGAGCTCGCGCACGCGAGCGGCGAGGTCGGGATCGGCGTAGTCGACGGGCTCCACTCCGGCCGCTCGGAGGGCCTCGTGGTGGCGGGGCGAGGCGGCGCCGATCACGCGGATCCCCTCGAGGCGGGCGAGGCGGTGCACGAGGCCGCCGACTCCGCCGTTCGCGCCGAACAGGAGGATCGTGTCGCCGCGGGAGACCCGGGCCGAGCGGTGCAGCATCTGCCACGCCGTCACTCCGTTGACCACGACGGCCTCGGCGTCCTCGGACGCGACTCCGTCGGGGACGAGAACGCAGTCGCGGGCGGCTACGCGGGCGTGACCCGTCCAGCCGCCGGTCTTGGTGAGGGCGGCGACGCGGCGGCCCTCGAGCGACGCGTCGCCGCCGGGGCCGACCGCGAGGAGCCGGCCGACGAGGTCGTAGCCGGGCGTGAAGGGGAACGGCGGCTGGGCGAAGTAGCGGCCGCGGCGCATCGACTGCTCGGCGAACGAGATGCCGGTGGCCTCGACGGCGACGAGCAGCTCGCCGGCCGCGGGCGGCTCGACCGGCGCCTGCTCGAGGAGCAGTCCGGACGGCTCGACGATCCCGGGGAGGACGACGCGGCTGGTGGTGCGGGGAAGGGTGGTGGTCACGAGGGGCTCCTGGAGGTGGTTGGTGAGTGACTGGACAGTCACAACGGCGGACATGAGAAAGAGGGTGGCGAAGAGGAGGAGGAAGAGGAGGGAGAGGGAAGGACCGCGTACTCAGTCGCGGTGCCGGATGCCGTCGGAGACGATGCGGGCCCACTCGGAGTCGACGCCGCCGAGGTCGGTCTGCACGATCAGGTGACAGAGCTGCCCGTAGGCGACGAAGCGCTGCACGGCCGGGCCGTCGGCTCCGGAGACGACGGTGACCGTCCGGACGACCGCGGAGATCCCGCGGCGCACCGCCTCGCGGATCTCGGGGACGTCGCACGCGCTCTGCGCCTGCGACTGCAGCATGATCAGGTCGCGGTCGGCGATCAGGTCGATGTAGGCGACGGTCATCGCCTCGAGCCGGTCGACCGGGTCCGAGGAGGGCGAGGCCTCCCCCGCCGCCGCGAGCGTGGTCGCCACCTGCTCGTAGCAGCGGTCGACCGCGGCGACGAAGACGCCGAGCTTGCCCGGGAACAGGCGGAAGACGTAGGCGGGCGAGACGCCGGCCTCGGCCGCGACCTCGGTGATCGGGGTCGCGGCGTATCCGGTGCGCGCGAACACGTGGAGCGCCGCCGCGGTGATCCGCTCGCGCTGCGCCTCGGCGGTGGAGCGGGTGGAGGGGGTGGGCATGTGACTGATTGAACACTTACTTCGCTCGTGTGTCAAGAGGGGCGGCCGGACGGATAGAGACAGCGGCCCCGCTCAGGGGCACCCCACGATCCGGTCCGGCACGCGGCAAGGGCAGGCCTACCGATCGTGGAGCCCGCCACACACCCCCCTACCCC